>VYFG01000017.1 GCA_009842505.1 Gammaproteobacteria bacterium
CCTGGAAGGAGCCTTCCGGGCCATTACCCGCCCTTGACCGGGACCATGACTTTGGTGTATCGACCACGCAGCGTAGCCATCCGTGAACGGGAATGCGGCAAAACCGAAGGAGCGCTTCGGCAGCGGCCAACCGGCGGACCACATGCGAAGACCCTGCCTAGTCATCCTTAACCTGAACCGATATGCCACCACCGATGAACGCCTCCGGTATCGCGAATGGGATCACGCCTTGTACTTTCGGGCACACGAACCCGGTCTTCAGGCCGGAGCGGTCATCTAGTTTCTGTCCGGGTCAGGGTCAGGGTCAGGTTCAGGCGCAGCCGACATGGGATCCTCCGCATCGAAAGACCCCGGCAGCTGCCCCGGCCTCCAACAATCGGTTGGCCCGGCCAGCACCGACACCCTTTCGCCTCCGATCCGTCCGTGACACCCCGTGAGACCGCCACCGACCTCCGGCGCCGCCTTGAGGCTGTCGCCGAGCCGGCCACGAAGGCATGGTTCGAAAACTATCTGAAGCATGCTGTCTCCTACCGCGGCGTGAAGACCCCCCAGGTCAGCCGTATTCTCGCTGACTGGCGGCGTGTTCACGACCTCGGCCAGTGGCCCGACAAGGACCAGCTCGCCCTCGCCAGGTCACTGATTGAAGGGCGTTTCGCGGAGGACAAGTTCGCCGGCACACTCTACATCCAGAAATACCTGCTGCGGCGGATGGACCCGGTGCAGATCCTGGACGCTGCGGAAAACCTCTTCGCCTCGGGCGCGTTCTTCGACTGGTCGACCACGGACTGGCTCAGCGTGCGGGTACTGGGTCCCATGATTGCACGTTACGACATGCCGGTCGCGCGCCGGGTGGCCGAGTGGCGGGGCGCCGAGAACCTCTGGCAACGGCGCTCCTCGATCGTCCCGTTCCGGACTGTCGTGCGTGATGAAGCCTACCACCCCGTCATCGAGGCAACGGTCGAAGCGCTCGTCCCAGAGCGCGACCGGTTCATACAGACCGGGATCGGCTGGGTAATCAGCGACCTGTCGAAAGTGCACCCGAAGGTTGCTGAAGCATTGGTCGAGCGGCACTTCGCGGACTTTTCCCCAGAAGTCATCCGGCGGCACACGCGGCATCTTCCGGGGCATGCGGAATATAAAAGACGTGCATCAGTGAACCGCAGAAGGGGCAATCCCTAGGAATCCAGACCAGGAAGGACAACGGGTTTTACATTGGTGATGATGGAATAGCCCCAGGTCGACAGACCACCCCATTCAGTCAACACTGTTACGGCCAAATGCTGGCGCGCCCCGCAGCCTGAGCGATCCACGATCCCCGTGACCGGCGGGAGACTGAGTGATGCCGGCGTGACCAGGGTCGTTGCCATCGGGTCGCAGTCCAAGCGGGCTCCAGTCCGGAAAGGATCGGGAGACCCTTTCGGGCCGGATTCTCCGTTGCTGTTTCCACTGGTGTTCCGGCTTCCACTTCGATCTTTTCACCTCCGCTCGCAAGTGCGCTACGCGCGTGCGAACCAACAAACCTACTTGGAAGACATGCTTCCGGCGAACACGGGACAGAACATCCCATGCCTTTCCGTTTCCATCCGTGGCCGCAGACGATTTCTCTCCAGCGTTAAATTATGATAGTTTTATCACTATATTTCTGACATCTTTGGATGAAGAAACGAAACATGCGCAGCCTTTCCCATCGCATCATGGAGCACGCCACGACGCTTCCCGAAGCCACGCCGTTGTGCCCGGCAGCCCTGCTTCACCTCGGCAACCGGGCGGCCGTCGACCAGGCGTTGTCGCGTCTCGCACGATCCGGCGATCTCATGCGGATCTGCCAGGGTGTCTACATGCGCCCGGTCGAAACCCGCTTCGGCCCTCGGTCTCCCCGTATTGACGAGGCGCTCTCCGCGCTATCGAAGTTGTGGGTCGAAACGATCGTTCCGTGCGGCGGCGCGGCGGCAAACCGCCTCGGTCTGACCACGCAGAATCCGGTACGTATGGTCTATCTCACCTCCGGTCCCAACCGACGACTCCACTTCGGCCCGTCAATCGTCGACCTGCGTCACGCACCGCGCTGGCAACTGGCGGCCCCCCACCAAAAAGCGGGAGACGTCATACGAGCCCTGGCATGGCTGGGCCCCGCCGAGGTCGAGGACGGCCTCGAAGCGGTCCTGCCGACGCTTTCCGAATCGGATCGGGACGAGCTTGCGGCCGCGCGGGCCGTGATGCCCAACTGGCTGGCGGAACCGGTAAGTGCCCACCTTGCGAATGGCTGAAACGCGTTTTCACCATCTCTCGCTCGACGACAGGCGCGATGCACTGGAAGTGGCAGAGCGGAACAGCAGCCACAAGGCACATCTTCTGGAGAAGGACGTCTGGGTCGTCGCGACCCTCAGCGTGCTGTTCGACACTCCGTTCGCCGGGAATCTGATCTTCAAGGGCGGCACTTCGCTGTCGAAGGTGTGGCGTGCGATACGTCGCTTCTCGGAAGACATTGATATCACCTACGATATTCGGGCCTTCGCGCCGGACCTGGTTTCCGGCACCGGGGAAGAGGCGCTTCCGCCCACGCGCAGTCAGGAGAAGCGCTGGACACGGGCCATTCGTGCCCGTCTTGCAGAATGGGTCCGGGATCAGGCCCACGGGATTGTCGAAGCAGGGCTCTCCCGCGCCGGATTCGAGGCACGGATCCGTGCGGAAGGGGATCGACTCTACATCGGTTACGAATCTCTGTTCGAGGAGAGCGGCTTCGTTCACCCTGAAGTCATGGTCGAGTTTGGCGCCCAATCAACAGGTGAACCGCACTCGAACCGACCTATCGTATGCGATGCAGCAGCTTGTCTTCCCGATCTGACGTTTCCCGAGGCGCACCCGACCGTGATGCTGGCGGAGCGGACGTTTTGGGAGAAGGCGACCGCCATCCACGTCTTCTGCCGCCAAGAGCGGCACCGAGGCGAGCGACTCTCGCGGCATTGGCACGATCTCGTTCGCCTCGACGAGGCGGGGATTGCGGCGAATGCCCTGGCGGATCACGCGCTCGCTCTCTCGGTTGCTCGCCACAAGGCCATGTTCTTCGCCGAGAACGATGCCCACGGCGGCAGGATCGACTATGAGGCAGCGGTCTCCGGCGGCCTCCAGCTCGTTCCCTCCGGCACCGCGCATGCAGTGCTCGCCGACGACTACGCAAGGATGCTGGCAGACGGAATGCTGCTCGACGAAAACGAGCCCTTCGACACGCTGATGGAGCGATGCGCGGCAATCGAAACGCGAGTCAACACTTCGCCGTTGGAGGGAAACTGATGATGGTTCTCCGACACCTCAGGGCCTCCCGTTCTCTCACCAGTGTGAGGCCGCGAGCTTGGGTACGACACACAAGACAGTCTCGTCACCTGAACAGCTACTTTCAATGCTCAATAGTTCTGTCCACCTGTACCGCTGCCGACGTTCGCCTGCCCTTCGCGAAGGCTTGCGGACGGAACCCGGGATTTTCCGGAATCCGTGAGGCTTCCAGACTGTCAACCAGGCACGGCACCCAAAGAAAGACCCTCGGGGTGAGGGTCTGCAATGAACACCACTGGAGGAGTATCACGCAATCTACGCTGCGTCTTTGATTCTTGGCGTTATCGGCAGTGATTCGATCTTCGCACTTCCTGGTTGATGCCGTGACCGTGGCTGTGTTTGAGACTGCGGGCAGGCACTGTCGTGCAGCGCCACACCTTCCATGATCTCGTGCTGCTCAATGCCGATGTCCCGAAGGAGGTAATCCGGCAATGCTTGCAGTGCCCTAATTGCCTGACGGCGCCGGTTCCAGGCACGAAGCCTGCCGATCATGCGACCGAGGACGGAATAAAGGGAAATCTTGCTCTTGTTCATGTTCCGGTCCTTCCTGCATTGTCATTTGACAAGCACTTTTCGAGGATTCCATTGTCTCCGGAGTGATGCAAATTCGGGGTAAGCATGGGGTAAACATTCTGTAAAGAATCGATCCCAACCGACGACGCGCATTACCGGAGCCGTCAAGGGACACACCGGCGGGAACCCTCTTCCCGGGGGACGAATAACCGGCCTGTCCCTATTGTTCCGGCATCAGTTGATTTGTCCCGGAAATTGACCCATCCTTCGGATTATCACTTACACCTGTTCGTGGAGTGTCCGGAATGAGGATTCTCACCCTTTTCTGCGTGGCGATGCTGTCGGTCCCCATGATCGGCATCGCGTTCGCCGGAGACTTCCGGCCCGCGGTGGTCTATGACACCGACAACAAATTCGACAAGGGCTTCAACGAGGGCGTCTGGAATGGTCTGCGGAAGTTCTCCGACGAGACGGGCGTCCGGGTCGAAGAGTTGCTCATTGCCGACAGGACCCGGCGCGAGCAGGAGATACAGGAACTGGTGGAAAGTGGGGCAACCATGGTGATTGCGGTGGGTTTCGCCCAAGCGGATGCAATCGACGCAGTGGCGGCCGATTATCCCGACCGGCAATTCGCGATCATCGACGTCTCCTGGCTGGACCGTCCCAATCTGCGCCAGTACGCTTTCAGGGAGCATGAAGGCAGTTATCTGGTAGGCGTCGCGGCGGCCCTGGCCAGCCGGACCGGCAAGGTCGGCTTCGTGGGCGGCATGGATATCCCCCTCATCCACAGGTTCCATTGCGGCTATCTGCAGGGTGCGAAGGCTGCCAGGAGCGACATCGAGGTCCTGCAGGCGATGATCGGAACGACTCCCTCCGCCTGGAGAGATCCGGCGAGGGCCGCGGAACTTGCACAGGGTCAGATCGAGCGGGGCGCCGATGTCATCTATCATGCTGCCGGCGGAAGCGGCATCGGAGTCATCCGGGCCGCAGCCGAAGCCGGAAGGCTTGCCATCGGCGTCGACTCGAACCAGAACGGGCTGGCGCCCGGATCGGTGCTGACCTCGATGCTGAAGCGTGTTGATGTGGCTGCCTACCAGACGCTCAGTGACGGGCTGAACGGCAACTTCACTGCCGGTGTCATCAGCCTGGGTCTTGCCGAGGGCGGTGTCGACTGGGTGCAGGACGAGCACAATGCCGGCCTGCTCTCGGACAGCCTGAAGTCTGCCGTCGAGCAGGCCAGGGCAGACATCGTAATGGAAAAGATCAAGGTACACGACTACATGCAGGATTCCCGCTGTCCCGGCTGAGTCCCCTTTACCACCGCACAGCTTCAGGGCAGACCGGTTGCTGTGGGAATCCGGTCATCCTGCGATTCGCTGATCGGCCGATTCCGGGTAATCCAGCAGCCTCGCCGTCCTGACGGTCTTGTTACACCGCGGATACGGTTTCTCCGGAAAATGGAGACCGCCCGGTTCCTACCCTGCCTCCCGGCAGGGCATCTCATGGACAGGCTGCCATCGATGCCGCATCAGTGGAGGTGTCCGTTACGGGGCGCGAAAGCCATACCGACCGTGAATGTCAGACATCCTTGGGGGTATCTTCGTGCAGGCTTTCCGACGGATAGCGAAAGGAACCGAACCGAATCACCAGTGTGGCCAGCGCCAGGATCAGGATTGCGGAGGAGATGTAGATCAGGGGCAGGACCGGCAACTCCCCGATCGGTATTTCCTCCACCAGGTGGTGGTCCACCTGGATGATGCCCACCAGCATGCGGGTGAGGGCTGTTATGGCCACGTAGATCAGGAAACGCACGGGCATGCGCTTGGTCTTGAAATAGATGCCGACCATGGCACCCAGTTCAAGGTAAATGAAAAGCAGCAGGATATCCTCGATGGATGCCGAGCGCTTGCTGGCCATCAGGTGCAGGAACTCTGCCCCGGCGGACCAGACCACCATGCTGCCGATCACGAACAGGGCCAGGTAATGGAACACATCCGTCAGGAAATTTCCAAGGAAGCGAACAGACTGGTTGAGTTTGCGGTTTGTTTCGAGCATTCTGACTGCAATACGGGACCGTTGTGCGTCAATTTAGCATAATTAACAATGACAGGTCCTGGGATGCTGTCCGGCCGGGATCCGGGACCGGGTGCGGGATTACCGCGGCGTGTCACCCGGACACTGCCATTTGCGGTATCGCCATGCCTCAATGAAGCGCCCGGCAAGCGGCGGCGACTGGCCTGCCCCACAGCCCGGGTTCCACGCGACGCTCAATGTCGTGCTCCACTTCGTCAAGGAGATTCGGCAGGAAATCGAGACGGCTGCGTGCCTCGATCTCGTCGATGCTCGTCAGGAACCCGGAGAGGCTGTCCGCCGCCAGCTTCCGGTTCGGCAGTATGAACGCGATGGCCTCCATCCGCCCGGGGTCGAGAGCCAACTTGAAGAAATGCGAAGGCACATCAACCAGGATCTCGTTGTCATCCACCCCGTCGCCGTCCATGTCCACGGCAAGCCTGGTCGTTTCCCGGTCCTCGTAGAGCGGTCCGGTGACGACATGGAGCAGGCCACGTTCGCACCCCCACTGCCGCATCTTCCGTTCCAGCACCCGCCAGATGCCCCGGTTGAATCCGGCGCCTACCTGCGGCGCCATGTTGCTCATGAAAAAGCTCTCGCTCATGGCCGCCTCGGACCACTTCATGGATCCCGCTGGCGCGAGATGCCCCCGGTCGTAGCCCGTCTTCCGGTAGTCGTCTTCCGCCACCCGGTGTTTCAGCGGAACCCCGGGGTCCGGCCGGTATGCCTCCCTTCGTTCCGTCCTCGGACTGATGAGATCCTCCCTGCGTAGCCGGTAGGCAACCCAGTCTGGAACGTTGCGGGCAGGATTGAATGCAACGACCTGGCCGGCATGGCAGAGTATGACCCAGTCCGGGGCGCCGCCCGTCCCGGAAGCATTGTCCGATGCGCGGTGGAAGGGCCGCCCCTGGGGAGTGAAGTGGTCACAGTCCGCCAATGCCGGACCAGCAAGGACGGCCAGCAGCAAGGCCAGGCGTCCCACCCTTCGTTTCCCGCATGCGGGACCTGGCAAACTGAAACTGGTCACACGGGAATCCGGTATTGCCGCCGCTGTGTCCGCCTGCCTATTCCAACGCGGATATGATCCGGTGATGCAGGGACTCACCGGCAAAGCGGCTCATCTCCTGGAGGCCGGTGGGACTGGTGACATTGACCTCGATCAGCTGGCCACCGATCACATCTATTCCCGCGAAGAATATCCCCCGGGAAACCAGCGCGGGTTTCAATTCCGCACAGATTTCACGATCCCTGGGTGTCAGGTCCACCGGCTGGGCGCTACCCCCCTGATCAAGGTTGTTCAGCTCCACACCCTCGGCATGCACGCGCAGAATGGATCCCAGGGGATCGCCCTGGAGCAGGAGAATCCGTTTGTCCCCTTCCCGTGCCGCCGGCAGGTACTCCTGGGAGACGACCCAGTGCTGCCCCGCCCGGGTGGCCGCCTCGAGTGGCGACGGGTCCTCGCCCGGCGAGAAAAAGACGATTCCCTTGCCGCCGTGGCCGTCAACCGGCTTTACCGTAATTCTGCCGATCCGGTCCGCGAATGCCAGGATCTCCTCGACCGAATTGCTGACCAGGGTCCGCGGGGTGTAGCGCGGAAACGCCAGCGCCGCAAGCTTCTCGTTCCAGTCCCTGACACCCTGCGGCCGGTTGATCACACGGGTGGTCGGCGGAAGAAAGTCCAGCAGCAGGGTGGTATACAGGTAGCCGCGGTCGAAGGGCGGGTCGGTTCTCAGCCAGACCGCATCCGCCCGGGACAGGGGAACGGTTTCATCCGCAAGCACGGTGAACGGAACATCGTGATCATCCCGAACATCCAGCCACTGTATCCTGGAATACGGTTCATCGTGCCGAAGGCTCAACCAGCCGGGGTCCGCGTAACCCACCGTATGCCCCCGCTCCACGCAGGCCCGCATCAGGAAATAGGTCGTATCCTTCCAGGGTTTCACGGACCCGAGGGGGTCCATGATGAAGACATGCCTCACAGCAGATTATCACGGACGGCTGTCAGGTGGCATAGCCCAGGGTTTTCAGGGCGGCGCCAATCTCGTCCAGGATCACCGGATCGTCTATGGTCGCAGGCATCTTCCATTCATCACTGTCGGCTATCTTTTTCATGGTGCCGCGAAGAATCTTGCCGGAGCGGGTCTTGGGCAGGCGGGCCACTACCGCAGCCAGCTTGAACGCGGCCACCGGTCCGATTTTCTCCCGTACCAGGCCTACGCATTCCCTGATGATGTCCGCATGATCCCTGTCGACGCCGCTGCTGAGCACCAGGCAGCCCAGCGGCAGTTCACCCTTGAGCTGGTCCCTGACACCGATGACGGCACATTCCGCCACGTCGGGATGTGCCGCCAGCACCTCCTCGATCGCACCCGTGGACAGGCGATGGCCGGCGACGTTGATGACGTCGTCGGTACGCGACATGACGAATACATATCCGTCTCCGTCGATAAAACCGGCGTCACCGGTTTCGTAGTACCCAGGGAAGCGGCTGAAATAGGAATCAAACATTCTCTGGCGGGCATTCCACAATGTCGGGAAAGTGCCCGGCGGAAGCGGAAGTTCCACGACCAGGGAGCCGATGTCGCCCGCAGCCACCGGATTGCCGTCATCATCCAGTACCGCCATTGCCCAGCCCGGCACGGGCCGGGTCGGCGATCCTTCCTTGATCGGAAGCAGTTCGATGCCGAGGCAATTGGCACAGATGGACCAGCCGGTTTCGGTCTGCCACCAGTGATCGATCACCGGCACGCCCATCTTGTCTGTTGCCCACTGGAGCGTGTCGGGGTCCGTCCGCTCACCGGCGAGAAAGAGGGCCCGCAGACCGGAAGTGTCGTGCCTGTCCAGGTAGACGCCGCCTGGATCCTCCTTCTTGATGGCGCGAAACGCGGTGGGTGCGGTGAACAGCACCTTGACGTCATGCTCCTCGATGACGCGCCAGAACACGCCGGGGTCCGGCGTCCCCACAGGCTTGCCCTCGAAAACGATGGTGGTGTTACGCCCAAGCAGCGGACCGTACACGATATAGGAATGCCCGACCACCCAGCCGACATCGGAGGCTGCCCAGAACACCTCGCCGGGGTCCATGTTGTAGATGTTCTTCATCGTCCAGTTGAGGGCGACTATGCCACTGCCGGTGTCCCGGACCACTCCCTTGGGCTGGCCGGTGGTGCCGGAGGTATAGAGTATGTACAGGGGCGCCAGGGCGTCCAGCGGTACGCAATCCACCGGTGTGGCCGCCGCGACGGCTTCATTCCAGTCGATGTCCCGCCCGGCCGACATCTCCGCCTGCACCTGGGGCCGCTGGAATACGATGCAGTGCTCCGGCTTGTGGTCGGCCAGTTCAATGGCTTTGTCCAGGAGCGGCTTGTACTCGATGGTTCGGCCCGGTTCCAGACCGCAGGAAGCGGCCACGATCGCCCTGGGTTTGCAGTCGTCGATCCTGACGGCGAGCTCGTTGGAAGCGAACCCGCCGAACACCACCGAGTGGACCGCACCGATCCGGGCGCATGCCAGCATGGCGACAAGCGCTTCCGGGATCATGGGCATGTAGATGATGACCCTGTCCCCGGCGGAAATGCCCTGGGCGGCCAGGGCGCCGGCGAAGACAGCCACCCTGTCCCTCAGTTCCCCGTAGGTGATCTTCTGCTGGGTCCCGGTGATGGGACTGTCGTGGATAATGGCGAGTTGGTCCGCGTGACCGGCTTCCACGTGCCGGTCCACGGCGTTGTAGCAGACATTGGTCTGGCCGCCGGCAAACCAGCGATAGTACGGCGCATCACTGTCGTCCAGAACCGTGTCCCACCTGCGGTACCAGTGTACCAGTTCGGCGGCCTCACCCCAGAACCCCTCCGGGTCGTCAATGGAGCGGCGGTAAATCTCTTCAAAGGTGTCTGTCATGTTTCTCATCCCGCGGTTCTGCGATCACCGGACGCATCGGGCCGCTTTTCTGTTTCGAATAAACCGTCGAACAAACCGGCAACATGCCGGGGAGGATACGTTTTGCGTTATAGTCTAGATCAATCCCATTTCGTATTCTACCAATGGCCTACAGCACCATTCTCGTGGAGACCCGTGACCGTACGGGGCTCATTCAACTGAACCGGCCCGAGGCGCTGAACGCGCTTTCATCCGAGATGATGATAGAACTCGGCCAGGCTCTGCGTGGCTTCGAGAATGACGACGCAGTCGGGGCAATCGTGATCACCGGCAACGAGAAAGCCTTCGCCGCCGGTGCAGACATCAAGGAAATGAAGGACAAGAGCTACATGGATGTCTTCCGGCAGGATTTCATCACCGACAACTGGGAGGCGGTGTTGCAATGCCGCAAGCCGGTCATTGCCGCGGTGGCGGGATACGCCCTGGGGGGCGGTTGTGAGCTTGCCATGATGTGCGATTTCATTGTCGCTGCGGACAACGCCCGGTTCGCACAGCCGGAAGTCAACCTCGGCATCATTCCGGGTGCCGGTGGCACCCAGCGCCTGACGCGGGCGGTGGGCAAGTCCAAGGCCATGGACCTGTGCCTGACCGGGCGCATGATGGACGCCGAGGAGGCGGAACGTGCGGGCCTTGTTGCCCGGATCGTGCCCGCCGGAGAACTGCTGGAAAGCACCCTGGAAATCGCGCAGGCCATTGCCGGAAAGTCCCTGCCCTCAGTGATGGCCTGCAAGGAGTCCGTCAACCGCTCTTTCGAGTCCGCGTTGGCGGAAGGACTGCTGTTCGAACGTCGCCAGTTCCACGCCCTGTTCGCCACCGAGGATCAGAAGGAAGGCATGTCGGCCTTTGCCGAGAAGCGCGAGGCCCAGTGGAAGCATCGCTGAACGGATTCCGGGCTATTCCAGGCAATCGGTAATGAATGCGCCCAGCGGCAGCTGGCGGACTCCCCTCCTTGTCATTACCGCCGGGTGCCTGATCTCCCTGATCGGCTTCGGCGTCCGTTCCGGGTTCGGGCTGTTTCTCGAGCCCATGACCGTGTCCATGGACTGGAACCGGGAAATCTACGGCCTTGCCATGGCGCTGCAGAACCTCTTCTGGGGCCTCAGCCTGCCTTTCGCCGGGGCACTGGCAGACCGCTTCGGACCCGTCTGGGTCATCATTTCCGGTGCCGTCATGTACGCCCTGGCGGTGTACGGCATGTCCATCGCGGACACGCCCATGCTGCTCCATCTCACGGGCGGGATTCTGGCGGGAGTCGGCATCGCGTTCTCCGCGTTCACCATTGCCATGGCGTCCATGGCCCGGGTGGTGGAACCGGAAAAGCGGTCGATGGTTCTGGGGCTCGGCACGGCGGCCGGTTCCCTCGGCCAGTTCCTGTTTTCACCCATCACCCAGGGATTCATCGGGGCCTTCGGCTGGATCACGGCGCTGGTGCTGCTGGCATCGATCCTCATGGTCATGGTTCCGCTGTCCTTTGTCCTGCCCAACGATCCCAACCAGTCCGTGGGAGAGACCGTGGACCAGACCATGGGCGAGGCGCTGCGCGAAGCGGGCGGCCACCTTGGCTACATCCTGCTCACCGCGGGTTTCTTCGTCTGCGGGTTCCACCTGGCGTTCATCACCGTGCATTTCCCCGCCTACATCCAGGATCTGGGCATGGACCCCGTGATCGGTGCCTGGGCCATCGGCGTCATCGGGCTGATGAACATCGTCGGCTCCGTTCTCTCCGGGATCGCCGGCCAGCGGTTCAGCAAGAAAATGGCGCTCAGCCTGATCTACTTCCTGCGCTCGGTCGCGATCCTGGCCCTGCTGGTGCTGCCGAAGACCCCTCTGGTCATTCTCACCTTCGCCGGCGCCATCGGTCTTCTCTGGCTCTCCACGGTGCCCCTGACCACCGGCATAGTCGCCCAGGTGTTCGGCGTCCGCTACATGTCCATGCTGTTCGGGATCGTATTCCTCAGCCACCAACTCGGCAGTTTCCTGGGGGTCTGGCTGGGCGGACGGATCTATGACCAGACCGGTTCCTACGATGGCATCTGGTATGCCGGGATCATACTGGGACTGGCCGCGGCCCTGGTACACCTGCCCATCAACGAGCGCCCCCTGCCCCGCCTGCGAATGGCCTGACCGGCACCCTAGACCCGGTCGCGGGAAACTGTCGGCGGGTGTTCCGGGATTTCGAGACCCGCTGTCAGCGCCCGAACGGGATCCCGTGCCGACAACTCCTGTCCGGTCAGTCCGAACAGATCAGGACCTGCCCTCGGTGTCAAAGGCCAGCACCTCCTCACCCTTGTCGTCGGCGGAGACGGATACCTTGATACAGCCTCCCTTGGCCAGTTTCCCGAACAACAGCTCATCCGCCATGGGCCGCTTGATTTCCTGCTGGATCAGCCGCGCCATGGGCCTGGCTCCCATTGCCGGGTCGTAACCCTTCCTTGCCAGCCAGTCAAGGGCCGCATCATCCACCTCGATCATCACATTCCTGTCCGCGAGCTGGTGCTCCACCTCCAGCAGGAACTTCTTGACCACGTGGCGGATCGTGTCCGGGTCCAGGCCGGCAAAGCGGATGATGGCATCCAGCCGGTTGCGGAATTCCGGTGTAAAGGTTTTCCGGATTGCCTCCATGTCATCCGTGGAATGGTCCTGGGTGATGAAGCCCATCGATTCCCTGGCGGCCCGCTCCGCGCCGGCATTGGTGGTCATGATGATGATGACGTTGCGGAAATCCGACTTGCGGCCGTTGTTGTCGGTCAGGTTGCCGTAATCCATGACCTGGAGCAGGATGTTGAATACATCGGGGTGGGCCTTCTCGATCTCGTCGAACAGGAGCACCGCATGGGGATGCTTGTTGATCGACTCCGTCAGCAACCCGCCCTGGTCGAAGCCGACATATCCCGGGGGAGCGCCGATGAGCCGAGACACCGTGTGGCGCTCCATGTACTCCGACATGTCGAAACGGATGAACTCGATGCCCAGGGTGTTGGCGAGCTGCCTGGTCACCTCGGTCTTGCCGACGCCGGTGGGCCCGGAAAACAGCAGCGAGGCAATGGGGCGCCCGGTATTGCCAAGTCCGGACCGGGCCATCTTGATGGCGGACGACAGGGCTTCGATGGCAGTGTCCTGCCCGAACACCACCATCTTCAGGTCCCGCTCCAGGTTTTTCAGGGCCTGAACGTCGGACGCCGAGACATGTTTGGGCGGAATCCGTGCGATGTCCGCGATCATCTTCTCGATATCCTTCACGCCCACGGTTTTCTTGCGCCTGTCCGCGTCTGCCAGGCGGGTGCGGGCACCGGCCTCGTCGATCACGTCGATGGCGGTGTCCGGTAACTGGCGGTCCGTGAGGTAGCGGGCCGAAAGTTCCACCGCGCTGCGAAGCGCCGGGTTGGTGTAGCGGACTTCATGGTGCTCCTCGAAGCGCGACTTGAGCCCGCGCAGGATCTCCACGGCCTCGTCGATGGTGGGTTCGGTGATGTCTATTTTCTGGAACCGCCGTGACAGGGCCCGGTCCTTCTCGAATATGGTGCGGTATTCCTGGTAGGTGGTGGACCCGATGCACTTGAGGTCGCCGGAAGCCAGCATGGGTTTCAACAGGTTGGAGGCATCCAGCGCCCCGCCGGATACCGCACCCGCACCGATGATGGTATGGATTTCATCGATGAACAGAATCGCACCGGTCTCCTTGTCCAGGGCTTTCAGTACCGACTTCAGCCGCTGTTCGAAATCACCCCGGTACTTCGCACCCGCAAGTAGGGCACCCATGTCCAGGGTATAGATCGTCGAGTTTCCGAGTATATCCGGCACATCGCCGGACACGATGTTGCGCGCCAGACCTTCGGCGAGCGCGGTCTTGCCCACTCCGGCTTCGCCCACGAACAACGGGTTGTTCTTTCGCCTGCGGCAGAGTATCTGGATCGTTCGCTCGAGTTCCATGGCGCGTCCGATCAGGGGGTCGATGCGTCCCTGTTCCGCAAGCTGGTTCAGGTTGATGGTGTAGTTTTCAAGGGCACCGTCGGTCTGTTCATACCCCCCTTCCCCATCGTATTCGTGCTCCTGCTCCGGCGCCGGCAGGCGGTCCCCTTCCGGCACCTTGGTGATGCCGTGGGAAATGTAGTTCACCACATCGTAGCGGCTGATCTCCTGCTGGCTCAGGAAATAGACCGCGAAGGACTCTCTTTCGCTGAACACCGCCACGAGGACGTTGGCGCCCTTGACCTCCTTCTTGCCCGAACTCTGCACATGCATGATGGCTCGCTGCAGCACCCGCTGAAACCCGAGACCCGGCTGCGGCTCGTCCTCGCTTTCCGGCTCGAGTTGCGGCACCTCGTTTTCCAGGTACTGCTCCAGAGACTGCTTGAGGACTCCGATATCCCCCCCGCACAGCCGTATGGCCTTGCTGGTCTCCTTGTCATCCAGCAACGCGTAAAGCAGGTGCTCCACGGTGATGATCTCGTGCCGGCGGGTACGGGCGTAGTTGACCGCCGTTCCCAGGGTGACTTCAAGTTCTTCGGACAGCATGGCCTTTGCCGGAACGGACGGAAACATCCCGGGTTGCGGACAGGTCGTAAACCAGCAATGCCTGCACGGACGCCATCATGCCAGATCCATGGTGCATTGCAGGGGGTGCTGGTATTCCATGGCATAGTCGATCACCAGCTGGACCTTGGTTTCGGCAATCTCTCTTGGAAAAACCCCACAGACACCGATGCCCCGGGTATGCACATGCAGCATCACCTGCTCGGCCTTGGGTTGGGACATATGAAAGATCTTCATCAGCAGTTTCACCACGAATTCCATCGGGGTGTAGTCATCGTTGTGCAGCAGGACCTTGTACATCGGTGGCTTCTTGAGCTTCGGTTTGCTCCGCTCGACAATCAGTCCCGTGCCGGAACCGTTATTGCCGCCGGGCTCCTTCTTGTCGGACATCTGTATTCAGGTCATGCGGAGATGGCCACGTCCCGGGCAGTCCTCACATGGCTCCGCCACAGCCGCCGCAGGCTCCACTGCCGCCCACCGCCTGGAAGACATTGTTGAAAACGAACGACGCATTCATTCCGTCATCCACATAATCCACCTCGGCACCTTCAAGAAAACCCAGCGCCACCGGGTCCACCACCAGCCTGAAACCGGACCCGTCCGACATCACGCTGTCCGCGGACTCCGCCTTCTCGGCAAATGTCATGCCGTAATTCATGCCGGAACATCCCCCGCCGGAGACATAGATCCTCACTGCGGACACTTCTCCGTTGGTGTCCCTTACCAGGCTGGATATCTTGTCCCGGGCGCTTTGCGTCACCGTCAGTTCCGACTCACTCAGGGTATGGCTGTATTCGATCATGTTACACTCATCCTGTTGTCAATAGTGATTCAAACCGCACCGCAGGGAAGTCAGGAACCCGCCTGCGGACAGGGTTGTATCTGGAGCCATTGTACCCATTATCAAGCGGGTAAAAAAGTGACAAATGCACCCTGGGGCCGGCTGGTGCGGTGCAGTCCCCGCCGCCGTTCCGGCGCTTTTCCGGCAGTAACTCCGCAACCAGTATTCCAGAGAATTCCATGAGCAGAACCGTCAAATGCGCCGTCCTGGGAATCGAGGCGGAAGGTCTTGACAAGCCGCCCTATCCCGGGGAACTCGGCCGGAAAATCTACGAAAATGTTTCCGCCGAGGGATGGAATCAGTGGCTTCAGCGGCTGGTGACGATCATCAACGAGGAGCAACTGAATTCCGCGGATCCGGCCTGCCAGGAACGCATCGAAAAACACATGGTCGGTTTCCTGTTCCGGGAGGGGGACTACGGTCACGCACCTGCAGGATTTCACCGCCGCTAGAAGGGCGGCCCGCCGGGACAGGCCCGGCATTCAGGGCGCCGGTCAGGCGGCAGCCGGGCGGGCTGCGGAAAACAGGCGGAAAAAGTTCTCCGTGGTCACCCCGGCAATATCCTCGAGCGATTTGCCGCGCAGGTCGGCGATGCATTCGGCCGTATGCCTGACGTAGGAGGGTTCGTTGGTCTTGCCGCGCTTCGGCACCGGCGCCAGGTAGGGCGCGTCCGTTTCCACCAGCATCCGGTCCAGCGGCACTTTGCGTGCAACCTCACGCAGCGACTCGGCGCTGCGGAAGGTGACGATGCCTGAAAACGAGATGTACAGGCCAATGTCAAGGGCCTGGCGTGCCATTGACCAGTCCCCGGAGAAGCAGTGCATCACACCGCCGGCCTCCCCGGCGCCCAGATCGCGCAGCATGTCCATGGTGTCCACCGGTGCCTCCCGGGAATGCACGATCAGGGGTTTGCCGCACGCCTTGGCTGCCTCGATATGACGGGCGAACCTCCGCCGTTGCCATTCGGGGCGGTCATCCTGGTGGAAATAATCCAGCCCGGTCTCGCCGATGGCCACCACCCTGTCATCGTCCGCCAGCGCCACCAGCCGGTCCACTTCCGGATCCTCCCCTTCGGTGGTGCAGGGATGGACGCCAACCGAGGCAAAAATATGGGTGTTCTCCCGGGCCAGGCCCAGCACCTGGTGCAGGTCCTCAAGATTCACGCATACGCAGAGCATATGCCCGACTCCGTTTTCCGCCGCACGGGCCAGCAACCCGGCCATGTCTCCGGCCAACGGTTCGAAATTGATATGACAGTGGGAATCTACCAGTTGCATAGGGGCATTCCTGTTCGGGCCAGTGAAGCCGGATGATCCTCCATGACCGTCCCGGGGCGTCACGGGTGGTGTCGGTACGTTGGCGTCTGCTGCCGGTCAGTCAATCCCCGGGCAGGGCCGCTTCACCCAGCGCAACGAGAATTTCCTCCAGGGCGAGCCTCAGGTTCAACTGATCCCGGGCAATGCGCCGATAGAACCCGATTTTATCATAGAGCGCGAACAGGGCCCCCGGGGAAATGGACGGACAGCCCGCTCCCCCGCGTTCCGGAACGCCCCAGGGCGCGTCGCCACCAGCCGTCTGCCATCGAATCAACTGGCCGGTCAAACGCTGCAGCCAGCCGAGCAACGGCAACGGATCCTGTTTCGCCAGGGATTCCGCCAGCGCGATGGGGTCCCCCTTCCCCGCGCACAGGTCCCTGAGCGAACCGAGGTTGGCGGCCTGCCAGGAGAGCGTTCCGCTTTCCAGGTCGGCCAGAATATCCAGCGGCCCCATCCCGGAGGAGACGGCATCCCGAATCAGCGGATCATCGGCATCCGTCCGGCTCCGCAACCACTCGACGGATGACTCCGCGGTCGGCCCGGTGAGCGTTTCCACCACGCAGCGGCTGCGGATGGTGGGCAGGAGGGATCCCGGCCGGTCCGTCACCAGCACGAAGCGGGCACCCGGCGGCGGCTCCTCCAGCAGTTTCAGCAGGGCATTGGATGCGTTGGCGTTCATCCGGTCCGAGGGCACCAACAGGGCCACCCGGCCGGATGCGGAATGGGAGGACTGGTAGAACCGGTCGATCAGCAATCGGATCTTCTCCACCGTAATCACCCTCGACGGCCCGCTGCGGCCCTCCCTTCCCGGCCTGTCCGGGTAACGCGCCGCATAGGCGGACAGCAGGTCCAGCCTGCAGGATTCGCGTTCATGCTCGGTGATCAGCACATGAAAGTCCGGATGGGAGCCGGCGGCAAACAGGCGGCAGTCCCGGCACCGGCCGCAGGGCAGTTCTCCAGGCTCCGGGCACAGCAGTCGCTGTGCCAGCATGGCGGCGAACTCGCGTTTTCCGATACCGGAAGTTCCTGCCAGCACCAGGCCCTGGTGAAATACCGGACCGTCGGTGAAAAACCTCGGCCACTGTGGCACCAGCCAGGGATACAGAGGGTCCATCTCAGTGTCCGCCGCGTGCGGTCAGAAAATCCTGCAGCAAATTCGAGATCTCCTGCTGCACCGTCGCCACGCTGCCCCCGGCATCCACCACGCGCATCCGGTCCGCATACCTGGCGGCACGGTCAAGATAGCACTCGCGAACCGCACGCTTGAACGCCATGGCCTCGTCCTCGAACCGGTCCGTGGCCCCTCCCCGGCGGCCACTTCTTGCCATACCCGCTTCCGGCGGCAAATCCAGCACCAGGGTCAGGTCCGGGGTGAGTCCTTCCTGGACCCATTGCTCCAACATCTCGATACGGGCCGCATCGATACCCCTGCCCGCACCCTGGTAGGCGTAGGTGGCATCGGTGAAACGGTCCGAGATCACCCAGCGGCCCGATTCCAGGGCGGGCAGGATCCGTTCTTCCAGGTGCTGGCGACGGGCGGCAAACACCAGCATCAGTTCGCTGTGCGCGCTGATATCCAGCGCCGACTCCCGCACGAGCAGGTCCCGCAGCCGTTCGCCCAGACCTGTCCCGCCGGGCTCCCGGGTCCGCACCACCTCGATGCCGCGGCCGGCGAGCCACTGCTCGATGAAACCCATCTGCGTAGTCTTTCCGGCGCCGTCCACGCCCTCCACCGTGATGAAGGCTCCGCGCCGACCGGATGTCTCGTTCATTGCTTCTTCCCGAGGATGTACTTGCGCACCGCACGGTTGTGTTCTTCGAGAGTGCGGGAAAAATGATGTCTCCCGCCACCCTTTGCCACGAAATAGTACGCTTCGGTTTCCGCCGGCCTGACCGCCGCCATCAGGGAATCCATGCCAGGCAGGCTGATCGGGGTGGGCGTCAGGCCCGCCCGGGTGTAGGTGTTGTAGGGGGTATCGGTTTTCAGGTGCTTGCGGGTGATATTGCCGTCAAACGCATCACCGACCCCGTAGATCACCGTGGGGTCGGTCTGCAGGCGCATTCCCTTGCGCAGCCGGTTGAACAGCACCCCGGCAATGGTAGGCTGCTCATCCCGGTCCTGGGTTTCCTTCTCGATGATGGAGGCCACGATCAGGGCCTCATAGGGATCGTCCAGCGGCAGATCCGGTGATCGCTGCGCCCAGACCTGCCTGAGCCTGAACTGCATCAGTTCAAACGCCTTGCGATAGATGTCCAGGTCCGGATCCCCCTTTCGATAATAGTAGGTGTCCGGGTAGAACTGACCTTCCGGATGCAGATCCGGATACCCCAGCGCCTCCATGATCCTGTCGTCGCTCCACTCCCGGGTGTCCGGGCGAAGCCCCTCGGCAGTGCCGAGGACCTCCCGCATCATGCGAAAGGTCCAGCCCTCCACGATGGTTACACCCACATCCACCTGCCCCCGGCCGCTGACGATCCGGTCGAGAAATTCGGTCAGCGCCATCGTGCGGGGAAAGTCGTATTCCCCGGCCATGATCGGCTTGTTGCCATTTTGCCGTGCCAGGATTCTCAGACTCCAGGGTTCCGGGGTGATTCCCGAATCCGTCAGACGCCGGGAGATGCCGTTCAGGGTTTCGCCCCGTGCGACAACGAAGGTTCCCTCGCCGAATTCGAACGGTTTGCTCACCGCTTCCACGTAATAGAACCAGGACCCGCCAAGAACCACCCCGGCGGCGACCACCAGGAGAGCGAGAAAGCGTATGAGGCTGTTTCTGAACAATGGGCGCTACCGTCCCGGCACGGCTTTCAGATCCGCCTGAATATCAGGGTACCGTTGGTGCCGCCGAAACCAAACGAATTGGACAGCGCCACATCAATGGCGGCTTCCCGCGCGGTACCCGGAACGTAATCCAGATCACACTCGGGATCGGGATCCACCAGATTGATGGTGGGGGGAATGCACTGGTGGAAGATGCTGAGAGCAGTCATCACCGCTTCCACCCCGCCGGCGGCTCCCAGCAGATGGCCGATCATGGACTTGTTGGAACTGATCGTAAGTTTGCCGGCGTGGTTTCCGAAGCTGCGTTTGAGCGCCCGCGTCTCCGCAACATCCCCGAGGGGTGTGGACGTTCCATGGGCGTTGATGTAGTCGATCTGATCCGGGTTGAGACCGGCGTTGCGCATGGCACCATTCATGCAGTTCGAGGCGCCTTCCCCCCCGGGTGACGGACCGGTCATGTGATAGGCGTCCCCACTCAGGCCGAATCCGACCAGTTCGGCATAGATCCGGGCACCCCGGCGGCGCGCGTGCCCGTATTCCTCGAGCAGCAGGATGCCCGCCCCCTCGCCCATCACGAAACCGTCCCGGCCGGTGTCCCAGGGGCGACTGGCACCGGCCGGATCGTCATTGCGCCGGCTCAGGGCCCGCGCCGCGCCGAAACCGGCAAGCGAGGTCGGGGAGATCGGGGCCTCGGAGCCGCCCGCGATCATCACATCCGCGTCGCCGTACTCGATCAGCCTGCCGGCCTCGCCGATTGCGTGGGTTCCGGTACTGCAGGCAGTGACCATGGAGAGGTTCGGACCCTTGAGGCCGTACATGATCGACAGGTTGCCCGAAACCATGTTGATGATGGTCATCGGGATGTAAAACGGCGATACCCGGCGAAATCCCCGTTCCTGGTAAACCAGGGTGGTATTCTCGATATTGGCGATCCCCCCGATGCCGGAACCAATATACACGCCGATCCGTTCCGCATTGTCTTCCGTCACCTCCAGCCCGGAATCCATCAGCGCCTGCACCCCCGCGCTGATGCCAAGCTGCATGAAACGATCCATCTTGCGGGCATCCTTCTCCGGCATGTATTGCACGGGATCGAATTCCCTGACCTCGCCGACGATGGTGCAGGGGAGTCCCGCCGGGTCAAAGGCCGTAACCGTATCGATGCCGCAAACACCATCCAGCATCGACTGCCAACTTGAGTCCACATCCACGCCAACCGGCGTGATGGCACCCAACCCAGTCACAACGACACGTCTTTTACTCATCTTGATTTTGCAGTTTCCGCGTTGACGATGTCATCCACATCAGTAGCTTAACCTATCCGGAACGACGGCCCGGTATACGGTATACGGTACCCGCCCCGATCCCGCCAGGGGACCGGATCGCGGTAAATTCCGGAAATGAAAACGCCGTCGGAACGACGGCGTTTCATGCTCCTGAAGAAGCCCCATTCCGAGCATCCAAGAAATCGGTTACCGCAGGGCGGTCAGCAACCTCGGGAGCCCGGGATGCCGCATCCCGGACAGCATGAACCGGCTTCGCGGACAGGCCGCCATGAAAGGCAGGAAAAATCCTGAACGTCAGACGCTGACGTTCTTCTCGATATAGTCGATGACATCCTTGACTTTCACGATGGTCTCTGCCTTGTCGTCGGGAATTTCGGTATCGAACTCCTCTTCCAGGGCCATGACAAGTTCCACGGTATCCAGCGAATCCGCACCCAGGTCATCAACGAAGGATGCGTCCATGGTGACCTGATCCTCGTTGACACCGAGCTGTTCTACAACGACTTTCGTTACACGCTCTACAATTGTGCTCATTCGAATAATGTTCTCCAGTGAATGATATGTAAATAATCCGGGTGGGATTCTCGGCGGCACCCCGGGCCGGGCCGCCGCATGATTTCCGCCTTCACAGAGTGCCCAGAAAGGCGGAATCAACTCAGCCCCGTTATCGATTTTTGGATGGACGGATATTAAACAATCAATTTCATCAAGTCTATCGGCATGGGGGAAATTCGGCGCCGGTCCAAGCGTCAATCCAGGCGGGCCTTGCACCCCCATTGCCGGGTTTGCGGGACCTTTGCCCACTTTCCCGGAAATCCGGTCAGGGCATGTACATCCCGCCGTTGACGTGAATGGTGGTGCCGGTGATGTAATCCGCCATGGGTGATGACAGGAAAACCACTGCCTGGGCGATGTCTTCCGGTAATCCGAGACGGCCCATGGGAACGCGCTCGAGAATGGCGGATTTCTGGTCTTCGCTCAACACGCCGGTCATATCGGTGGCGATGAAGCCGGGTGCGATGACGTTGACCGTAATGCCGCGACCGGCCACTTCCTGGGCCAGGGACCTTGTGAAGCCCTGCAGGCCCGCCTTGGCGGCACCGTAATTTGCCTGGCCCGGGTTCCCGGTGGCACCCACCACGGATGCAATGCTGATGATGCGCCCGGCCCTGGCACGGACCATGCCCCGCAGGCAGGCCCTGCTCATACGGTAGGCGGACTTCAGATTGGTGTCCAGCACGGCGTCCCACTCCTCCTCCTTCATGCGCAGCATCAGGTTGTCGCGAGTGATGCCGGCATTGTTGACCAGTACGCCGGGCGCGCCGTATTCGTCGGTGACCGCCGTGACAGCGGCCTCCACGGAATCGTTGTCGGTGACGTCGAGCACGAGGCCCCGGCCCGTGATGCCCGCTTCGGCGAGTTCGGTGCTGATGGAACCGGCGCCGCCCTCCGTGGTCGAGGTGCCGATCACCGTTCCGCCCCTCTCGCCCAATGCCAGTGCAATGGCCCGCCCGATTCCCCGGCTGGCGCCGGTGACCAGGCAAACCCGTTCCTGCAACATCCGATTCAGATCGCTCATACGTACATCACCTCAGGTCAGCTCCGGGTCCCCCGCGCCGGTCACAGTGTCAGCAATGCGGAACCCCAGGTAAAGCCCCCGCCGAATCCTTCCATCAGAACGGTATCCCCTGTCCGGATCTTGCCGTTCCGGATGGATTCATCCAGCGCCAGCGGCACCGACGCGGCGGAGGTGTTGCCGTGGTGGTTCACCGTGACGATGACACGGTCCGCGGGGAATCCCGTGCGCTTGCCCACCGCATTGATGATCCGCACATTCGCCTGATGGGGTATCAGCCAGTCCACATCGTCCCGGCCGATGCCGTTGGCCTCCAGCGTCTCATCCACCAGTGCGCTCATGGCGGTCACCGCCCAGCGAAAAACGTCGTTGCCGGCCATGGTGGTGTAGGCCGTACCGCTTTTCACTGCCTCGTAGTTGCGCGAAACGCCTGTAGGGACGCACAGAAGGTCCTTGTAGGCGCCGTCACTGTGCAGGTGCGTGGAATGAATGCCCGGCCTGTCATCGTCCTGCAGAACCACTGCTCCGCCACCGTCCCCGAACAGGATGCAGGTGCCGCGATCGGTCCAGTCGATGATCCGGGAAAAGGTCTCCGCCCCGACAACCAGCGCGCAACGCGCCCCCTGCGTTCGAATAAACCGGTTGGCTACGTCCAGGGCAAAAATGAAACCCGCGCATACGGCCTGCACATCGAAAGCCGGGCATCCCCGGATACCGAGCCGCTGCTGGAGCAGGCAGGCGGTGCTGGGAAATACCTGGTCCGGCGTGGTGGTGGCGACCACGATCAGGTCGACCTGCCCGGGAGAAACGCCCGCGACGTGCAGCGCCTCCCGGGAGGCCTTTTCCGCCAGGTCACAGGTGAACTCGTCATCCGCGGCAATCCGGCGCTCGGAAATTCCGGTACGTGCCATGATCCATTCGTGGCTGGTATCCACCATGGATTCCAGGTCGTGATTGGTCAGCACTTTGTCCGGCAGGTAGCTTCCGCTGCCGGTCAGGCGGGCATATTTCATCGCACAAGATTATCCTAATCCCGTGCCCCTGTCAGTGATTCGGCGATCTGCGTCACCAGATCCTTGCGTACTTCCTCCACCGCCACTTCGATTGCGTGGCGGAATCCCACGCGATCGGTGCTGCCGTGGGACTTCACCACGGTACCGCGCAGGCCCACAAGGCTGGCCCCGTTATAGTGCCGGTGATCGAGCCGGGTTTTCACCCGGTCCAGCACCGGGCGTGCGGCAAACGCCGCGGCCTTGCTTGAAATGTTTTGGCTGAATTCCTCCCTGAGCGTGCCCATGATCATCTGCGCCACACCCTCGCTGGCTTTGAGTGCAATGTTCCCCGTGAATCCGTCGCAGACGACGAGGTCGGTGCTGCCCATGTAGATCTCGTCCGGTTCGACGAAACCACGATAATTCAGGGGGCCGTCCCGGAACAGTTCTGCCGCAGCCTTCAGGATTTCGCTGCCCTTGACCTCTTCCACGCCGATGTTGAGCAGGCCCACTGAGGGATTCTCGGGGCCGCCCAGGCAGCGGATGAGCAGGCTGCCCATGAGTCCGAACTGGTAGAGGATCTCGGGTGGACAGTCTATGTTCGCCCCAAGGTCCAGCATGTGGGTGTGGCCATGAAGCTTGGGCAGCGCGGTACAGATCGCTGGACGCTCGATGCCGGGGATGGTCTTCAGCACGAACCGTGCGGTGGCCATCAGCGCGCCGGTGTTGCCGGAACTGACGCAGGCATTCGCCCTGCCTTCACTGACGAGATTGATCGCAACCCGCATGGAGGAATCCTTTTTCTTCCGCAGGGCATTGGCCGGCGTGTCATCCATTCCGACCACCTCGCTGGCGGGATGCACCGTGATCCTGGTGCCGGGATTCCGCCCGAGCCGGGACCTCAATTTATCCGGATTCCCCACCAGGATCACCTCCAGGTCAGGGATATCCCGGACCGCCTCTGCACATGCCGGAACCGTGGCATCCATGCCGAGATCCCCGCCCATGGCATCAACGGACAGGGTGATCATGGCTGATGACTGCTGTGCAATCGGCCGCCCCGGGCGGGCGGACGAATGCGGGGATCAGTCGTCGGTTCGGGTTTCGACCACCTTGCGTCCGCGGTAGTAACCATCAGGTGTGACATGGTGGCGACGATGAATCTCGCCGGTCATTCCGTCAACGGACAGGGTCGGTGCCGACAGGCTGTGGTGGGAACGTCGCATGCCGCGCTTCGACGGGGTTTTTCTGTTTTGCTGTACAGCCATGGGTGCCTCATATACTGGACGATGGAAAAAAACCTGGTCAAATGCAACCGACGACGATTACTGTCGGCCGGGACACGGCGCCGACCAGGGTCATGCTGAAGGGCGCGGGATTATAGTCCCTTTGGCAAGTCCGGGTCAAAAGTAGAGAGCCCGGGGCCAGTCTGCAGGTGGCGGCCCGGCCGGACCGCGAATCTGCAGGCAGGTTTATCTATCCCGGCATAGAGAAATTTTTGCCCCGATCAATGACACCAATCGCCGGTCAGGATAAAATTCCCGCCCCTTTTTTCCTTTTCACTCTGTGAATACCGTCCGAACAGACGACCTGCGCATTGCGGATGTCTCTCCCATCGTCAATCCGCACATGCTTTTCGAGCAACTCCCCGCTACCGGGGAGGCTGCCGCCACAACCTTGACTGCCCGGTCCGAAATCGAACGGATCCTGGATGGCGAGGATGACCGGATCCTGGTCGTGGTCGGACCCTGTTCCATACACGACCCGGCCGCGGCCCTGGACTATGCCGAGCGGCTGCTCACCCAGAAAAGGCGCCTGGCCGGAGAACTGCTCCTGGTGATGCGGGTGTACTTCGAGAAGCCGCGTACCACCGTGGGATGGAAGGGGCTGATTAATGATCCCGACCTTGACGAATCCTTCGACATCAACAAGGGGCTGCATCTGGCCCGCAGGCTGCTGCTTGATCTCAATGAGATGGGCGTGCCGGCCGGTACCGAATACCTGGATCTCATCACCCCCCAGTATCTCGCCGACCTCATTTCCTGGGGAGCAATCGGTGCCCGGACAACGGAAAGCCAGGTGCACCGGGAGATGACCTCCGGTCTTTCCTGCCCGGTGGGGCTCAAGAACGGCACCAACGGGAATCTGGTCATCGCGGTGGACGCCATCCGGGCCGCCGCTCGGCCCCACCGTTTCCTCACCCTGACCAAATACGGCCAGTCCTCCATCTACACGACCACCGGCAACCCCTACTGCCATATCATCCTTCGCGGCGGCCGAACACCCAATTACGATGCCGGGCATGTCCAGGAAGCGTGCGAGAAGCTCGCCCGGGCCGGCCTCGCGCCCCAGGTCATGATCGACTTCAGCCACGCTAACAGCCGGAAGATTCCCGAAAACCAGATCGGCGTCTGCGATGACGTCTGTGCCCAGGTCTCGGACGGAGAGAATCGCATCATGGGTGTCATGATCGAGAGCAACCTGGTGGCCGGGCGGCAGGACGTGGTCGACGGCAAGGCCGAGACCTACGGCCAGAGCATCACCGACGCATGCATCTCCTTCGACGACACGGTTCCGGTGCTCGAGAAACTGGCCGCAGCCGTATCGGCACGCAGAAAGGCCTGAACCGCCCGCAGAATTCCCTCATCCATTCGAGGACGGACCAGCACATGATCAATCCCCATGGTTCCGCAACCCTGATGCCGCTGTTCGTCGGCGATCCCGCGGAAAACCGTCGCCTTGCGATTGCCGCGGAATCCATGCCTTCGGTGGTCATGAGTTCCTCGGGGGCTGCCAATGCGGTCATGCTGGGCGGTGGTTACTTCACTCCGTTGACCGGTTACATGAACCGTGACGACGCACTCGGCGTGGCGCAAGACATGCGGACCCGGGACGGCACGTTCTGGCCCTCGCCGGTACTTTGCCTGGTTGACGGTGCGGATCATCTCAGCCCGGGATGCGAGGTGGCCCTGCGGGACCCCAACGTGGACGGCCGGCCGGTGATCGCGGTACTGAACCTCGAGGCGGTGGACAGGCTGACCGACGAAGACGTGGATTTCATCTGTGAAAGGGTCTACCGTACCACCGACCGGGAACACCCCGGGGTGGCCGAATTCGTCGCCCAGGGCCGGGCACTGCTGTCCGGGCCCGTCCGCGTGCTGAATTTCAGCTATTTTGAAACCGAGTTCGCCGACACGTTCCGTACCGCCGTGCAGATCCGGGAGGAGATCGGACGGCGCGGATGGAACCGCGTGGTGGCGTTCCAGACGCGCAACCCCATGCATCTCGCCCACGAGGAGCTCTGCCGCATCGCCATGGAACGCCTGGAGGCCGACGGCTGCGTCATCCATATGCTGCTCGGCAAGCTCAAGCCCGGCGACATCCCTGCGGATGTGCGCGACGCGGCCATCCGCAGGATGGCGGAACTGTATTTTCCGCCCAACAGCGTGATGATCACGGGCTACGGCTTCGACATGCTCTACGCGGGACCGAGGGAAGCTGTACTGCACGCCATCTTCCGCCAGAACATGGGGGCAACCCATTTCATCATCGGCCGGGATCACGCCGGCGTTGGCGATTATTACGGCGCCTTCGACGCCCAGACCATCTTCGACGAAGAAGTCCCCGAAGACGCCCTGGACATCGAGATCTTCCGTGCCGACCATACCGCCTGGTCAAAAAAGCTCGACAGGGTCGTGATGATGCGCGAGGCCCCGGATCATACCAGGGACGATTTCATCCTCCTTTCAGGAACCAAGGTACGTGAAATGCTCGGCAACGGGATCGCCCCGCCGCCGGAGTTTTCACGCCCCGAAGTAGCGAAAATCCTGATCGACTACTACCAGTCCCTGCAGTAGGCCCGCCGGGCTGCGCCCGGCAGGTTCCGGGAACCGCAAACGGTGGGGAAATGATCTGTTCCCGGGTCATCCCGAGGGTGTTCCAGCCAGGCGGTCCGCAGCGCAGGCCGCACGGTTATAATCCGGTTTTTCATTCGGAAGGCGGCCCTGCTTTCCGCTTCATCGCCGGCGGTCAGCAATGGTCCCTCTACCGTTTTCGATCGAACCCATTTCACGCAAGGAAACCGACGACAAATGCCCGAATCCCATCATGCAAGACTCCTGATCCTGGGTTCCGGTCCTGCCGGATATACCGCTGCGGTCTATGCCGCCAGGGCCAACCTGGAACCGGTACTCATCACCGGCCTCGAACAGGGAGGCCAACTCACAACCACCACCGACGTTGACAACTGGCCCGGCGACGTCGAGGGGCTGCAGGGTCCCGACCTGATGATCCGCATGCAAAAGCATGCGGAGCGGTTCGACACCGAGATTGTCTTCGACCACATCCATACCGCCGAGGCAACCAGGGCGCCATTCCGGCTTGAAGGGGATAACGGGGTCTATACCTGCGATGCACTGATCATTGCCACCGGGGCGTCCGCCAGGTACCTCGGCCTGCCCTCCGAGGAGGCCTTCAAGGGCAAGGGCGTATCCGCCTGTGCCACCTGCGACGGGTTCTTTTACCGCGGTCAAGACGTGGCCGTCATCGGCGGCGGCAATACGGCGGTTGAAGAAGCGCTCTACCTGTCCAACATTGCAAGCAAGGTCACACTGGTACACCGCCGGGACGAACTGCGCGCCGAGGCCATCCTGGTTGATCACCTGATGGCGAAGATCCAGAAGAACGGCGGCAATATCGCCATCGAATGGGACAGTGAACTCCAGGAAGTCCTGGGCGATGACAGCGGCGTCACCGGGATGCGCATCCGCAACAAGATAACCGGCGAGGAAAAGAACATCGATCTGATGGGCGTGTTCATTGCCATCGGTCATACGCCGAATACGGCCCTGTTCCAGGGGCAGATTGACATGGAAGGTGACTACCTGGTGACCCAGGGAGGCATGGACGGCGGCGCCACCGCCACCAGCGTGCCGGGGATTTTTGCCGCTGGGGATGTCATGGATCATGTCTACCGTCAGGCGGTTACCTCGGCGGGTACCGGGTGCATGGCGGCGCTCGACGCGGATCGCTACCTGAAAACCCTGACATAACCCACGGCGGGGCCCACTGCACGAATGGCCGGCGGCAACGACAGCGGGGACGACGGCGACCTGTTTCGGCAAGCCATGAAAAGCCTGGGCGTGTCCAGGATCCACTACCCCCCGACCGGGGCGGATGGCAAGCCGGCAGCCGCCCGTCAGGTGCGGCCCCGGGGGACAGGGCCCCCTGCGTCCCGGACAGGGAGGACCGCGGCACCGGTGGCGGTGGATCGGACCGACATGGACCAGGCGGTCCTGTTTGTGCGCGCAGGCATCGCTCCTGCGAGGGTCAAGCAGCTGCGACGGGGCAGGCTTGCGATTGAAGAGTCATTGGACCTGCACGGCCTGCGCGGCGCCGAAGCGGAGCCCGCCCTAGAACGCTTCATCAACGAATGCCTGGAGGCGGACCTTCGGACCGTGCTGCTGATTCACGGCAAGGGGCGAGGGTCAGAGGTCAGGGGCGGCGTACTCAAACCCCTGGCCGTGAACTGGCTGAAACAACAGCCGGACATCCTGGCCTTTTGCGAGGCACAGCCGCACGATGGCGGCGGCGGGGCGCTTTACGTCCTGCTGGGGTCCCGGCCGGACAACCGTCCGGAATCCGTCTCCGCATGGAAGTAGGCGGCCTGGAACACCTGCCGGGCATGATCCCAAACGGAACCACGCCTCACCACACCACCGGGATTACAGCGACAGTATCCAGTCCACCAACGTTTTCGCGTCAGCATCGTTGACCAGGGGGTTCGGCGGCATCGGTATCTGGCCCCAGACTCCCACGCCGCCGGCCTTCACCTTCTCGACCAGGGTATCGGCTGCAGTTGCGTCATCCTTGTACTTGGCGGCGATTTCCTGGAGCGATGGACCGACCAACCTGGTGTCCATCTTGTGACAGGCGAGGCAGTTGCTGTTGCGCGCAAGTTCTTCGCTGGCGCCCGAGACAGCAGGGGCAGCCAACAAGGATACGACCAGTATGGCCGGTGCGAGCTGTTTCAGTTTCATGGTTAATCTCCTGGAATGGAAAGTTGAGCTTGAGAAAATTCCGAATCTATCAGGCCGCGATGCGTACGGGGCGACGGTACCATCGGAGTGATTGTCACTTCAGGATATCGAATATTGCGCACCGAACAGGCCGATTGGCAATCGTCTGCAAGTGATATCCTACAGGTCGTACGCCCGCTCCTCATGGGATACCAGGTCTAGCCCCATGGACTCGTCATCCTCATCGACCCGCAGCCGCGTAACCAGGTTGACCAGTTTCAGGATCACCCAGGTGGCAACGGCAGTCCAAAGGACAGTGGCAACGACACCGACCAGCTGAACCCAGACCTGGGAGCCGATGGATTCGATCCCGTCGGCAAAGCCCTGGCCGCTGAAAATTCCAAGGCCCGTGGAAGCAAACACGCCGACCAGCAGCGTCCCGAGGACACCACCCACACCATGGACCGGAAAGACATCCAGGGAATCGTCCACTTTCAGGCGGTTTTTCAGATACGTCGTTGCGATGGAACAGAACAGACCGGCCAGGATGCCGATCACCAGCGCGCCGGCTGGACCGACAAAGCCCGAGGCCGGCGTAATGGTTCCGAGTCCGGCGACCATGCCGGTCGCGGCGCCCAGGGCGGTGGGCTTTCCGTACCTGACCCATTCGAAGCACATCCAGGTCATGGCCCCCGCTGCGGCGGAGATATGGGTCACCAGCATCGCCATGGCGCCATCACCGTTCGCCGCCAGCGCGCTGCCCCCGTTGAAGCCGAACCAGCCCACCCAGAGCATGCCCGCACCTGCCACGGTAAGCGTCATGTTGTGGGGCGGCATGGGAACCCGGGAGAAGCCGGTCCGCGGCCCGATGACAAGGGCCGATACCAGCGCCGCCACCCCGGCCGTGATGTGCACCACGGTGCCCCCGGCGAAGTCGAGCAACCCCATGGCGCCCAGCCAGCCGCCGCCCCAGACCCAGTGGGTGATCGGGACGTAGACGATCAACAACCACAATACGGTGAACAGCAGCACGGCGGAGAACCGGATACGTTCGGCAAAGCCGCCCACCACCAGCGCCGGGGTGATGATGGCGAACGTCATCTGGAAGAGCGCGAACAGCGATTCCGGGATGGTTCCGGAAACCGTGTCCTCCCCGATTCCGGCGAAGAACACGTGGGAAAGATCGCCGATCCAGGCATTGCCCTCGCCAAACGCCAGGGAATAGCCGCAGACAAGCCAGACAATGGTGGCGACACCGGCAACGCTGAAGCACTGCATCAGCACCGACAGCACGTTGCGGGCACGGACAAGCCCGCCGTAGAAAAGCGACAGACCGGGCAGGGTCATAAACAGCACCAGTGCGGTGGATGTCATGATCCAGGCGGTGTCCCCGGAATCGATCTGGTCAGCCCGGACGGACTCGGATACCAGTAGCATCAACCAGAAAATCGCGGAAATTCTTTTCATTCGTAACCCTATCGGAGCAATCAGTCAGCGTGCCCCAGAGAGCCCATGGCCGCCGCCGGCGCAATCAAGCGCCGGAGTATAAACCGGCCCATTCACCCGCTCCATCCCACTTAGGTCAAGCCGGACATGCCAAACGGGGTATTCACCCTGCCCTTGCCGGTACCGGCGTGAAGTCGTAGTCGTCGAGCCGGAGGATCGCCTCGACGCCGCCGAATTTCCTGATGAGCGCCGCCTGGTCATCAAATGCCCGCCGGCTCTCCCTGACCGGGTCCACCAGTAACCGGAGCCGGCGCCCACAATCTGCCAGCACATCCGCATAAGCGGCGTCCTGGGCCAGGTCCACCAGTTCCGAGGGATCGTCCTCCATGTTATACAACTCCGGCGGATAGCCGGGATACTCGTTGTATTTCCATTTCGGTGTGCGCAGCATGAACATGCCCGTGGGTGAACCACCGTCATGGTATTCACTCAAGACCGAGCGGTCGGCATGGCGGCCTGCCGCCAGGTCCTGCAGGGGCAGGCCGGAGGTGCCGGCGCCGTCCGCCGGAATGCCGAGAGCCGTCAGAACAGTGGGAAAAATGTCCACCAGGGAAGCCGGCGTCGAGACCGTTTCCCCTTCAGGCACACCCGGTCCCGCGAGGATCAGGGGAATGCCCGCCGACTCGTCGTACAGGGTCATTTTCGTCCACAGGCCGCGGTCTCCGTTGTGGTCACCGTGGTCGCTGGCATAGATCACCAGCGTATCGTCCGCCCGTCCGCTCTCCTCCAGTGCCGTCAGCACCTGCCCGACCTGGTGGTCCAGGAAACTGCAGAGCCCGTAGTAGGACGCCCGGGCCACCTGCCGGGTCTGATCGGTGAACCAGCGGTCGTAGTCGAAATTGCGCGCGAGTGCCCGGGTCACGGGATGCCGGCTTCGCTCATGCTCTCCGGTAAAACGGGCATGATCCATCCGTTCCAGGGGGTAGAGGCGGTAGAAGAGTTCCGGACAGCGCAGGGGATAGTGCGGCCTCAGCCAGGAAACGAACAGGGTCCACGGCCTATCCGTGCCGGCTGTGGCCGGGTCGCGGAGCCACTCGCATGCCGCCCGGGTGACCCCGGTGTCGTAGTCGGTATAACTGCTCGGCCCTGGCCCGATGTCGCTGGCGTAGCTGGAACAGTCCAGCACTGCCTCGTGATCCCTGAGCAGGCCCTTGATCCAGCCCACGCCGTCACGAATGTAGAGCGGGAGGATCTCGCGATCGAAGCCGTTGTTCGTATCCGACCCCCGGTAGTGCAGCTTGCCGATGGACTCCACCCGGAAGCCATGGTCCTGCAGCACATGACCCCATCCCCTGGGTTCGCCGTGGTAGGCCTGGGCGTTATCCCAGCAGCGGGTTGCATGCACATACCTGCCCGTTGCCAGTGACGCCCGGGCGGGAACGCAGATCGGCGACGGGGTATAGGCCCTGGTGAACCGGGTGCCCCTGCCGGCCAATCCGTCCAGGTTGTCCGTCCGGACCAGCGGGTGCCCGGCACAGCCGAGGGCATCCCGGCGGTGTTCGTCGCTGAACAGGATGAGTACGTTACGCGGGCGCATCCGTGGCAAACCCGCCAGACGGCCTGCTGACGTACCGGAAAGTCAGGTTGATCCTGGGACCCACCGGTTTCCGGGTTCGGGGGAGGGCATGTTTCCAGTTGTGCTGCGTCCGTCCCCGCATGATCAAAACGCTGCCGTGAACCAGGTCGACAGAGACCGGCTTCACAGCAGGATCGAAACGGTGGCGGAGCCGGAAACGACGGGTCCCGCCAAGGCTGACCGAGACGATGCAGGGCTCTGCTCCCAGTTCAGGCTCGTCGTCTGCATGCCAGCCCATGGAATCACTGCCATCCCGGTACAGATTCAGCAGGACACTGTTGAACCTGGCGACGAACCGCTCCTCCAGGCGGGCCTTCAGTGCAAGCAGCTCTTCCCGCCAGGGCAGCGGCCGGTTCACCAGACCCGAATACCGGTAGACGGCGCCGGCGTCACCGTACCAGGCAGCCAGACGGGGGGATCTGTACCGCCGGCCGAACATGCTGATTTCGGGCTGAACCCAGGAGACATGATGCAACAGGCTGTCCAGCAGCAGGGTACCGTCCTCGGGCGTGATCGCCCCGTCGACCAGGCAGCAGTCGCCGCCCTTGAGGTCCAGCCTGAAACCGCTGGTGGCCGGCACCAGATTCAAAGGCCCCGGATCACCTTTCCCGGATTGAAGATGTTTTCCGGATCCAGTGCACGCTTGATCATCCGCATGGGCTCGACGGCCTCGCCGTGCTCGATTTCCAGAAACTCGATCTTGCCGTAGCCGATACCGTGCTCACCGGTGCAGGTGCCATCCATCTGGAGCGCCCGCATCACCATCCGGTGATGCAGGGCCTGTGCTTTTTCCACCTCCTCGGGGTCGTCGTGATCCACCAGCAGGAGAAGATGGAAGTTGCCGTCCCCCACGTGACCCACAATGGGCGCCAGAAGCCCGGTACGGTCGATATCCTCGCGGGTCTGGTTGATGCAGTCCGCCAGGCGGGACACAGGCACGCACACGTCGGTCGCCCAGATCTCTCCCTTGGGATGCAGTCGCTTCGTTGCCCAGGCGACTTCGTGGCGGGCCCGCCACAGGCGGTTGCGTTCCTCGGTATTGGATGTCCACTGAAAGCCGCCGCCGCCGAATTCCAAGGCGATTTCCTGGGTCAGTTCGGCCTGTTCCCCGACCGAGGATTCGCTGCCGTGGAATTCGAGAAACAACGTGGGCAGCTCGGCGAATTCGGTCTTCGAGTACAGGTTGATGGATTGCATGGTCAGTGCGTCAAGCAGTTCCACCCGCGCCACCGGGATGCCGTACTGGATGATGCCGATGACCGTATCCACCGCCCCCTCCATGGTTTCGAAGGTGCAGACGGCCGCGGAAATGGCCTCGGGGATGGGGTAGAGCCTGAGCGTGATCTCGGTAAACACGGCCAAGGTGCCCTCGGAACCCACAAGCAGTCTCGTCAGGTCATAGCCGGCCGCAGACTTGGGCGCCCGCCGCCCGGTCCGCACCAGGGACCCGTCCGCCATCACCGCCTCGACATTGATGACATTGTCCCGCATGGTGCCGTAACGCACCGCGTTGGTACCGGAGGCCCGGGTAGCGGTCATGCCGCCGACCGTGGCGTTGGCACCCGGATCGATGGGAAAAAACAGGCCCTGGTCCTTCAGGTACTCGTTCAACTGCCGGCGGGTGACCCCGGGCTGCACCACGACGTCGAAATCTCCAGCGTGCACGGCAATCACCTCGTTCATTTCGGTGAAGTCGATGGTCACTCCGCCCTTGAGGGCGGCGATATTGCCTTCCAGGGATGTCCCAGCGCCATGTGGAACCACCGGCATTCCCGTGCGTGCGCAGATTTTCACCACCTCCTGCACCTCCTCCCGGCTCCGCACCCGGATCACGGCATGAGGCGGCATGGCAGGGTGAAAGGACTCATCCTTTCCCGCCTGTTCCCTGACACTTTCGGATGTGAGCACCCGGTCGCCGAACTGTTTCCGCAATTCCGCCAGTCCGGCGGAGTAATCGTATTGTTGCAAGGCCTCCGGGGCCGCGGGTATCAGGGACATGGCAGTATCTTTTCCAGTTCGTCCGGGTCGAGAAAGTAGTGGCAGATCTCTTCGCCGTTGACAACTACCACGGGCACATGCTCCCGGTAATGCGCCAGCCAGTCTTCCCGGTCCTCGATCTCCAGCACCTCGATCTCGAAACCGGAACCGGTGCCGCGCCGGCAGCGAAATGCCCGCAACTCATCCAGAAGACTATCACACAGGTGGCAGTCGTGGCGCACGAATACCTGCACCAGCGGAATCTCAATCCCCGTCTTCATGGCCGGCCATAGAAAGGAATTCCCGCTCATCCAGCATGCGGATGCCGAGCTGTTCCGCCTCTTCCGCCTTGGAACCCGCGTCGGCGCCGACCACGACAAAGTCGGTTTTCTTCGACACACTGCCCGTGACCTTGGCGCCAAGGGACTGGAGGATCTTCCTCGCGTCGGACCGTGCCATGGACAGCGCCCCGGTGAGCACGACGGTCTTGCCGTTGAACGGCGAGTCCTCCCGCGCCTGCCGGGCTTCCACCCTTGGCCATTCCAGGCCAGCGTCCCTCAACCGTTGGACGATTTCCCGGTTGTGGTCCTGGCCGAAGAAGACACGTACGCTTTCCGCCACCACCGGCCCGATGTCGGGAACCTGCTGCAACTGCTCCGCATCCGCGTCCATGATCGGGTCCAGGTCGCCGAAATGTCCGGCCAGGGTCTCCGCCGTAGCCTCACCCACCAGGGGAATTCCCAGCGCATGCAGGAACCGGGGCAGGGTCGTCTTCCTGCTTCCGTCAATGGCGCCGATCAGGTTCTCCGCGGACTTGTCCGCCATGCGTTCCAGCGCGGCTACCGGTTCCTTCTCGAGCCGGTACAGGTCGGCAACATCATGAATCAGCCCTGCTCCCAGCAGCTGGTCCACGATCTTGTACCCCAGTCCCTCGATATCCATTGCCCTGCGACTGGCGAAATGGCGAATGTTCTCCTTGCGCTGGGCGCTGCAGAACAGCCCTCCGCTGCAGCGTGCGATCACCCCGTCACGCTCGTAGACAATGTCGGAACCGCATACAGGACATTGCTGTGGGAACTTAAATGGTTCGGTGCCATCGGGCCTTCGCTCCCTGACCACCGACAGGATCTCGGGGATGACATCGCCGGCCCGGCGCAGGATCACGGTATCGCCTTCCCGGGCATCCAGCCTTTCGATCTCGTCGCGATTGTGCAAGGTGGCATTGGACACCGTGACGCCGCCCACGAAAACAGGCGTCAGCCTCGCCACCGGTGTGATGGCCCCGGTGCGCCCCACCTGGATCTCGATTCGCTTCAGCACCGTCATTTCCTCCTGGGCAGGCAGCTTGTGGGCCAGTGCCCAGCGCGGCGCCCGGGCGGTATGTCCGAGGCTCGACTGCCAGTCCATGCGTGACACCTTGTACACCACCCCGTCGATATCGTAGGGCAGCCCTCCCCCCTTTTTCTGCATTTCACGGTAATAGGCCAGGCATCCATCGACGCCCCAGACCCGCTTGGCCAGCTTACAGACCGGCAGGCCGAATTCGCCGATCCACTGCAGGATGTCCCAGTGCGTGTCCGGTACGGCGGCACCGGCTACCTGCCCAAGTGAATAGGCGAAGAAACTCAAGGGGCGGCTCTCGGTCACCGCCGGGTCGATCTGCCGCAGGCTGCCGGCGGCGGCGTTGCGTGGATTGACAAACGTTTTCTGTCCCGCCGTTGCCTGTTCCCGGTTCATGGCGGCGAAATCCTCCCGGCGCATGAATACCTCGCCGCGGACTTCCAGCACGTCGGGAACCGCACCGCCGTCAAGGGTCGTTCCCGGTCCCAGGACCTTGCGCATGTTCTGGGTGATGTTTTCGCCGCGCCGGCCATCGCCTCGCGTGGCCGCCTGCACCAGCCAGCCGCTCTCATACCGAAGGCTGACCGCCAGCCCGTCGATCTTCGGCTCGGCGACATATTCCACATCGCCGTCTTCCAGTTCGATGATCTCGCGGACCCTGTGGTCGAACGCAACGACCTCCTCGTCCTCAAAGGCATTGGCCAGGGAGCGCATGGGCACCGCGTGGACCACTTCGGAAAATGTCCGCACCACCGAGCCGGCAACCTTGCGGGTGGGCGAGTCCTCGCTTGCGTATTCGGGATGGTCGGTCTCCAGTGCCTCGAGCTCCCGCAGCAGGCGGTCATAGGCTGCGTCCGGGATTACCGGGTCGTCCAGAACGTAGTAGCGGTAGTTATGGTATTCGAGTTCCTCACGCAAAGCGTGGACCCGTGCAGCGATGCTCGCGGTGGAGTGACTGTCCCCGCCGGTCATGGATTTACTGGTGGACACGGATGGCCCGGTCAGAACAGCCTGATCGCTTCCTGGCTTCCGGGTACGATGCCGTAGCTTTCCATCTCACTGGCAACGTGTTCGATGGAGCGACGGATTGCTTCGATATTGTCGTTGGAAAGGACGTCATATCCGGGTGCGATGGCTTCTCCCTTGATTCTCGACGCGAAGGCCTTGGCCGCATCCACCATTTCCGAAAACACCGCTCCCGGCAGGCAGTTGACCGCCGGACGGGTGAAGAATGTGACCCCGCGTGTCCGCGTCCCGCGCATGTTCTTGATATCGAACCGACCGGTATCGGTCATGTTCGCCAGGCTGTAAAGGCAGACCTTCTGCTTGTCTACCGGCTTGTACCGGGCATAAAAGCCGCTGTCATCCGGGATCAGCCCGATCTGGGAAGCGCAGCGGTCCACTGCGGCGCCATCAAAGAAGTCTTCTTCCACCGGGCGGATGTTGATCACGAAGATGGAATCGAACCTGCGCCTCAGGTTGTCAATGGCGATGGCCTGCTGTTGCGCGCTTTCCATGGGGGCCATGAAGGAAAAGCCGCGACCGGTACTTTCCGACAGCTTGACCACCAGGCTGGAAAACCGGGTCATGTCCTCCGGCAATATCGGGCCGTTGCTGTCCGCGAGCTGGAGGGTCATCACGAGGTCGCCGAACCGGGCCTCCTCCGGTTCATGCTCCACATCGGACCAGATCTTGTCCGGCAACCGGAGCCCGTACACGCTGTGCTCCTTGGAAATGCCTGCCGCCGCCTCACGGTAAACTGCCAGCACGGAATCCCGGCTGACATCCCTGCCACCGCTGAGTTTGACGTAGTAATCAATCTGGCTGAGTTTCTCGAAACCCGGCGCCGGCTGCAGGTCCATATCGGGTTCCTGAAACCGGCGCTGCGCCCCGGACCCCTGTTCGGGGTCAACGCTGTCCTCGGGTGCGGCATCGTCTTCCGACTCTTCTTCCCCGAAACCGCCCGCATCGCCGGTTCCGAGGTCCGGATCCGTGGCACGGTGATCATCCTCCCCGGGGGCGTCATGCTGCCGGGCGTACCCATCCGATGGATCCCCGGGATCCTGGAACACAACCGGCTCGGCATCCCCGGCATCCGGCACGTCAACGGCAGACTCCGCCCGTTCACGTTCCATGGAAACCTCTCGCACGGAATCCTGTCGCCCCGATCCGGCCAGGCCTTCCCCTTCCTCGACGGATTCCATTGCGGCAGGTGCTCGCGTACCAGACGCGTCGTCATCCAGCGACGGTTCGGCCGACTCGGTGCGGGACGGCTTGTTCAGCCTGCCATTCGACCGCCGGCCTTCCTGCCAGCGCGAGAGCAGGTAGATGGCCGCGATCAGAATGATGCCCAGGGCAATCAGAGCGACTTGAAGATTCATGGTCTGGGAATTATCAAGATGGGTTGATAACCTAAGCCACCAACCTCGAGTTCATATGTTGACGGGTCGGGGAAGTGGATAACTCCAACGCTTCTCGCCGTCCGGACGCCCCGCTCCCGAGGGCCATGACATTCAATGCGGCGCCTACGTCCGCATTGACCTCATGCCCGCAGGTCGCACATCCGTATTCGGAATGTGACCTGCGGCTTGCCTTGCTCACATGGCCGCAACTGCTGCACCTCTGCGACGTGTGCGCAGGGTTCACCGCAAGCCAGGTGCAGGCCTTGTAATCAATCCTGTCCCGAAGGCCGCTCCAGCCGGTCTGCCGCACATACCGGCACGCACCCGCCGTTTGCCTCAGCAGGTCATGCTTCCGCCTTGACCCGGGGTGAAGGCGGAATACAACAGTACGGCAGTTGGCCTGAGTACTCATGGCAAAAATATATCATGCCGGCAATTGATCGTTATAAGTTCCCAACCAATCATGCCTGTGCGGCCATCTCGACCGCTCTATCAATGTCTACCGTCACCATCCGGGAGACACCCGGTTCGGACATGGTCACCCCGACCAGTACGTCCGCAGCCTCCATCGTGATCTTGTTATGGGTGATCACCACCATCTGGCTCGCATCGCACAGCTTGCGCAGCGTGTTGCAGTAACGGTCAACGTTGGCGTCATCCAGGGGCGCATCCACCTCGTCCAGCATACAGAACGGCGCCGGGTTCAGCCTGAAAAGGGAAAAAAGCAGGGCCACTGCGGTCAACGCCTTCTCACCGCCTGACAACAGATGGATGGTGCTGTTCCGCTTTCCGGGCGGACGCGCCATGACGGTTACGCCGGCCGTCAGCAGGTCATCACTGGTCAGTTGCAGTTCCGCCCGGCCCCCGCCGAAGAGTTGGGGGAAGAAGTCGTTGAAGCCCACGTTCAGGCGATCGAACGTGTCACGGAACCGGCTGCGGGTTTCCCTGTCGATCTTGCGGATCACGCTCTCCAGTGTCTCCAGTGCCTCGGACAGGTCGCTGTGCTGCGTGTCAAGGTACTCCTTGCGCTGGCTTTGCTCCTCGAACTCCTCGATCGCGACCAGGTTCACCGGGCCGATTCGCTCGACTCTGTGCCGGATTTCCTCCAGACTGCGGTCCCATTCCTCCACACTGGCCGACTCCGGCAGGTCCGCCATCAGCGCCTGGCGATCCAGGGCCAGCGCCGACACTTCCCCGGCCAGCGTGTCCCGGCGCACCAGGACCTCCTGCCGGCCAAGGCGCTGGCCCTCCAGGGCCTCCCGCTCCCTGGCTACCGCCTGTTCCTCATCCCTGCGCCGGTTTTCCAGCGCGGACAGCCGGTTATCGATTTCCGCCATTTCGTCTTGTGCCGCCTGGTACTGCTGCTCGACCTCGACCCGATCCTGCAGCAGGGTCTGCAGACGTGCGCTCAAATCCTCCTCTGGCGTGTTGCCGTCGACAACGCCGGCGCTCAGTTCGCCGAGACGCCGGTCATCGTCACTGATCTGCTGTCCGAGCCGTCTCAATTGCTCGATCACGGCCTCATGGGATGAGTCGAGGCGCTGCTTTTCCAGCAGTTTCTGTTGTTGCTCATCGCGCACCGACACCACCAGCTCACGGCACCGGGCAACCTCCTTTTCCAGCGATACGCGGCGGGACAGCAACTCGTGTCGACGGGAATCCAGCTTGCCGAGTTCACCCCGGGCCTGGTCCAGCAATTCCCTGGCTTCATCGATCTGCTCATGATCCTGTCGGATCTGTGACTCCAGTTCGCCCAGGTCACGGATCATCTGTTCGCTCCGCTGACCGGCTTCGAGCAGGCGCGCTTCCTCACGTCCCAGCTGGTTGTGGAGCGCGGTCTTTTCCGCCATGAGTCCGTTCAGCTCCGTCCGTTGCCGCAGCAACCCGGACTCGGCATCCTCCCGGGCCGATTCCAGTCTACTGATATGCCCTTCACTGTTGGATATCTCGATCTTGAACGCGTCCACCCGCGTGTCGAGCTGCTTGATTTCCTCTTCCCGGACGAGAACGCCGGTTTCAAGCTGGCTTTCGCTGGCAAAACTGATCCAGTTGGCACCCACCACGACGCCATCCCTGGTGACCACGCAGTCCCTGCCGAGCAGGCTGTCCTGCATGGCCAGCGCCTGATCCAACCCGTCGGCCACGTAGATATCCGCCAGTAACGACGTCAGGTCGACTCCCTCGGCAGTGACCTTGTCAATCAGGCGTTCACCCGGCTGCCGGGCTGGCGGGGAGGTGACCTGCCTGTCCAGCATCACGGACATCACACCCTCGGGGCGACCGGAAAAATCCGGCGTGGTTCCGGTCCGCAGGCAGACCGCGCCCAGAAAACCGTTGAGAATCCGGTCCACGGCTCTCTGCCAACCCTCCTCGACCCGGACTTTCCACGCCAGCCTCGCCGCATCGCCGCCGAAACGGCCGGACAGCCACCGGTTCAGTTCCTCGTCGTCCCCACCCAAGGCGGCGACCTGGATCTCGCGCAGGGAATCCAGCCTGGAAGCGGCTTCCTGCTGACGCACGCGACGTTCGCCCAACTCCTCCCTGCGGGCCGAAAGATCATCCCGGATCGCCTGCAGTTGCTGCTCGTTGTACTGCAGTTTGAGTTCCCGGGAATCAACGACGTCATCGTGACGCCGGACACGGTCACGCAATGCCTGGATCTCGCTGTCGGAGGCATGCAGCCGCACACTTTCCAGGTCTTCGCGCAACCGTTGGCGCCGCAGGGCTGCCTGTTCCAGATGCTGCTCCAGCTGGCTGATACGGGATTGCTGCACCTCCTGTTGCTGTACCGGCTGCTGCACCGCCTGATTGAAGGTCTCCCAGGTCTGCTGCCAGGATGACAGGACCTCCTCGGCCTCCCTGAGGGCGCCTTCGGATTCATCCAGGCGGGAATCGAGCGTCTCCAGAACGGGCGTGATCTCTGCCAGACCCGATTCAATTTCCCCCTGGCGGCGACGGCCGGCCTCCATTTCCTGCTGGCGTTCGCCCCGCCCCTGTCGCAGGCGTTCGATCTCCTCTCCCTGCCGCTGCCGGGTTTCCCGCATGTGTTCGATCTGCTGCTCCATGGCACGGATCTCGGACCCGAGGGTATAGAAGTTCTGCTGGGTCTCCTGGTTTTCCTCGCGCCGTTCGGACTGGTGGCGGCGAAGTTGTTCGAGTTCGGTCTCGGTTCCGCGCTGCGTGCTGATGGCGGCTTCCAGTGCCTTCTCGAACCTGGCAGACTGCAGGTTCTGTTCCTCCAGTTCGGCTTCGAGCTGCTGCAACCGCATCACCTGCAACTGGCCGTTCACCCGGCGCTCTTCCTCTTTCAGTACCTTGTAGCGGCGTGCGGCGGATGACTGGCGCTGGAGCCGGCGGAGATGTTTTTCCAGTTCGTCGCGAATGTCCTCCACCCGCTCCAGGTTTTCCCGGGTATGGCGTATGCGGATTTCCGTCTCGCGGCGCCGGTCCTTGTAACGCGACGTGCCCGCCGCCTCCTCCACGAAGGCACGCAGTTCATCCGGCCTGGCTTCCACGATCCGGCCCACCATGCCCTGCTCGATGATGGAATAGGAACGGGCCCCGAGTCCGGTGCCCCGGAACAGGTCCAGGACATCCTTGCGCCGGGATTTGATGTTGTTGACGAAGTAATGGGACTCGCCGTCCCTGCTCAGTGTCCGCCTGACAGAAATCTCCGCAAACTTGGCGTAATTTCCACCGGCCAGACCCTCCTGGTTGTCGAATACCAGTTCCACCGAAGCCTTGCCCACCGGTTTGCGGGAGGCCGAGCCGTTGAAGATGACATCTGTCATCTGGTCTCCCCGCATCACCTTGGCGGATCCTTCCCCCATGACCCATCGAACCGCATCGATGACGTTGGACTTGCCGCAACCGTTGGGACCAACCACCCCCACTAGGCTTCCCGGGAGGCGAATATCAATCGGATCGACGAAAGACTTGAACCCGGAAACCGTTAATTTCTTCAGCCGCATTCGGTTTTGTGTTTCACAATCAAGAGGTTATTCTTATGTTTTCCACTAACTTATTGAAAACAAAGCGAACATCCGTCGATCTGCCGGTGCGGATTATACCCGCTCAGCCCCTTATTCCCTAGTCCTGAATGGCCGGAACCCGAAGAGGGGCCATCTCTTCTGCCGGCCATGCGGCCTGCGGCCGCCGCCTGTTCGGGAAAACCGTTCCCCGGCGTTTTCATCCGAATTACAAATTTATCCGGTCAAGCTTCGGGGCTTTCCGGCTGTTGCCGGTCACGCGCCAGTCCATGATGGTTCCAGTGGCGCCCCGTATCATTTCCCGCAGAAATCCGACTTGAGCCCCCGCAAATGGATCCTGCTGCCACTGGGAGTCTTGCTGGTCGCGGCCGGCCTGCTGTTATTCTGGTCCCCGATTCCGCTGGGCCTTCCCCTGATCATACTGGGCCTGCCCATGTTGCTGAGATACTCTCCCCGGGCACGGCCTGGCGGGCAGCTGACCTATGAAGATGATTTCTTCGGCGGATTTCGGCCGGACCGCAGCAGCAGCCAGCCGCCCAGCAGGACCATGGGCAGGCTCAGGACCTGTCCCATGCTGATCCATTCCAGTGCGACCGGACCCAGATGGGCATCCGGTTCGCGCACGAACTCCACCAGGAAACGGAAGACGCCGTAGCCCAGCAGGAAGAAACCGGCCACCTGTCCCTCCAGGCGCTTGCGTGCGGCATACCACCATACCAGGATGAACAGCAGCACCCCTTCCAGACCCGCTTCGTAGAGTTGGGAGGGGTGCCGGGCATGATCGGGCATGGTCTGGAACAACACGCCCCAGGGCAGGTCGGTGGGCTTGCCCCAAAGCTCCTGGTTGATGAAATTCCCGATGCGACCGAACAGCAGCCCGGCCGGAACCAGCGGCGCCATGAAATCGGAAACCGCGAGCAGGGAACGGGCGGTCCTGCGTCCATACAGCCACATGGCCACGATGACGCCGAGCAACCCCCCGTGGAAAGACATTCCGCCGTCCCAGATTGCCAGTATTCCCGCCGGATTCGCGAAATAATGTGACAGGTTGTAGAACAGCACGTACCCCAGCCTGCCGCCGAGGATGACACCGAGAGCGATATAGACCACAAGATCGGTGATCTCTTCGGGCTTCCATCCGGAGCCCGGCCGGCTGGCCCGCAACCGTCCGAGCATGACGCCCGCGATGAATCCGGCCAGATACATGAGTCCGTACCAGTGTACCGACAGCGGCCCGATGGAGATGGCAACGGGGTCGAAGCCCGGATGGGTGATCAAGATTTCGTCTCGGTTGGGGGTTGACTGAAACGCCGGCAGGGCGGGTCCCGATTATAGGTGCTGCGCCCGCCCCTCCCAATACTCTCTTGCACATCCCCTTGCCATGGTTTCGGTCAGACCCGACGACCACCCTGTCACCGCCAACGGAACCTGCCCGGCTTCAGGTCCTGCGCATCAGGATATCGCGGACATTGTGACCAAGACGCCGGCCGCGGCGCTCGAACCGGGTTTCCGGCCGCCAGTCGGGGCGCCCCGCGTATCCGCCGGATGCATGGATATTCCCGAGCGCCGCGCAATCCTCCAGGATTGCCAGGGCCTGCGCCGCATAGTCCTCCCAATCGGTGGCGAAGTGGAAGACGCCTTCCCCGGGCAGGAGCCTGGAAGCCACCAGTTCGGCAAACCCGGGGGACAGGATGCGACGCTTGTGATGGCGCTTTTTCGGCCACGGATCCGGAAAAAACAGGTGGAACCGGTGCAGGCTGTCTACCGGCACCGCCTGCTCAAGCACCACGACGGCATCCTCCCGTACGATGCGGACATTGGTGATACCGTCACGTTCGAGCCGCAGCAAAAGATTGCCGACACCCGGCCGGTGCACCTCGATACCGAGAAAATTCCATTCGGGCCGCTCAAGGGCCATCTGCCGAAGCGTACTGCCGTCACCGAACCCCACCTCGCAGATCACCGGGGCGTTGCGCCCGAAAAGTGCCCGGAAATCGAACCACTGTCCCGGCAAACGGGCAATGCCGTACCTTGGCCACAGTTCCTCCAGGGCACGCGCCTGTCCCGCGGTCAGCCGTCCCTCCCGGGTGACGTAGCTTCTGATCGGCCGTCGGATCTTCGGAGATGACATGGGATGCCGGGTTGCCGGAACTGGAACGGATGCATCCGACACGCCGGTTCCGGAAAAAGGATCTTCTCCTGGTACAGCTGCAGACATGCGGATCACCGGATTATAGGCCATCGCACCGGGGGCAACGGATCCGTCGACGCCCCGCGTCCACAAGGCAAACGGGATGCGTCATAATTATTTCCGAAAATGTCGCATTCGCCCTTGCACCCGGCAGACACAGGAGTACATTTCACCTGTGCTGTCCGGACCTTCTGCATCACCCGGCCGGTCCCGGTGAACACCGGTCCCCGTTGGGATTTCCCGATCCGATTGCCATGACACAACCCATCCAGTCCCTGATAGAACCCGACGATTTGCAGGCGGTCCTGCAACCGACCGGTGAGGCGCGGGGCATGCCGAACGCGGTCTATACCTCCGAGGAGGCCTATGCGTTCGAGCGCGAATATCTGTTCGCTCCGCATTGGACCGCCATCGCCTTTGCCGACTCCCTGGCACCCGGCGAGGTCAGGGCGGTGGATTTCATGGGCCTGCCGATCCTGCTCTGCCGATTGAAAACCAACGGCGAGATCCGGGTGTTCCACAATGTCTGCAGTCACCGCGGTCTGCGTCTGGTCAGCGGCTCCCGACAGACCAATGGCCTCCTGGTCTGTCCGTACCATTCCTGGACCTACGGTCTTGGCGGGGATCTCAAGGCAACCCCCCATATCGGCGGCGTGGGTGTCCACTGTGTGGACGGATTCCACCGCGCCGACCACGGACTGAAGCCCATCCGCCACCATGTCTGGTTGGGCGTCCTGTTCGTCAATCTCGACGGCACTGCCCCACCGTTCGAGGAGGCGGTGACCACCGTGCTGGAGAGGTACCGGAACCTCATGGGACCTGACGGGGAATCCCAGCTTCGCCGTGCCATCACGCACGATGGCGGAACCATGGACGTCAGATGCAACTGGAAACTGGCACTGGAGAATTTCCTGGAAGCCTATCACCTGCCTTTCATCCATCCCGGGCTCAACAGCTACTCGCCGCTGAACCGGCACTACAACGAGATCATCGACGACCTGTGCGCGGGCCAAGTCACGACCACCTTCGACCCCGACCTGGACCGTGACGATCCCCTGCCCTTGTTCAACGGCTGGGATCCGGACCGGCGGGCCACGGGGGAATACCCGGCCCTGTTCCCCAACCTGCTGCTGGGATTCCAAGCCAACCACGTGTTCGGCATGATCGTCTCCCCGGTATCACCCGATTCGTGCCGCGAGGAATTCATGATTTTCTACGCCGGGGACGAAGCCAACGATGACCGTTATCTTCGCCAGAGAAAGTCGAACCTCGATGCCTGGACAGCGGTGTTCAACGAGGATATCGAACCCTGCGAACGGATGCAGATCGGCAGGAACTCACCCGGATACCGGGGCGGCGCATTCTCGCCGGTTCACGATGTCTGCTCGCACCATTTCCACCAGTGGGTTGCGAAGCATTACCTGGCAGTGCTGCATGATACGTCCGCCGGGACCGCCTGATGCTGCGATTGCGGGCTTGCCGATTTCCCGGTTCAAGTTTCAGAAAATGATGAACAGAACCTGATTCGGCAACCGATCGCAACCGGATCAGTTCAACACCGTAATTACGCGGCTGCGGGAACGACGTGAACGCCTGGCGGAGCCGGGACAGGAAGATGAACTGCATGGCCGCCAGACCGCAGTCTAGACTCCCTGCAATGGTGCAAGTCGTGCGTCCGCCCTGAGAACGGCGATGGCGATGAGCAGTCCGAGACCGGGGCAGATCAGCATCATCCACCATGCAGATGACCAGTCGCCAACGGAGTTCATTGCAACCGCAAGCAACGGCGGGCCGATCACGCTTCCCAGGGCGGCCCCCTGTGCTACGAAACCGCTGGCCATGGCGACCTGATTCCGGCTGGGCGCATGCGCGGCGCCTCCCTCCAGGCAGGCGGCCGGCAGGAGGCCGCCGATCAGGGTGAAACACAGTGCAAGGGGTATCTTGGCGGATTCAGGCGTAAGGGGCGCAAACAGCAATGCGGCACTAAGGCCCATGACCCCGCAGGCGATGGCGATCAGCATCCCGCGTGCAGCGCCCCGGTGCATGAGCAGCGCAGCGCCGATGGACCCGAGCGCGGTGAAGGCGACGATGAGCGCCGTGACCAGGGCGGAACCGGCGGGTGAGCGGCCCTGGATCTCGATCAGGAAGGTCGGCAACCACGCCATCAACGCAAGCCACTGGATCGAGAAGAGCACGAAACAGGCGCCGAACAGCCAAAGACCCGGACGGGCCAGCGTCGCGCGCAACGTCGGAATTGATACCTACCAGTATCCTGTTACGTCTACATTTCATCGCAAAGAGCGAACACCAACTTCCGCGCATGCCGGTATTGCCGCCTGTCCCCGTATAAACACCGACCGGTTTTTCCGCCGATCCTCCCCAAATTCCGCCTGTGGTAATCGTGGACGGAGAACCAGGGAACGGCTTGCGTGCCATGATGGGTCCTCTATGCAATGGTGTTGCTGTCCGCAGTTGCAATGGGACACCTGCGAACGCGGAGCCCGTCCACTTCGCTGGCGCAACGTGTTTTGTGATTGCAGGGAGTTTTACCAGCCAATGTGTTAAATGTGTGTGGATATCGAGCTGTAAGATGTAATTTTCATAAAATTGAGCTACTATCCCCCCGTGGAAAGCGCCGTGGGCCGTCGCCGCACCGATGGACCGCAAATCCTGCGGCCGGACACGATGCAATGCCTGCCGGGCATACCGAAAATTCCGATTCACCGGGGGAAGAGGCCGTGACGCAGATCGACGATCTGAGGCGGGAGAACAAGGCACTGCGCCAGCGCATCGCAACCCTGAATGCAGCTATCCTGCGCATCAACGCCAGTCTCGACCTCGACACCGTGCTGGGTGAGGTAATGGACAGCGCCCGCGCGCTCACCGGCGCCCGCTGGGGCGTCATTGCCACCGTCGACGAGGCGGGCGCGCCCCGGGATTTCATGTTCTCGGGCTTCGAACCGGAGGAAGAGCGCGAGCTCATCGCCTGGCCCGACAACGCCCGCCTGTTCGGGCACTTCCGCGGCCTGCCGGGGCCGTTGCGGCTCGATGACCTCTCGGGCTATGTCCGCGCGCTCGGCATCGAGCCCGCCCCGGCGTTCTCCCGGACCTTCCAGGGCACGCCGATGCGCCATCGGGATGCAGATGTCGGCAGCTTCTTCCTCGCCGACAAGACGGACGGCGAGGTATTCACCGACGAGGACGAGGAGGTGATGACGCTGTTCGCTTCCCAGGCAGCCTCGGCGATCGTCAACGCGGGCACCTACAGTTCCGCGCGCCGCGCACGGGCCGACCTCGAGGCCCTGGTCGAGACCTCCCCGGTGGGAGTCGTGGTGTTCGATGCCGGGAGCGGCCGGGCAGTGTCGATCAACCGCGAGGCAAGGCGCATCGGAGAGAGCCTGCGCACGCCCGGCCGTCCGACCGAGCAGATCCTGGAGGTAATGTCCTTCCATCGCTCCGACGGCAGCGAGGTGAGCCTGAGCGAGTTCCCCGTGGCGGAACTGCTTCACAGCGGCGAGACGATGCGCGACGAGGAAATGGTGCTTTCGGTGCCGGACGGCCGCAGCGTTCGGACGCTGGTCAACGCCACGTCGATCCGCACCGAGGAAGACGCCATCGGCACGGTGGTGGTGACTTTTCAGGATCTGGCGCCGCTCGACGAGATCGAACGGCTGCAGACCGAGTTCCTGGGTCTGGTGGGCCATGAACTGCGCGCACCGCTGGTCGCCATCAAGGGCTCGGCGACGACGCTGCTGGAGGAGGCGGAAGCGCTCGACCCGGCAGAGATGCGTGAGTTCCACCGGATCATCGCCGAGCAGGCGAACCACATGCGGGGCCTGATCGGCGACCTGCTGGATGCGGGTCGCATCGACTCGGGCACACTCTCGGTCACGCCGGAATCCTCGGAGGTGGCCGATCTGGTGGAGCGGGCGCGAAACACGTTCCTGGGCGGCGGCGGGCGGAACAGCATCGTCGTCGACCTGCCCGCCGGCCTGCCCCGCGCGATGGCCGACCGCCGGCGCATCGTGCAAGTGCTCAACAACCTCTTCGCCAACGCCGCGAGGCACGCGCCGATGTCCACCCCCATCCGGGTCTCGGCGGCGCGCGAGGACGCCCATATCGCGATCTCGGTCGTCGACAAGGGACCGGGAGTGGCGCCGGAGCGCCTCGCGCAACTGTTCAACAAGCACGCCGGCATCGGGGATGGCGAGCGGGCCAAGGCCGGCCACGGCCTGGGGCTCGCGATCTGCAAGGGGCTGGTGGAGGCCCATGGCGGCCGCATCCGGGCCGAGAGCGCCGGCGTCGGGCACGGCGCCACCGTCACCTTCACGCTGCCCATCGCCGGGGAGCCCGACGCCGAAGTGGCCACCGGTATGCCGACGGCGGCCGGGGAGAAGGGCGAGCCGGCGCGCATCCTGGTGGTCGACGACGATCCGCGCACGCTCCGCTTCACGCGCGACGCACTCACCAAGGCCGGCTACGACCCGCTGGTGACCGGAGAGCCGCAGGACCTCGCCCACATCGTCCGCACCGAGAAGCCGCGGCTGGTGCTGCTTGACGTGGTGCTGCCCGGTGAAGACGGTATCACGCTGATGGAGGGCATCCCGGAGCTCTCCAACCTGCCGGTCATCTTCATCTCCGGCTACGGGCGCGACGAGACTGTCGCCAGGGCCCTCGAATCCGGCGCTGCCGACTACATCGTCAAGCCCTTCTCGCCAACCGAACTGGTGGCCCGGGTCCGCGCTGCGCTGCGCAGGCACGAGGAACCCGAGCCGTTCGTGCTCGGCGAACTCGCGATCGACTACGACCGGCACCGGGTAACGATCTGTGGCGATCCGGTCGTCCTTACCGCCACCGAGTTTGAACTCCTTCGCGCACTCTCGCTCAACGCGGGACGTGTTGTGGCCTACGATACGCTGCTGGCCCGGGTCTGGAGCGGGCGCGGCAAAGCCGACGCAAACCTCGTGCGCATTTTCGTCAGGAACCTCCGCCGAAAGCTCGGCGACGACGCGGCAAATCCCACCTGGATCTTCAACGAGCGCGGCGTCGGATACCGCATGCCCGAACCGGGAAAGGAGTGAGCGCCTTGCATCGGGCATGGAGTTGCACTGCTTCTTGCATGCGACACACTTCGGACGTCGGTGCAGCGGGAAAATGGCGGTGATTCCACCCCCATCGGGCGGTTTCCGGGCTACCGGGTGTTGTCCTGCATCGGCTCGCTGCCATATCGCCGCACACCCTGGACCAGGGCGTCTTCAATTGCGATCGGGCGCTGCTGGTCGCCGATGCCCGCCTTCGTTTCAATCCGCCAGTGCTGTCTGCGGTACCCGAGCCTGATTTCGAAGCCTGAGTCGTCCACCCCCTGGAACGGCCGAACCGTTCACTTCCGTTCTTCGAAACTCAACGCGTAGCGGCGACTGAAATTGAAGCCGTAAAGATCTTCAGAGCAGGGTTCCCAGATCTGCTCGCCCCGTTTGCCCACCCGAAGGGGTATCCCATCCCCCGAATGCCCCTGTGTCCGCGCGTACTGCTGCCGGAACCGGTTTTCCTCCTCAATGGCCTGCCCCTCGGAATCGAAATACCGCCAGGTACCATTGGACATGTGACGGGCATGGGACAGTTCATGGAAGAGGTTCTGGACAGCCGAGAACCCGATCGGATTCCTTGCGCTGTCATACACGATGTGACTACCGGAGTCCGGTATGCGGGCATCAAACAGGATGGTCGCATCATCCCCCCGGCCGTCAATGAGCTTGGCTGAAACCGGAGCGAGGGTCCTGCCGGATGCAACCAGCGCCCACTCCGAATGGCGGATGGTGACCGTGTTGCCGCTTCTGTAGATCGCCTCCAGGGTCTCCCGCCCGATACTCGTGCTGGAGATCTCGTCGAGCCAGCCGGCCAGTCGGGCGATCTGTGCAGAGGTTCCTTCAAGCAGGACGGCTAGTCCGGACTGGTGCAGATTGCTCATGTGGCGGTAGTTCCGCCTGATCCGGAAATCGTCGGCCGGGATGATGCGCTTGACCGTGATCACCTCGCCGGCATGGGCCACGCCTCCATGCAATCCATGATTTCCCCCGGCAAATCCCGTCAACCATCCCCCGGCCAAAACCACGGCCCCCGAAAGCAGTAATCTGAGCACCCTTTCCAGGATCACCCTCCGACAACTCCCGAACTGTCATATTACTGTAACAATTACCCAGGCAATTTGGTAGTAACTGTCTGATAAACAGCAAGTAAGCGGCTTCGCCGAGCCGTGGTTGCTGTCACCCGCCGGAAGCGGATGAGCCGTGCGTTCCGGGGAAGGGAAACGGAATTCGGGTATGGCGGGTCAGGCTGCCTGGTTCAGCAGATTCTGCAGGTCACCGTTTTCATACATCTCGGTGACGATGTCACAGCCGCCGACAAACTGGCCATGTATATAGAGTTGCGGAATGGTGGGCCATTGGGAGTACTCCTTGATGCCCTCCCTGACCATGTGGTCGGCAAGCACGTCCACTGATGCAAATCGGACATCCAGTGCCTGCAGGATGGAGGCCGTACGGCTGGAGAAGCCGCATTGCGGAAAATCCGGGGTACCTTTCATGAAGAGCACGATTTCGTTGCCCTCGATGACTTCCTTCAACTGGTCTTGTATGGTCATGTTTCTGGACTCCTGAAAAAATATTGATGCGTCAGTCCCGGTGCTCTTCCGGGGTCAGGGTTTTCATGGACAGCGCGTGGATTTGAGACCTCATTTTATCACCCAGAGCCTGATATACCATCTGGTGACGCTGCACCAGCGACTTGCCGGCGAAGTCCGGGTGAATGATCACTGCATCGAAGTGTGCGCCGTCCCCTTCCACCGTCACCTCGGTGCCCGGCAGGCCGGCGCAGATCCAGTCTTCTATGTCTTTCGGGGTTACCATGAGTTGTGGGGTATCTGGCAAGTGGATTTCAGATGGGGACCGGTGGGGAAAACACAAGGGCGTGCAGCGCGACCGCTCAGCCCTTACCGGAATCCTCCGACGGCTCGGGATCCAGCAGTTCAGTCAGGCCCAGAATCCGCATCAGCGACCTGATCCGGTCCGGGACATTGCACGGACGCAGCCTGCAGTTTCTGGCTGCGGCCTCCTGCATCCAGTACACCAGCAGGGCCAGCCCGGCGCTGTCGACATTGTCGACCGCCGCTAGATCCAGGGTGCATTCATTCCCGGCAAACCCCCGGTTGGCCTGAAGCGCGCCGTTCACCGTGTCAACGGTTAGGTCTCCACGGAGCGACAGACCGGTATCGGTATGTATCACCTGCGCCATTTCCGTCACGGGCGGCTCTCAGCCTGGCCTCATCACGTGATTGGCTTCCCGCATGGACCCGATCAGACCATCCAGCCCGAGACTGCGGATGGAGGCACTGTAGATCTTGCGGTAGTTGGTGACGAGATTAACCCCCGCGATGGTCATGTTATAGATCTTCCACCGGCCGTCGCCGTCCAGGATCATGGAATAACTCAGTGGGATGGGAGGGCCGTCCGCCAGGGTGATCTCGGACTCCACGGTGGCGAATTTCATCCCGCCTCTCTCCTTGATCCGGGTGGTATTGAACGCCATCGTTCCGTCGCCGGAATATTGGAACAGAGCCGTGGCATAGGTACGGATCAGCAGTTTCCGGAATTCCATGCCGAACTGCCTGCGCTGCTCCGAGCTGGCGGACTTCCAGTTCTGGGCGAGCACCAGCTTGGATATCCTGCTGAAATCGAAGTATGGATGGGTGACACGGGCCACCATGTGATAGAGCGCCGGGTGGTCACCTTCCAGTTCGCCCCTTCGCAGGGTGAATTCCTCCAGCAATTCCTCAACAGCCATCTGGATGACCTGTTCCGGTGCCGGCTCGGCCCGGACGGGCAGGCTGACCAGGATGCCCATGCAAAGTGCGAACAGGACCGTGGCAAACATGTTGGCCGGGACGGAGCTGGAATTGCTCCCGACGGTGATGTCCATGGGTTTGACTCCGGGTTGCAGCGTGGCGCTAGTTGCCTTCATCGTCATTATTACCGGCCAGGCTGAACATGAACTGACCGATCAGGGATTCGAGCTGGATCGCCGACTGGGTAATCTCGATCTCGTCGTCTTCCTGGAGGAAGATGTCTTCCGCCCCGGGATCGAGGCCCACGAATTGGGCTCCCAGGAGACCGGAGGTGAGGATGCTGGCACCCGTGTCGATGGGCAGGTTGTCATAGTGCTCGGCAATGTCCATACCCACGACCGCGCTGTAGTCGTCCTTGTCGATGGAGATTTCGGCCACGCGTCCGATTCGCACCCCTCCTACCATCACCGGGGACTTAACGCTGAGCCCGCCGACATTCTGGAACCGCGCATGTATCCGGTAGACATCACCCCCGGTTCCGGTGGACCCGCTGACCTTCAGCGCCAGCATGGCGAGGGCCGCGATACCCAGAACAACGAACAGGCCGACCCAGATTTCGATGGATTTCTTCTGCACCTTCACAAGCCTCCAAACATCAAAGCGGTGAGGATAAAGTCCCCGCCAAGCACCGCCAGGGAAGAAGTCACCACGGTGCGCGTGGTGGCCCTGCTGACTCCCTCGGACGTCGGTATCGCGTCATAACCCTCAAACAACGCGATCCAGGTCACGACAAACCCGAACACGATACTCTTGATGATGCCGTTGAGCACATCGTCAACCAGGTCCACGCCTTCGTTCATCGATGACCAGTACACACCGGAGTCTACACCGAACTGTCCATGGCCCATCAGGTAACCGCCCAGTATGCCGATGGCGCTCATCATGGCCGCCAGCAGCGGCAGCGCGATGATCCCGGCAACGAACCGGGGGCCGATGACCCGTTTCATGGGGTCTACCGCCATCATCTCCATGGCGGAGAGCTGTTCCGTGGCCTTCATGAGCCCGATCTCGGCAGTCAGCGCGGACCCCGCCCGCCCGGCGAACAACAGCGCAGCCAGAACCGGTCCGAGTTCGCGCACCAGGAACAGGGCGACAACCAGGCCAAGACTGGATTCGGCGCTGAAATTCACCAACTGGTAATAGCCCTGCATCCCCAGCACCATGCCCACGAAAAAGCCGGATACAAGGATGATGAGGACGGTCAGAACCCCGATGGAATAAAGCTGCTGAACGACCAGGTCGAACCTCGGCAGACAACGAAAGGCGCCGGACAGGGCATGCAGGAGAAACACCACGGCATGCCCCAGACGGGAGACGAAGTCGATCCCGGTCCGGCCAAGCTGCTGTATCCACGGCATCAGCCAGGGCCTCTCAGATCGGCGAGATAATCTTCTGCCGGATAGTGATAGCCCACGGGACCATCCGGCAGGCCCTGCATGAATTGCCGGGTTTCCGGCTGTTCGCTTTGCATCACTTCCTCGGGTGGGCCATGGCCGATGACCTGCCCGTTGCCGAGGAGGTAGACGTAATCGGCTATACTGCAGCCTTCCCGCACATCGTGGGTAACGACGATGGAGGTCAGCCCCAGCGCATCGTTGAGTTCCCGGATCAGTTTGACGATCACTCCCATGGAAATGGGGTCAAGACCAACGAAGGGCTCGTCGTACATGATCATCGCGGGATCCAGCACGATGGCCCGGGCCAGGGCCACCCGGCGCGCCATACCACCGGACAGGGATGACGGCAGGAGTTCCCGTGCGCCGCGCAACCCCACCAGTTCGAGTTTCATCAGCACCAGGATGCGGATCAGCGACTCCGGGAGATCGGTCTGTTCACGCAGGGGAAAGGCCACGTTTTCGAAAACCGTCAGGTCGGTCAGAAGTGCGCTGCTCTGGAAAAGCATGCCCATGTTCCGACGCATGGCGTAAAGACGCTCACCGGCGCCGTAGGGCACCTCATCGCCATCGAATCGCACACTGCCCTTTCCGGGCCTCAACCGGCCGCCGATGAAGCTCAACAGCGTGGATTTGCCGCATCCGCTCGGCCCCATCACGACAGTGACCTTGCCTCGGGGTATTCGAAGGTTCAGTCCTGAAAAAACCTCCCTTCCGTCATAACCGAACTGCACGTCCGACACTTCGACCATGGGGCCTTCAAGCAGGTCGGGAACTTGGCGATCAGGCATCGTGTCTACAGTGGAGAGCAGTATGATCGCGTCCGGCGAATCTTGACCAACGCGGGATTTTACCAGAAGCCTCGACACGGCGGCGTTTGTCTTGCCCGCGCCATCGAATACTGGTTAAGCTGAAGGCATGCAACAGGGGCACTGGCTGCGCAACCCCCCAACCGACACAATGGTACAGTCATGAAGCAACCGACAGGAAATCCAGGAACCGGCATCCCGCAGACCGTCCGGGGGCGGACGGTTTTCTGGTGCCGCCGGATCGCCATGGTACTGATGCTGGTCCCGCTGGGAGCCGGCGCATTCGGTTCCATCGCTACTCCGGCCGCCCGCCAAATCCATCTGGGGGACGAAGTGGAACTGCATCACGCCGTCCGGGCCGCCGCCGGCGCACGGGTCTACCTCCAGCATGGCAGGGTCGTCGCCGGCGCCGATCGGGCACACCGGGAACCGTACTGTTATTTTCACGTGTTCCGCGACCCTCAGGTGATCGACTCCGGGTTCATGATCCATCCCGACCTGTTCACCGTGAAGGGACTCACGAGCCGCATCGAGTATTCGGGAGCCCTGTTGCCGAACGTCCGGTACGCGATGTCCTCCCTGTCCTTTCAGGACTACAGCGCCGAATACATGATGACCACTGTCCGGCTCGAGTCCGCCAGCCAGCCCCGCGTCAGGGAACTGAAGTGCGGGATTTTCGCCGTTCCATTCGAGCGCAGCTACCTTACCCTGGAGGAAATCCGGAACGTCCTCGGAAACATCGTCACCCTGAAGCTCAGTCAGCAGTAGCCGCCCAGGGCATTCGCCGGCGCCCGACGCTGAGCGTCAGCGGCGCAGGGGCTTGACGTTGGTGGTCTGCCCGCTGTCATCCCTGGTGCCCAGGCGGTCCTGGACCGCGGCAACGATTCCCTCCGGATCAAGGCCGCATGCGGTGAGCTGCTGCTGCTGGCTGCCGTGATCGAAGTGCCTGTCCGGCGCACCCAGGTTGATCACATCCACCTGCCGTTGCTCGGCAAGCAGCAGTTCATTGACCGCCGATCCCGCTCCGCCGGCGACCACGTGATCCTCCACGGTGACCAGGCAGCCATGGGATTCCGCCAGGCCCAGCACCAGTTCCCGGTCCAGCGGTTTCACGAAGCGCATGTTCGCCACAGTTGCATCCAGTGTCTCCGCGGCTTCCAGCGCCGGTGCGAGCAGGGTGCCGAAAGCAAGGATGGCCACATCCCTCCCCTGCCGCCGGATCTCGCCCTTGCCGATGGGCAGCATTTCCATGTCTTCGGACTCGGCCACGCCCGGGCCGCCTCCCCGGGGATACCTGACCGTCGCGGGTCCCTGGTGCATGAACCCGGTATAGAGCATGTTGCGGCATTCCGCTTCGTCCGCCGGTGCCATGATCAGCATGTTGGGAATGCAGCGCAGGTATGAATAATCGTAGGTCCCGGAATGGGTGGCGCCGTCGGCACCCACGAATCCCGCCCGATCGATGGCGAAAAGGACATCCAGATCCTGTATGGAGATATCGTGGATCAGCTGGTCATAGGCCCGCTGCAGGAAAGTCGAGTAGATCGCCACCACCGGCTTGAGCCCCTCGCAGGCCAGCCCGGCGGCAAAAGTCAGTGAATGCTGTTCCGCAATGCCCACATCGAAATATCGATCGGGATAGATCGTGGAAAATTTCACCAGGCCGGACCCCTCGCGCATGGCCGGTGTGATCCCCATCAGCCGGTCGTCCATCCCGGCCATGTCGCATAGCCAGTCGCCGAATACATTGGTGAAGGTGCGGGTCTTCACCGGCTTGGACTCCAGCTTCCCGGTACTGGGATTGAACGGCGACACGCCATGATACACGCAGGGATCGCTCTCGGCGGGTTCATAGCCCTTGCCTTTCTGGGTTACCACGTGCAGGAATCTCGGACCATCCAGGTCGCGCATGTTCTCAAGGGTCTTGACCAGCGATTTCAGGTCATGACCGTCCACGGGACCGATGTAGTAGAAACCAAGCTCCTCGAACAGGGTACTTGGCATCAACATGCCCTTGATATGTTCCTCACAACGGCGGGCATAGCTGACCAGGGGGGGAGGCAGGGTGCTGAGAACGGTCTTGCTCTCGCGCACGGAGGTGTATGTACGGCCGGAGAGTATCCGCGCGAGATAGTTGGATATTGCCCCCACATTGGGTGATATCGACATTTCATTGTCATTCAGAATCACCAGCAGGTTGGCGTCCAGGTCGCCGGCATTGTTGAGGGCCTCGTAGGCCATGCCCCCGGTCAGGGCACCGTCACCGATCACCGCCACCACCTCGCGGTCCTCTCCCCTGGCGCTCGCCGCCACGGCCATCCCCAGGGCCGCGCTCACCGAGGTGCTCGCATGTCCGGCACCGAAAGTGTCGTATTCGCTTTCCGTCCTCTTCAGGAATCCGGACAGTCCGCCGAACTGCCGGATGGTGGTAAACCGGTCCCGCCGGCCGGTGATGATCTTGTGCGGGTATGCCTGGTGGCCGATATCCCAGACCAGCCGATCCTTCGGCGTATCGAAAACGTAATGCAATGCCAGCGTGAGTTCCACTGCCCCCAGTCCCGGCGCCAGATGCCCTCCTGTCTGGGATGTCACCTCGATCAGGAAACGGCGCAGTTCCTCCGCCAGCTGGGGCAGTTGCTCAGGTTGCAGCAGCTTGAGCTGGCGCGGCGTGTCGATGGAATACAGGAGCGGGTACTCGGCTGTTTCAGGCATGGTATCGGCAACCAGGATTCATTCGTATTGTTGTTATTTGTTAATGCATATTTGCAACTGTAATCAGTAGCTTCGGGCAACAACAAAATTTGCGATCTGATGAAATATACCACCATTGTCACCCAGGGCGCAGGCATTTTCGAGGGCGGCCTCATGCCACCGGTCCCTCTGGACGCGGGCCTCATCCAGTCCCAGAAGGGAGACAAAGGTGGTCTTCTGCATCCTGTCGTCCGACCCGCTGTCCTTTCCGAGAACGGTGCTGTCCGTGGTGACATCCAGAATGTCGTCGACGATCTGGAACGCCATGCCGATGGCCTTGCCGTAACTGTCCAGCGCGTTGAGCTGTGATTCCGTGGACTCCGCGGCCGCAAGGCCGCCCAGCACGCAGCATGTGCGTATCAGGGCCCCGGTTTTCATGCCATGCATGGTAGCCAGATCCTCGAGGTCGAGCGTCTGGCCGGTGGCCGCCATGTCCAGCATCTGCCCGCCGGCCATTCCGGACCCGCCGATGCCGGCTGCCAGGCAGTTCACCATGCTAAGCCGCCTTTCCGCCGACAGGGACCGCGGGTCCCCGTCGCACAATATTTCGAACGCCAGTGACTGCAGGGCGTCACCCGCCAGGATGGCAGTGGCTTCGTCAAACATGCGGTGGCATGTGGGTCTGCCCCTTCGCAGGTCGTCGTCATCCATGGCGGGCAGATCGTCGTGCACGAGGGAGTAGGCATGCACCAGTTCCACGGCGGCGGCGGCGGCATCGAGCACGTCCCCCGATGCGGGCCTGCAACCTTTCAGTTGCTCCCCCGCGGCGTAAACGAGCATGGCCCGCAGCCGCTTGCCGCCGTCCAGCGTGGCGTAACGCATTGCGTCCATGAGCCCGGCAGGTATGGCCGGCTGTTGTTCGAACACCCCCTTGAGCGCCGACTCCGTACGCTCCCGGCAGCGACGCCAGTGCTCACCGAAATCATCCCCCGGCATGTGACTGCACTGGATTCATGGAGTCAGTATTCATCGGCGTCAGGGTCTTCACCGCCGGGATCGTACCGTTCATCACCCTCCAATATGTCACGCCCCGACTCCACCTGGTAGATGCCGTGCTTCTTGACCAGCTTGTCCACCCGCTGTTGGGCCTTGTCAAGGCTTTCCTGGCATTTTTCCGACAGTTCCATGCCGCGCTCGAAGTCCTTCATGGTCTGCTCGAGTGTCTGCTCCCCCTGTTCCATGCGCTGTACGATATCCTCCAGTTCGGCAAGCAGTTTTTCGAAGTCCGGGGTGGCGGATTTTTTTGTCGTCGACATCGCGGGGACCGGGGGACGGAAGGCATTGACTGGCGGCGAATTCTATCAGAGATTCGTCCCCATGCAGGCGCCCCGGGCACGCACCCGGCACGGGGCTGGGTTATCATCCGCCCAATCGAATCCACGGCGTTGAAATGAGCAGTTCCTACGATGCATCGGCCATAGAAGTCCTTTCCGGACTCGACCCCGTGAGAAAACGTCCGGGGATGTTCACGGAAACGGACCGTCCGAACCACCTCGCCCATGAGGTGATCGACAACAGCGTGGACGAGGCAATCGCCGGATTCGCCCGCAGGATCGAGATCACGCTGCACAGGGACGGAGCGATGACCGTACGTGACGATGGCCGGGGCATGCCGGTCGACCTGCACGAGGAACATGGCGTGACCGGTGTGGAACTCATCCTCACGCGCCTCCATGCGGGAGGCAAGTTTTCCGGGGACGCCTACAATTATTCGGGCGGACTGCACGGTGTCGGGGTATCCGTTGTCAACGCGCTCTCGGACCACCTCGAGGTCTGGGTCCGGCGCAACGGCAATGAGCACTACATGGCATTCACCAACGGTGAGAAAAAGGGGGAGCTCAAGGTTGTCGGACAGGTCGGTCAACGCAATACCGGCACCACCTTGCGCTTTCACCCGGACCCCGCCTTTTTCGACTCTTCCAGGTTTCATGTTCCCCGCCTGAAACGAGCCTTGCGCGCGAAGGCGGTACTATGTCCGGGTCTCGAGGTTGTGTACGAGGACGAGGTCCATCCGGAGAACAGCGAACGCTGGCAGTACGAGGACGGCCTTGTTGAGTACCTCGCCGGGGCTCTTGAAGGAGCGGGACTCGTGCCCGAATCGCCCTGCGTCTTTCACCACAAGGGCGATGACGGTGAAATCGACTGGGCAATGGCATGGGTAACGGATGGCGGCGAGTGCGTCACCGAAAGTTACGTCAACCTGATCCCCACGGCGCAGGGCGGCTCGCATGTTTCCGGTCTGCGCAGCGGGTTTACCGAGGCCATACGCGAATTCTGCGAGTTCCGCGACCTGCTCCCGAGGGGAATCAAGATAACCCCCGAGGATGTCTGGAACAACTGCACCTATGTCCTGTCCCTCAGAATGCACGACCCCCAGTTCAGCGGCCAGACCAAGGACCGCCTCGGTTCCAGGGAAGCAGCGACGCTCATCCAGTCCGCCGCAAAGGACGAATTGAGCCTGTGGCTGAACCAGCATGTGAAGGAGGCGGAGAGGATCGCCCTGTTGGCCATCGAATCGGCCCAGCGCCGGCTGCGCGCGGGCAAGCGGGTGCAACGGAAGAAAATCACCAGCGGGCCGGCATTGCCCGGAAAACTGGCGGACTGCACCAGCGACGACCTGGAACGGACCGAGCTGTTTCTCGTCGAGGGCGACTCCGCCGGAGGTTCCGCCAAACAGGCAAGGGATCGGGTGTTCCAGGCGATCATGCCCCTCAGGGGCAAGATTCTGAACACTTGGGAAGTGGATCCCGCCGAAGTGCTGGCATCCCAGGAGGTCCACGATATCGCTGTAGCTCTCGGTGTAGACCCCGGGTCCGAGGATCTTTCGGGACTGCGCTATGGCCGGATCTGTATCCTCGCCGATGCGGATTCGGATGGCCTGCATATCGCCACCTTGTTGTGTGCATTGTTTCTGCGCCACTTCAGGAAGCTGGTCGAAGCCGGCCGTGTTTGCGTTGCCATGCCGCCACTGTACCGGATCGATGTGGCCAAGACGGCGTACTATGCGCTTGACGACGCGGGAAAGGAGCGGATTCTCGCCCGGATCGAAGAGGAAAAAATCCGCGGCAAGGTCAACGTGCAACGGTTCAAGGGGCTCGGTGAAATGAACCCCCTCCAGCTCAGGGAAACCACCATGAACCCGGATTCACGCAGTCTTGTGCAGCTCAAGATGGACGCCGGGGACAGGCCCCATGAAACCATGGACATGCTGCTCGCGAGAAAGCGCGCCGCCGACCGCAGAAGCTGGCTGGCCGCGAACGGGGACCGGGCGGAAGTGGCCTGACAGCCGGCACCGGGCCACCGGCGCGATGTTCACCCGATTCGTGCGAACACCCTGCAGGCGGCATCGACCGTGGCCGCAATGTCCTCCTCGGTATGCGCCGCGGATACGAACCCGGCCTCGAATGCCGACGGCGCCAGATAGACGCCCTCCTCGAGCATGCCGTGGAAAAACCGGTTGAACCGCTCATTGTCGCAGGCACCGACATCGGCGAATCCCGTGACCGCGGGCCTGTCGGTAAAGAACAGGCCGAACATCGCACCCACGCGGTTGGACCGCATGGGAATGCCCTGTTCCCGGGCCGCCTCCAGAATGCCTTCCACCAGCTGCCCCGTCCGTTGTTCCAGGGACTGGTAAAAGCCCTGCGCTTCGGTTCCACGCAACGTGGCAATTCCCGCGGCCATCGCCACGGGATTTCCCGACAGGGTACCGGCCTGGTAGACCCCCCCTTCCGGTGCCAGGTGGGACATGATCTCCGCCCGGGCGCCGAACGCGCCCACCGGCATGCCCCCGCCGATGATCTTGCCAAGGACCGTGATGTCGCCCGGAACGCCGTAACGCCCCTGGGCACCCTGAAAGCCCACGCGAAAGCCGGTCATGACCTCGTCCATGATGAGCAGGCTGTCGTGCCGGTCACACAGGCTGCGGAGCCCCTCGAGAAACCCCTCGACCGGGGGCACGCAGTTCATGTTGCCGGCCACCGGTTCGAGAATGACCGCCGCAACCTCATCGCCCACCGAATCGAAAATCCGCTGCACCGAGTCGAGGTCATTGTACCCGGCCGTCAGGGTGTCCTTGACCGTGTCCGCCGGCACCCCGGGGGAGGTGGGGACACCGAGCGTCAGCGCACCGGATCCCGCCTTGACCAGGAGGCTGTCCGCGTGGCCGTGATAACAGCCCTCGAACTTGATGATCCTGTCCCGGCCGGTGAATCCCCGGGCCAGCCGGATCGCGCTCATGGTCGCCTCGGTGCCCGAGTTCACCATGCGCACCTTCTCCACCCAGGGCAATCGCCGGCAGACGAGTTCCGCCATTTCCGTCTCGATCACGGTGGGCGCACCGAAACTGAGGCCATTCGCGGACTGGAGGGCGACTGCCGAGACCACATCCGGGTGGGCGTGTCCGAGTATCATCGGTCCCCAGGATCCCACGTAGTCGATGTATCCGGTTCCATCCTCGGCAAAGATGCGGCTGCCCTTGGCCCTTGAGATGAACACCGGGCTGCCGCCGACGGAGCGGAACGCCCGTACCGGGGAATTGACGCCCCCGGGTATGACCCGGCAGGCCTGTTGGTATAGGGTCTGATTCTGCATCTTTCCAGCTCGTTTCTACTCGTTCAGCGCCCGGGAGCGGGGACCGCGGATTCAGAATCCATGCCGCGCGAGCTCTTCGATGCGCAGCATGAACAGTACCTGATCATCGTTCCGCGTCGCCAGCCAGGTGAAAGGCACCGACGGCCATCGATCAAGGACGGCCTGCCCGGCACTCCCCGCCTCGACCATGAGTGAACCGCCCGGATTCAGATAGTCCCGGGCGGATTCCAGCAGCGGCGCGATGAAATCCAGGCCATCCTCCCCGGCTTCCAGTCCCAGCCGGGGCTCGGCCAGGTACTCCGGGGGTAGTGTATCCATCCGACTTCCCGAAACATAGGGCGGATTGCACAGAATCAGATCGAAACGGCGGGCAATCCCCTCGAACCGGTCCCCCTGGTTGATCTCCACCCGGTCCGAAACCCCATGGCGCAAAACGTTGCGCTCCGCCACCGCGAGCGCATCCGCCGAAAGATCGCTCAGCAGGACCCGGGCCCGGGGAAACGCCATTGCCGCGGCGATACCGATGCACCCGCTGCCGCAGCACAGGTCCAGGATGGAGTGGATGTTACCGGGTTCTATCCAGGGTTCGAAACGGTCGGGTATCCATTCGGCGAAATAGGAGCGCGGCACCAGTACCCGCTCGTCGACGGTGAACCGGTAGCCGGCGAACCAGGCCTCTCCAAGCAGGTAGGCAAGCGGCCTGCGGCTACGGATGCGCCGATCAAGGAGGCTCGAGATCGTCACCCGCTCATTTTTGGACAGCCGGCGCTCCCAGGGGACAGCCGGCTCGGCCGGAGTCATTCCACAGGCCCACAGTACCAGCCACTCCGCCTCACCGGCGGCGTCATCGGTACCGTGACCGAAACAAAGGCCACCCGACACAAGGCTGTCCGCAACCACGCCAACGGCATCGACAAGGCTGATCCCATCCGCCAGCACCGTTCCGGAAGGCCGGTCTCCGGTCCCGGGAATCATGGCGCTGCCGCCCGGCCGGGGTGCCGGGCTCCATGAAAAAGGCGCCCTGCAGGCGCCTTTTTCATGGGTTCCCCCGGCCCGATCACTTCCGGTTGTAACGGGCCTGGAACCTGCCGACCCGACCTGCGGTGTCCACCACCTTCTGCTTCCCGGTGTAGAAAGGATGGCAGGACGAGCAAATTTCGATGTGGAGGTCCTTGCCCAGCGTGGACCGGGTCTGGAAGCTGTTCCCGCAGGCACAGGTCACCGTGATTTCACTGTATTCCGGATGAATGCCTGATTTCATGTCTGTCTCCTGGAACGCGGACGCCGCCGCCGAGTGGATTGCCAAGCAGGGGCGCGATGGTAGTGAAATATCCCGCACGATTCAAGGGAAAGCACGTGCAAAGATGCCCGCTCCGGCCGATGCCGGGAGCCGTCACCGGTTCATCGACTTGATGAACTCCGCGTTGTTCTTGGTTGCCCTCAGCTTGTCGATCAGGAACTCCACTGCCTGCAGGTCATCCATGGGATGCAGCAGTTTGCGCAGCAGCCAGATTTTCTGCAGCTCCGCGGGGTCCGTCAGCAGTTCTTCCCGGCGGGTGCCGGAACGGTTGATGTTCATCGCCGGATACACCCGTTTCTCCGCGATCCGGCGATCGAGATGGATCTCCATGTTGCCGGTGCCCTTGAATTCCTCGTAGATCACGTCGTCCATCTTGGATCCGGTGTCGATCAGCGCCGTGGCGAGAATGGTCAGGCTTCCTCCCTCCTCGATATTTCGCGCCGCGCCGAAAAAACGCTTCGGCCGTTGCAGTGCATTGGCATCCACGCCGCCGGTGAGCACCTTGCCGGAAGCCGGTGCCACCGTGTTGTAGGCCCTCGCCAGCCGGGTGATGGAATCCAGCAGAATCACAACGTCCTTCTTGTGCTCCACCAGCCGCTTGGCTTTCTCGATCACCATTTCGGCCACCTGGACATGGCGGGCTGCAGGTTCGTCGAAGGTGCTGGAGACGACCTCCCCGCGCACGGTGCGCTGCATTTCCGTCACCTCCTCCGGCCGTTCGTCGATCAGCAGCACCATCAGCATCACTTCCGGGTTCATCCTGGTGATGGACTGCGCCATCTGCTGCAGCATCACGGTTTTCCCGGTCTTCGGCGCCGACACGATGAGGCCCCTTTGTCCCTTGCCGATGGGGGCAATCAGGTCGATCACCCGGCCGGTGAGATCCTCGCTGGATCCGTTCTCACGCTCCAGAATCAGGCGCTCGTCGGGATGCAGCGGAGTCAGGTTCTCGAACAGGATCTTCTTCTTCGCCTCTTCCGGCGTCTGGAAATTGATCTGCTCGACTTTCAGCAACGCGAAATAGCGCTCCGAATCCTTGGGTGGACGGATCAGTCCCGAAACGGTATCCCCGGTGCGCAATCCGAACCGCCGGATCTGGCTCGGTGACATGTAGATGTCATCGGGGCCGGCCAGGTAGGAAGATGAAGCGGACCGAAGAAAACCGAAGCCGTCCTGCAGGATCTCCACCACGCCCTCGCCCATGACCCTCTGGCCCTTGCGGGCCTGGGCCTTCAGTATGGCGAAGATCTGGTCCTGCTTGCGCAGCCTGGTAATGTTGTCGAGATTCAGTTCACGGGCCAGTTCCGCGAGTTCAATGGGCTTTTTCTCTTTCAGTTCCGTGAGACTGATCGGCGGCGCCTCCTGGTACTCCGGCGGGAGGGGCTGCCTTGAAGGATTGCGGGGTGCCTTGGGCTTGGCTTCTGGGCTGATCGACATGGGGGAGATAGTCTGTGTTAATAAGTGCGCTGAACCTTGCGCTCACTGTGTTTGGAAACTTGGCAGGATATCCAGGGATACCTGACGCCAGATAACTTCTGGAGCAGTCTGAACGACTGCGAGGAGGATGCGGTAAGTGAATAATAATGCCGTAAGGGGCAGATGTCCAGCACCGGAACACAGGCCTTGGGACCCGGCCTGCCTGCTATCCCTGCCCCGCCAGTCCAAGAACACGGAAAGCGTGGCCAGACCCGCGCATTCCGAACCGTACTGGCATGCGCCGGATCCGCCTGCCAGCTCAGGATGCGGCGGATTCGACGTTGCTTTCTATAAATGCCGCAAGCTGCGACTTCGATACCGCGCCCACCTTGGTGGCCTCGACGTTTCCGTCCTTGAACAGCATCAGGGTGGGGATGCCGCGGATGCCGAACTTCGGAGGTGTTTCCGGATTGTCATCAATGTTAAGCTTGGCGATTTTCAACCTGCCGCCATATTCTTCGGCAAGTTCGTCCAGGATTGGCGCGATCATCTTGCAGGGTCCGCACCATTCCGCCCAGTAATCTATCAGCACAGGGCCTTCTGCATTCAACACTTCATCGGCGAAGGATTCATCGCTTACGTGCACGATTTTGTTGGACATGTGGTTCGTATGGGAATAGGAGTGAATCGTCGTAATATGCAATCATCGGATTATTGAATCAAGGCTTTTCGCCCAAAATATTTCTTGCCCGCCCGTGATGCGGGCCGACAACGAGAATGACGGAAAAACATCTTACAGATCATAAGTTTACAGAATTTTCACTGGATGATCGCCTGCTTCGAGGACTGGCAGAAGCCGGGTTTGAATACTGTACACCGATCCAGGCGCAGTCGCTGCCGCATGCCCTGGACGGCACGGACGTGGCGGGGCAGGCCAAGACCGGAACCGGCAAGACCATCGCGTTTCTGCTTGCCTGCTGTCAGCGGCTGCTGACCCGGGAACCACTGCCGGGATACCAGCAGGGTGAACCCCGGGCACTGATTCTTGCGCCCACCCGGGAACTGGCTATCCAGATACACAAGGATGCGCTGCTGCTCGGCCGGTTTACCGGGCTGTCCATCGGACTGGTTTACGGCGGTACCGGCTACGAACAGCAAAAGAACATGCTCTCAGGGAACAACGACATCCTGATCGGCACCCCGGGACGCCTGATCGACTTCTACCGCCAGAACCTGTTCTCCCTCAAGCATGCGGACGTAGCCATACTGGATGAAGCAGACCGGATGTTTGATCTCGGATTCATCAGGGACATCCGGTATCTGCTGCGCCGGATGCCGGCTGCAGACCAGCGGCTGAACCTGCTCTATTCCGCCACCCTGTCCTATCGCGTGATGGAACTGGCCTTCGAGCACATGAACAGTCCGATGGAAATCAAGGTGGACAGCGACGAGGTGATTGCGGACAAGGTGGTGGAAACCAGCTACTACCCCAGCGACGAGGAAAAGCTGCCGCTGCTGGTCAACCAGCTGAAACAGATCCGTTCCGACCGGGTACTCGTCTTCGTCAACACGCGCTATGCCGCGGAAGATGTCGCCAATGCACTGCTCGTCAATGGCATCGAAAGCGCAACCCTGTCCGGCGATGTCCCCCAGAAAAAAAGGGAAAAGCTGCTGGCCCAGTTCAAGGAGGGAAAAAAGCGGGTCCTGGTGGCCACCGATGTCGCCGCCCGCGGCCTGCACATTCCCTCGGTCGGTCATGTGTTCAACTATGATCTGCCCCAGGACGCCGAAGACTACGTCCACCGCATCGGCAGGACCGCCAGGGCGGGAGCCAGCGGTGAGGCCGTCAGCTTCATCTGCGAAAAATATGCCTATTCGATCATGGAGATCGAGGAGTTTATCGGTCACAGCCTGCCGAAGAATCCCATCGATCCTTCCATGCTCGCCCCCATCCAGGCGGCGCCCCGCCACCGGGGCCGGGGCCGGGACCGGGACCGTAGCAGGCACGGTTCCGGCCGGGAACAGCACCGGGAGGCGCGCGGCAAATCGCCTCGCGGGACGGGCGGTGAGAAGCGGTCCGGGTTACGGGAAAACCAGGAGGACCGCGTCCGCGCGGACAAACCGGAATCCGGCGTCAATCCCCCATCCGGACATGCGGACGATGTCTCCCCGACCGTCGCTATGCCGGAATTGCCGAAGAAGCAGGAGATCGTCCGGGAAGACACCCTCGGGGGAAAGGAGATACGGCAGCCGCAAAACCAGCGCTTCAGCCGGCGATTCGGAGAAGTTCCCGCCATCGGCTGACTGCCGCCCGCACCCGGCACCCTTGGACCGGGCAGTCCCGGATACAGCCTGAAGTAACGGGGATCCCGGCCGGTGCATGCCACCCGCGGGAAGACCCCACGGACATGCTTTACGGCACGACCCGTCTGTGCTTTGAATGCTCGGGGCTCCCCGGACGTGGTGTTTCCGGGGCTAGAAGCGCTTGCTGGCGGCGAAGTTGACCTTGTTGGAATCTTCCATGGGACCGGTGCCCTCGACATCCTTGCCGACGAATTCAATGTCGAGCCTGGTGCTGGGCCACGGTGTCCAGGAATAGCCGAGATGAATGGTGTCCAGCGTCTCCACGCCGTGCGGCGCATCTTCAGCATCGGAAGAGAAGCGGTTCACGGACAGGTGAATATTCGCGTTTTCACTCAGGCGGTAGTTCAGGGTCGGGTTGATGTTGATGGAGTTGCCGGGATGCAGATACCGGGTTGCGGCCGAAGCGGTCTCACGGTCACCCACCCTGCCGAGTATGAAGCTGTCGATGCTGTTGCCCAGGGTCACGCTGAGCGCGGCGAACAACTCGCCGAAATGCCTGCCACCGAACAGGTTCAGTCCCCATCCGGTATCGCTGGTGGTGCCGGTGTTGTCGTAATCGTCAAGCTCCAACTCCCGCCCCAGGGCGGAAATCCCGTACAGGCTGTCATCCGTGCCGCCACGCCAGGACAGCGAGATAGTGGGCGAAGACGTGTCTCTTTCATCCGGCACACCGGCCAGCGACTCGTCCAGATGTTCATCGTGACCGATCAGTTCGTAACCGCTCTCCAGCGCCACACTGATTTCACCCACCCCTTTCCGGGTGGCCCAGGACAGCTGTTCCGCAGTCAGCCCCCGGGTCGCAAGCGAACTGCCCGCCGGGTGAAGAAAATCCTGGAAATTACTCCAGTTGTTGCCCACCGTCAGCGTGCCTTCCGGACCCGTGAGCGACGTGGAAACCCTGCGTATGGAAATTTTTCCCCTCTCGTCGGCAGGATCCTGCATGAGCGAAAGACCGGTTTCCGGAAGAAGCGACCCAAGATTCTCGTCCTGAACTTCAAACTCGAGAATGGACGACATGGAGAGTCCCGTTGGTTCATCGCCCTCCGCGAAAATGGAGTATGGACCCGTGGCCTGCGGACTCAGACGGTTGCCGGAAAGGATGCGGCAGGGTTCGAGGGCCCGGTCACCCAAGGTGGTACCTGTTCCCAGACAGTCAATGGTCAGGGGTTCGACCGCGATCCCGGCATGAACGGTGTCCTCGGTGGCAACGTCCGCATGCGCGGCAGCCGCGCCCATCAGCAGCACGCCAGCCAGGATGGGGCCCTGCAGCATCCGGGGGGTCGTTCCGGCCGCACGCCATCGCAACACCGACCGGGTGTTGGAATGTTGAGAAAGTGAACCCAACATGTTCTTTTCAGGGCAATATCGCTGCATTGGAGTGCGGCAATCTTCCACCGGTCTCCGTAACCGTCCAGGGAGCAATTATATGCCCCGGTTGGCCAGCCTGTCCACAGAATTCCTGGCGGTTCACCAGCATCCTGAAGGGGTTTCTCAGCCGGACGGACGCAGGGAAATCCGGTTGATCAGGTCCAGTCGCTCGTCCGCGGCCAGCGTCTCGAGAGCCCGCACCGTGCCCGGATACAATGCCGGGTCGGCCAGAGACCCGCTGACATCCAGAGTGCCGGCACCCAACTCGAGCGCGGCGCCGTCCAGCCCCGAAACCAGATCCAGCACCCCCTCGACGGCATCCAGCCAGTCCGGGTCAGCGCGCTCGGGATCCACCACCCGGTCAACCAGTTCGGCACGGGTACCGGACCCGGGATGCCGGCTTCGCAACACCTCTTCCAGTTGCAGCCAGGAATCGGCATCGGGCAATACGCCCCTGGCATACCAGACGCCATCCCGCTTGAGGCGGAGCTTCAGCCAGGACAGGCTCTCCGGCGCAATCCGGGTCCCGTCGAGGACGGTACGGACCCCGGGAACCTCCGCGGCGAGCCGGATGGCGGCGCCGGACGCGACCCGGCCGGACACTCGCCCCGTCAGGGTCACGTCACGCCCCCGCACTTCCACACCCATCTGGTGATAGCCTGCCTCGCCAAGGACCTCGCGCACGTTGTCCCTGATCTCCCGTTCCATGGGCAGCGACTCCACCAGCAACGCGAAGAAACTGAGCACCACCAGGCCAAGGAGGCCCAGCCACAGGAACTTTACCGTGTCCCGTTCCACCCTGCTGGCCGCCCCTCCCGGTCGCCGTGATTCACCGTTGGCATCCCGGACAGTAGAATGTCGCACGCTGTCCCGTGACCACCCTGCGCACCGGCGCCCGGCAGCGTTCGCAGGGCTCTCCTTCGCGGCCGTACACCCGCAGGGACCGGTGAAAGTATCCGGGATTGCCAGTCGCACCGGTAAAGTCCCGCAGTGTGGTGCCGCCCTGTTCAATGGCCTGCTGCAGTGTCGCCCGAACGGCGGATGCCAGCGCCTGGTAACGGCGCCGGGAAATCCGGTTGCCGGTCCTGGCCGGATGGATACCGGCGTCGAACAGCGCTTCGGATGCATAGATATTGCCGACACCCACCACCACCCGCGCGTTCATGAGGATATTCTTGATCGCGGTCCGGCGGAATCGCCCGCCCGCCCACAGCATGTCCCCGGTGAATTCCGCCGAGAGCGGTTCCACCCCGAGCTCCTTCAGTAACGGATGGTGGTGTATTGCCCCTGGCTGCCACAACAGACAGCCGAACCGGCGGGGGTCCCGGAACCGCATCGTATGCCCGTCCCCGGTTTCCAGATCGAAATGATCATGCGGACCGGGGGGTGGCACGGGCCGGCTAAGCACCCGCAGGGAGCCGGACATGCCGAGGTGCAGGAGCATGCCGCCGCCGTCCATGCCGAAAAGCAGATACTTGCCGCGACGGTCGACGAACCGGATGGTGCGGCCCGTGACACGGTCCTCCAGCAAAGGCGGAATGGGCCAGCGAAGGTTGCGGTTCCTCACCGCCAGCCGGCGAACCTCGGCCGACTCCAGGAACGGCGCGATACCGCGACGGGTGATCTCAACCTCAGGAAGCTCCGGCATGGAAATCTGGTTCAAAGTCGTTACAATCGCGCCCCTGAAGCATAACCGATTCCCCTTGCGCGATGTCCTTCACCGTCACCATTCAAAACAGCGCACAACAGTTTGGAACCAATCCTGGTGAAACCATTCTGGATGCCGCCCTCAGGGACAACCGCATCTTCCCCTATGGCTGCAGAAACGGGGTCTGCGGCGCCTGCAAGTGCAACCTTGTCAGTGGTGCGGTGGACTACGGCGACTACGAGGAGTTCACGCTCACCGATGAGGAGAAGGCCGAGGGGAAGGTGCTGATCTGCCAGGCCATTCCGCTGGAGGACGTGACCATCGACGCCGAAGAGGTCATGACCGGACAGAACATCCAGATCAAGATGCTGCCCTGTCGCGTCGGCAGGATGGAACAACTGTCGGCAGACGTCATGCGGCTCTTCCTGACGCTGCCCAGGACCCAGGAATTCAATTTCATCCCCGGCCAGTACATCGACCTGCTCATGAAGGATGGCCAGCGCCGCAGTTTCTCGATCGCGAACCAGCCGGAACTAACCAGGGAGGAAGGCCTCGAGCTGCACATCCGCCTAGTTCCGGGAGGACATTTCACCCCCCGGGTTTTCGATGCGATGAAGGAACGCGACCTGTTGCGCCTCGAGGGTCCCTTCGGCACCTATTTCCTGCAGACCGACGTTGACCGCCCGATCATCATGGTCGCGGGGGGAACCGGTTTTGCGCCGGTCAAGGGGCTGATCGAGCACGCCATTGCCAAGGACGAGCGCTACGCCATCCATCTGTTCTGGGGTGCAAGGGACGAGCAGGATCTCTATCTTGACTCCCTGGCGGGCGAATGGGCTGCCCGCCTGGCGAACTTCCGCTACACCCCGGTGCTGTCGGAATCCACCTCGACAACCTGGGCCGGGGCCACCGGTTTCGCCCACGAGGCGGTGCTCGCGTCCTATGACGATTTCAGTGGGTTCGATGTGTATGCCAGCGGACCGCCGGTCATGGTGGATGCGGTCCGCGACCACCTCGGCGACCGGGGCATGTCGCTGGATCACTTCCATTTCGATTCCTTCGAATTCGCCCACGAGAGCTGACGGGCCCGACACGTACGATCACGCCGGCACAGCCACAGGCGGCTCCCCCCTGATCGCCGTGCGCAGCATCTCCCGGCGCTGCCCGTCGTAATCGTTCACCGCATAGTGCATGGTGTTGCGGTTGTCCCAGATCGCCACCACCCCGGGCTGCCAGCGCCAGCGGCAGGCAAACTCGGGGCGCACGCAGTGGGCGTAGAGCTTCTCGAGGAAACGGGTGCCGACAATCCCGTCCGGTCCCTCAATGCGGGTGGTGTAGGTCGGATTGACAAACAGCATCTGCTCTCCTGTCTCCGGGTGACGGCACACCGCCGGGTGGCGGGTTTCGCGGTCCGCCTCCGGGTTGTCCCGTTCCATCACGATGGAACCCTTGAACCTGGTGGATTCCTCCGGTGCATGAGAGACGCCATAGGGCTTGCCGGTGTGGACGGCGGTGGCGCCGGCCAGCAGGCGCCGGTCGGATTCCGGGAGACGCTTCCAGGCAAGCGACATGTCGACCCACAGGGTATCTCCCCCGGACGGGGGCGTTTCCACGCTGTACAGGATGGAAGCCGAGGGCGGCGCGGGAAGAAAACTGAAATCCGAATGCCATTCCCCCCCGAACACCCCCATATCGGTTTCGTGGGCCTCCTTGAGCACCCGGATCACCTCCGGATGTCCTTCCACCGGCCGGATGTACGGCAGTTGCACGAGTTCTCCGAAACGACGGCTGAATCTTTCAAGTCCTTCCAAGTCCAGGGACTGGCCGGGCAGAAACAGGACCTTGTGGCGAAGCCAGGCGGACCGGACGGCCGGGAAGTCGGATGCATTCATCGAACCGATGTTGAGGCCGTGAAGCTCGGCCCCGATGGCCGGTGTCAGGGGAACTATCCGCACGGATCTGGCAGGAGACGGGAATCTTCCCGGTAGCATACCGGCCAGGGTTTCCCGTGCAAAGCCGCCGACAGCGATTCCCCTGGCCTGACGCGCGGCAACCCCCGCCGTTCAGGACGGGGAGGATGGCAGGACCCGTTCCGGCTGAACAAGGCGAAGCTATCCGACCAGGGAGAGAATCTGGCGCAGGGAGGTGACATGATGGTCCGAGAACTCGGGCCAGGGAAAAATCCCGTTGCTGTCGAAATGCACGGTTCGCACCCCGGCCCGCTTTCCCGCCTCGATATCGTACAGGAAATCGCCGACCATCACGGTCTTGGCGGGAAGCACGCGCCAGAGATCCAGCAGGTGCCGGACCCCGTCCGGGCTTGGCTTGGGCGCGCACGTCATCCGGCCAACGACATGGTCCGCCGGGAACAGATGATCCAGCCCGCTGGCACGCAGGGTCGCTTCCGCGATTTCCTCGTCGTTGCGGGTCAGGATACCCAGGGTGCCGCCCCGGGCAGTCAGGTATTCGAGCACCTCCAGTGCGTCGGGCTGGGGCCTTGCCTGTGCCGCCAGATCCATCTCGATCTGATGCAGACGCCGACTGGCCTGCTCCGCGGCTTCAGGTTCCATCCGGGCGATTGTCTCGAGTATGGGAGTGTCCGCAGGAATGTCGATCTGGCGCCGGATGTCATTGAAATCATGCACGGGAACAGTCAATGTGCCGTCCATGTCGAAAATCCAGTGATGGCAATCCCTGAGAGGCATCGGGCGCAGCGGGCGTGAACGGTTTCGATGCGGGCGGTCAGTTGACCGCGGGCGGCCCGAACAGGGCGTTGAAGACGTCCCGGTAATCGGCCGCAAATTTGGCCTTCAGGCCCTTTCGGATGTAGTCCGGGAGCATGTCGAAGTCTCCCTTGTTGGCCATGGGCAGCACCAGGTTCCGGATTTTCATCCGGCGGGCGGCGACGACCTTCTCGCGGATGCCGCCTACCGGCAGCACCTTGCCGGTGAGGGAGATTTCCCCGGACATGGCGAATGAGGACTTCACCTGTCTTCTGCTGGCCAGGGAGATCAGCGCGGTGGCCATGGTGATGCCGGCGCTTGGTCCGTCCTTCGGCGTGGCCCCGGCGGGCACATGCAGGTGGATCATCGAATCCCTGAAGAAGTCCGGGTCCAGGCCAAGACTGTCCGCATTGCCGATCACGTAACTGTAGGCAATCTCCGCAGACTCCTTCATCACGTCCCCGAGCTGGCCCGTGAGCCGGAATCCGCGGGCGTATCCATGGCTGCGGGTTGCCTCGACATCCAGTGTGGCGCCGCCGAGGGCGGTCCAGGCAAGACCGGTCACCACGCCGACACCGCGGATCCGCTCCTCCTCGCTGAACACCGGTTTGCCGAGATAGTCCTCGAGGTTCCCCGCCTGAACGTGGATGGGGGCGGTTTCACCCGCATGCAGCTTCATGACCACCTTGCGGACGATGGTGCCCAGCAGTTTCTCGAGCCGGCGCACCCCGGCCTCGCGGGCATACTGCTCTATGATCCTGCGTATGGCGGCGGCATGGAGGCGAAGCTGGCCGCGTTTCTTGAGGCCGGCGCGCTCAAGTTGTCGCGGCAGCAGGTGTTTGCGGGCAATGGAAATCTTTTCCGCCGCGAGGTAGCCGGAAAGCCGCATCACCTCCATCCGGTCCTGCAATGGTCCCGGAATGGTATCAAGTTGGTTGGCCGTGCAGATGAAGAGCACCCTGGACAGGTCCACGCGCACATCCAGGTAGTGATCCAGAAAGTCGCGGTTCTGCTCCGGGTCCAGCACCTCGAGGAGGGCCGAGGCCGGATCGCCGCGGTAGCTGTTGCCGATCTTGTCGAGTTCGTCGAGCATGATCACCGGATTTGCCGTTCCACACTCCCGCAACGCCTGGATGAATTTGCCCGGCATGGAGCCGATGTAGGTGCGGCGGTGACCCTTGATCTCCGATTCGTCCTGCATGCCCCCCAGGCTCAGGCGGTAGAATTTCCTGCCGAGCGCGGTGGCGATGGACCGGCCAAGGGAGGTCTTGCCCACACCCGGCGGACCCACCAGCAGGATGATGGAGCCGGCGATGTCGCCACGCATCTTGCCCACCCCGATGAACTCCAAGATCCGGTCCTTGATTTCCCGCAACCCCTCGTGGTCCCGATCCAGGATCTTCGCTGCCCTGTCAATATCCAGCGAATCCTCGCTGACCCTTCCCCAGGGCACACCGGTCAGCCAGTCCAGGTAGTTCCGCGTGACCGTGTACTCCGGTGACCCGCGTTCCAGCACTGCCATCTTGTCCATTTCCTCATCGATGCGCCTTTGTGCATGCTCCGGCACAACGCAGTCCTCGAGTTTTTCCCGGAATGCTTCGATTTCCGCCGCACGGTCATCCTTGGAAATGCCAAGTTCCATCTGGATGAACTTGAGCTGTTCCCTGAGAAACGCCTCCCGCTGGTGCTTCGTCATCTCGCTTTCCACGTGGGCGCGGATTTCCGTCTGGGCCCTGGCGATCTCCAGTTCCTTCTGCAGGAGCACGAGGGTCTTTTCCAGCCTGGGCTGCAGATCCAGGGTCTCCAGCACGTCCTGCAACTCATCCGGCGCGGCGGTGGTCAGACTGGCGCCGAAGTCCGCCAGCCGGGAGGGCTCCCCCGGTCCGAAGTGATTGAGGAACATCTTCAACTCCTCTCCGTACATCGGATTCAGCGGCAGCAGCTCCTTGATGATGTTGACGATGGCCGTGGTGTAGGCCTTGATCTCCACCGACTCCGACGGGACATGCTCGGGGTGGTAGGTCACATAGGCAGTGAACGGATGCCTGCGGCTCCCCCAGGCATTGATACGGAAACGCTGCAGGCCTGCCAGGATGACATGCAGCTGATTTTCCTGCTGTTCGAGCTGATGGATCCGGCATACGGTGCCCACGGGCCTGAAATCGGTCCATTTCACCCTGTCCGGCGTCACGCCGCCGGTGAACACGACACCCACCACCGGGTTTCCGGCACTGGTGATGCGCTCAAGCTGCTGCCCCCATTTTCCCGCCTCCATGACCAGCGGGAGCACCTGCCCGGGAAAAAACGGTTTCTTTTCGAGCGGCAACACCAGCAATTCACCGGGAAGGACATCCTGCGGCCGCGCCAGATCGGTGACGATTTCTCCCTGGGGTTGTCCGGAGTCCTGATCTTCCATGGGCTGTTCCATTCGGGAATGTGTCTGATCGTTCATAGGGAAAGTATGGTGGAAGGCCGGCGATTTACAAGGGGAGATCACGGATTGCGGAACACTGGCAACCGAACGGCCACCGCGTGGGAATATTGCGGCGTATCCAGGGCGGCGTCACTCGGGGCTGATGCATGGGCTGCCTGACAATCTCCATCGCCGCGACTTCCTGCCTGGCTGCATCGAAACAGTACCTTCCGACCCGTACGAATCTGGCTTACCGATCCGTGATACGGCCATTCTCGAGGGAAACCATCCGCCCCATCCGCTCTGCCAGGCGGATATCGTGCGTAACCACGATCAGGCTGGTTCCCGTGGCCTCGTTGAGCTCGACCAGCAAATCATGGATTGAGCCGGCGGTCCGGGCATCAAGATTCCCCGTGGGTTCGTCCGCCATGATGCAGCGCGGCTTCGCGACCAGGGCTCTCGCCAGGGCGGCTCGCTGGCGCTCCCCCCCGGACAGCTCCGCGGGCCTGTGTCCCAGACGTTCCCCCAGCCCGACCCGGACAAGGATATCCGCTGCCTGCTCCATGGCCTGTTCGGGATCCGTGCGCCGGATCAGCAATGGCATGGCCACGTTTTCCTGTGCGGAGAACTCGGCGAGAAGATGATGGAACTGGTAGACGAACCCCAGAGCATGATTGCGCAGGTCGCCGCGTGCCTTCTGCGACAGCCGGTTGATGTCTTTCTGATCAATATGGACCGTGCCGGACGAGGGCTCGGCCAGGCCGCCGAGAATGTGCAGCAGGGTGGTTTTCCCCGAGCCGGAGGCGCCGACGATGGAAACCAGCTCGCCCTGACCCACCTGGAAATCGATACCCTTCAGGACTTCCACCTGAAGGGTGCCTTCCCGGAAGGTCTTGGAGACGCCCCGGGCATTGACGATGGGTTCACTCACCGCCTGCATCAGTCATACCTCAGCGCATCCGCCGGCTGGACCCGAGAAGCCCGCCAGGCCGGGTACAGCGTGGCCAGGAAACTGAGCAGCAATGCGAGGATCACCACCCAGCACACGTCGGGCCAGCGGAGTTCCGCGGGAAAGTCGGTGATCACATAGACGTTGACCGGAAAGAGTTCGGTGTTGAAAAGGCGCTCCAGGGCGGGGACGATGGTCTGTACGTTCAACGCCGTGATGACGCCGAGAACGGCACCGGCCAATGTGCCGACGAATCCGATCACCGTGCCCTGGACCATGAACACCTTCATGATGCTCGCGGGACTCATGCCCAGTGTTCTCAGAATGGCGACGTCCGGCTGCTTGTCGGTCACGATCATCACCAGCGTGGACACGATATTGAAGGCCGCCACGGCAATGATGAGTGTCAGGACGATGAACACCACCCGCTTCTCGATTTCCAGGGCGCGGAAGAAATTGGCATGTTCACGGGTCCAGTCGCGGATGTAGTACCGGTTCTGAAGATCCTGGCCGATCTGGCGGCCGACCAGCGGGGCCCGGTCGACGTCGTGGAGCTTCAGCCTGAGCCCGCTGACTTTCCCGTCCATGTCCAGCAGGCGCGCGGCATCATCGATATGCACCAGCGCGATGCCGCTGTCGTACTCGTGCATGTCGATCCTGAAGAGTCCCACGACAGTGAACCGCTTGAGTCTCGGCAGCAGGCCCGCCGGGGTCACCCTGCCCTTGGGTGCCACCACCGTGACCTTGTCACCAAGCTTCACGCCCAGGATGCGTGCCAGCGTGTCTCCGAGAATGATGCCGAATTCGCCCGATCTGAGTTCCCCGGGATCACCCTCCACGATGTGATCCATCACCTCCGACACGGCCCGCTCCCCTTCCGGCAGGATGCCCCGGATCAGTGCGCCGGTCACTTCTCCGCCGCGGGTCAGCATGCCCTGGCCCAGGATGAACGGTGACTGCGCGGCAACTTCCTCGTTGCGTGAAAGCTCCTGCGCCAGCTCCTCCCAGTCCTCCAGGCCTCCCTGGTAGCTGCTGACAGTGACGTGGGACACGACAAACAGGATCCGTTCACGCAGTTCGTTGTGAAACCCGTTCATCACGGACATCACCGAAATCAGGGCCCACACTCCCAGCACCACCCCGATCATGGATGTCGCGGATATGAACGAGATGAAATGGTTCCTCCGCTTGGCGCGGGTGTACCGAAGGCCAATGAGGAGTTCCAGCGGCCGGATCATTCGTTTTCGTGCCGCATGTGGGGAAACAGGATCACGTCCCGGATGGAGGGGCTGTCGGTCAGCAGCATGACCAACCGGTCGATGCCGATCCCCTCGCCGGCGGCCGGCGGCATGCCGAATTCCAGGGCCCGGATGTAGTCGGCGTCGAAATGCATGGCCTCGTGGTCTCCGGCCTCCTTTTCCGCGGCCTGTACGCGGAACCGTTCGGCCTGGTCCTCGGGGTCGTTGAGTTCGGAAAAGCCGTTAGCGATCTCACGTCCCGCAGCGAAAAACTCGAACCGGTCGCTGACTTCCGGCTCGTCGTCGTTGCGCCGGGACAGCGGGGAAACCTCCACCGGATACTGGGTGACAAAGGCAGGCTGGACCAGCAGGTGTTCCACGGTTGCCTCGAAGATCGCGGTCTGCAGCCTGCCGAGACCATGGTTGTCATCTACCTCCAGTCCGAGCCCCCGCGCGATGGCGCCCGCGGCATCCCGGTCGCCCAGTTCGGCGGCGGTGATCCCGGGGTTGTACTTGAGGATCGCCTCCTGCATCGTATATCGCGAGAAGGGCTGGCCGAAGTCGACGACCTCCCCCTGGTAGCTGATCCTGAGGCCGCCGCAAACCTGCTCGCAGACCTGGCGCATCAGCGCCTCGGTCAGGTCCACGAGGTCGTTGTAATCGGCATAGGCCCAGTAGAATTCGAGCATTGTGAACTCGGGGTTGTGACGGGTACTCACCCCTTCGTTGCGGAAACTGCGGTTGATCTCGAACACCCGTTCGAATCCGCCCACGGTCAGGCGCTTGAGATACAGTTCCGGGGCGACGCGCAGAAACAGCGGCATGTCGAGCACATTGTGGTGGGTCTCGAACGGCCGCGCAACGGCGCCGCCGGGAATGGGATGCATCATCGGTGTTTCCACCTCGAGAAAATCCCGCCCCATCATGAACTCGCGGATCGCCTGGATGGTCCGGAAACGCTTGCGGAAAACTTCACGGGAATCCTCGTTCATGATGAGGTCCACGTACCGCTGCCGGTAGCGGGTCTCGGCGTCGGTCAGACCATGGAATTTCTCCGGCAGGGGCCTCAGGGACTTGGTGAGCAGCCTGATCCGGCTGACGCGCACCGACAGCTCCCCGGTGCGGGTGTGGAACAGTTCGCCCTCGGCGCCGATGATGTCACCGATATCGAACTTCCTGAACCGGTCGTCATACACCCCCTCCGGCAATGCGTCCCGCTGCACGTAGAGCTGGATCCGTCCGCTTGCGTCCTGGATGGTGGCGAAGCTTGCCTTTCCCATGATCCGCTGCAGCATCATGCGTCCCGCAACCCTGACCCGCACCGCAGCATTGGGCAGCTCCTGGCCGTATTTCCGGTGCAGGTCCGCTGCCAGCGCATCGCGACGGAAATCGTTGGGGAACGCGATCCCCTCTTCCCTGAGCGCCGCGAGCTTCTCGCGCCGCTGGTGCATTTGCTCGTTCTCTTCCGACATACCCTGGGTCAGTGAGGAGTGAAGGCCGCTGGCTACAGGACGCCGGTTAAAGACCGGCCTTGAGGCTGGCTTCCATGAACCGGTTCAGGTCGCCGTCCAGCACTCCCTGGGTGTTGCCGGTTTCAACGCCGGTCCTGAGATCCTTGATGCGGGACTGGTCGAGCACGTAGGAACGGATCTGGCTGCCCCAGCCGATATCGGCCTTGCCCTCCTCCTCGGCCTGGGAGGCCTCGCGCCGCCTTTGCAGTTCGGCCTCGTACAGGCGGGCACGCAGCATGTTCATGGCTTCCGCCTTGTTGCGGTGCTGGGACCGGTCGTTCTGGCACTGGACCACGATGCCGGAGGGATGGTGGGTGATCCGCACCGCGGAATCGGTCCGGTTGACGTGCTGCCCGCCGGCGCCGCTGGCGCGATAGGTGTCGATGCGCAGGTCCGCCGGGTTGATTTCGATCTCAAGGCTGTCGTCAATTTCGGGATACACATACACCGAAGCGAAGGAGGTGTGACGGCGGTTGCCGGAATCGAACGGGCTCTTGCGCACCAGTCTGTGGACCCCGGTCTCGGTGCGGAGGTAGCCGTAGGCGTACTCCCCGCTGAACTTGACCGTGGCGCTCTTGATGCCGGCCACCTCGCCATCGGACCGTTCGATGATATCCACGTTGTATCCCGCCGCCTCGCCCCAGCGAGTGTACATGCGAAACAGCATGTCCGCCCAGTCCTGGGCCTCGGTGCCGCCGGAGCCGGACTGGATGTCGACGAAGGCGTTGGCAGGGTCCATCTCCCCGCTGAACATGCGCCGGAATTCGAGCTTCAGGATCTGCCCGATGATGCGGTCCACTTCCGCGGCGACCTCATCAAGGGTCTCGGCGTCCTCCTCAAGCTCCGCGAGTTCCAGCAGTTCGCGGGCCTCCGCGAGATCATCGTCGATGCTGTCCAGCCCCTCGACAACTTCCGCCAGCCGCGTACGTTCCTGCCCCAGTGCCTGGGCCTCCCCCGGGTTGTCCCAGAGGTTCGGATCCTCCATCCGTAGATCTACTTCCTCCAGGCGCTCCCTGCGGTTTGCGTAGTCAAAGAAACCCCCTGAGCGCGACCACGCGCTCGACGCCGGAATCGATGGATTCGCGAAGTTCATTGGGGATTTCCATGATCTTTCGGGCGGGATTTCGAAAAGCGCGCAGGATACCGAAAATCGCCTCTAAATGACAGCAGCATCATCGCCGGATCGGTGGCCGTGAACCCTGATCCCGTCACATGCCGGCTGAGCACAGGAAGGAACTCGTTCCCGGGCGTCCGGAATTCACCCTGGGGGGTGCATGGGGATGCCGGGCGCTTCGCGGCATTCACCCCTGTTTCCGTTTGACATGCACGGGGTCAGGCGGTAAATTTCGCTCCCCCGTTTCAATGCCGAGATGGCGGAATTGGTAGACGCGCTGGCTTCAGGTGCCAGTGGGGGCAACCCCGTGGA
>VYFG01000142.1 GCA_009842505.1 Gammaproteobacteria bacterium
AAGCGTAACCATGGACGGAGCCGAAAGGAATAACGCCCCAGAATGGCCGGTTACTCCGCAACGCCTGCAATGCGCTCGGCATTCCGTACCACATACAGTGCGCCGGCGGCAAGGACATCATGCAGGCGGCCATACTGCACCTTGCGCACAGCGCCCCTGCAGACCGGCTGCTCTATGTCTGGGACATCGGCGATCTCGTGAACCGGCGCACGGTCCTTGGGCCCGCCGCCCGCAAGGGCGGCCTGATGTTCGCCGCGCCGGGCGCAGGCCTCGGCGTGGAGCCGGACGCGGAAGTGCTCGGCCCCGCCGTGAAATCCTGGGGTGCGGCGCCGGCATAGTCTCCCGGCGGCCTTGCCGCCCCGGACCGCCGGCGGCGGTTCAGCCCACGGCGTCGATCATCGCCCGGGCACAGGTTTCCGTGTCCGCGGTGCCGTCGAGATCCCTCGTCCGTGCGGCCGCATCGGTGAGCGCGGATTCCATAGCCTCCTCGAGGACCTTCGCGGCCGGTTCCTCTCCCAGGTGTTCCAGCATCATCGCCGCGGTCCAGACCGCCGCCACCGGGTTGGCGATGCCCTGACCGGCGATGTCCGGCGCCGAACCGTGCACCGGCTCGAACATGGAGGGGTATGTCCGCTCGGGGTTGATGTTGGCCGCCGGGGCGATGCCGATGGAGCCGGCCACCGCGGGCCCGAGATCGGACAGGATGTCGCCGAACAGGTTGGATCCCACCACCACGTCGAACCAGTCCGGGTGCTGCACGAAATGGGCCGTCAGGATGTCGATGTGATACTGGTCGGTCTCGACTTCGGGGTATTGTGCCGAGACTGCCCGGAAGCGCTCGTCCCAGAAGGGCATGGTGTGCACGATTCCGTTGGACTTGGTGGCCGACGTCACTTTTTTGCGGCTGCGTTTCTGCGCCAGCCGAAAGGCGTAATGCATGATCCGGTCGACCCCCTGGCGGGTGAAGATCATCTGCTGGGAGACGAACTCCCGGTCGGTTCCGTCGAAAATCCGCCCTCCGATCTCCGAGTATTCCCCCTCGACGTTCTCCCGCACCACGACGAAATCGATGTCCTCCGGCCCACGCCCCGCCAGCGGCGAGGTGATCCCCCTGAGCAGGCGGACCGGGCGGATATTGGCGTACTGGTCAAGCTGCCTGCGTATGGGGATCAACAGGCCCCACAGCGACACGTGGTCCGGCACCCCGGGAAAGCCCACGGCGCCGAGGTAGATCGCATCGCATGTCTTCAGTTGGTCGATGCCGTCCGCGGGCATCATGGTGCCGGTTTTCGCATACCGCTCGCAGGACCAGTCGAACGATTCCCAGGCCACCTCGAACCCGAATCGGGTGGAGACGGCTTCCACCGCACGCTGCCCGACCGGGATCACTTCCTTGCCGATGCCATCCCCCGGGATGACCGCGATATTGTATTTTCTCTTGCTCATGCTTGATTCGATGGGAATGGTTGATCGGTCGGCGAACGGCGCGGCGGGAGCCCGTCACCCTGTCCGCCCGGTTCGGGGTGGCCCGAAAATCGTCCCGCCGCTGCCCCGGACGGATTGTACCGGCTGAAATCCCGCCGGACAGGCCAAAAGGCCGGAATATTCAGTGCTGTCGGGGCGGGACGTTATGCCGCCCGCCATGCAGTGCATCGGCCATTGCGGCGCCGACCACCCTGGTTGCAGCATTGATTTCACTGTCCGGAACGCATGCGAATCCGAACAGTATTCCGGGCCGCAAGACCTGTTCCACGCAGTAGATCGACAGGGGAAGGCAGTCGATGCCGGCGCTCCGGATCGCCTCCGCGGCTACGAGTTCATTTGCCGTGCCATCCCGCAACCAGCCGATCAGGTGCATTCCCGCCAGGCATGGTTCAATGTCAAGGAAGCTTCCGGCGTGTTGCCTGAGCCCCTGCACCAGCAGGTCGCGCCGGCTCTGGTACAGGGTGCACATGTTTCGGATGTGCGCATTGAAACTGCCGTCGAGCATGAAGCTTGCCAGAACCTGCTGCTGCAGTGGCGAGACGTTCTGGGACAGCAGCGTCTGCGCTGCCGCGAAGGCATCGACCAACCCCGGGGGGCTGATCAGGTAGCCGATCCTGAGCGCAGGAAACAGCGACTTGGAAAAACTGCCCACATAGAGCACATGACCGCTTCCGTCCAGGGCCTGCATCGCCGGCAATGCCCGCTCGGCATAGCGGAACTCGCTGTCGTAATCGTCCTCCACGATCCAGCACCCGTGCTGCTGCGCGCTGTCGAGCAGCTCCAGCCTGCGGTTGAGGCTCATGGTGATTCCGAGGGGATGCTGGTGCGACGGCGTGACGAAGATCAGCCGGGCACGCGGATGGCGTTGCCGTGCGTATTCGAGATCAAACCCGTGCCTGTCGACCGGAACGTGCTTCACGTCCGCGCAGAGCAGGCGCATGGCATCCCGCACGGCGATGTGGCCCGGGTCTTCACACCAGACGACCGAGCCACTCTTGATCAGCGTCAGGGCGATCAGCACGAACGCCTGCTGTGCGCCGGCTGTGACTACTATCTGGTCCTCGTCGCACCGGATGCCCCGGTGGTCACGCACATGCAGCCGGATGGCCCGCTTCAGTTCCGGCAGCCCGCCGGGCGGGCCGTAGCTGAACAGGATGTCATTCCCGCTTCGCATGACCCGGGAATGGGCTGCGGACCATGCCTTGCGGGGAAACATGTCAAGCGCCGGAACCCCGGGACGGAAGGCCGCCACACTGCCAAGCCGGGTGGTTGCCTTGGTTGCCGCGATGGCGCGCGCATGCTTCGACGGCTGCACCCGGTAGCCGTTCAGCCTGCGCCTGTCCCTCGGCATCTCCGGGGGCAGTTTCATGACGGCGACATCACCGACAAAGGTACCCGAGCCCCGGCGTGAATTCAGAAATCCCTCGATGGTCAGTTGCTCGAAGACATTCTTGACCGTCTGGCGCGAGATACCCAGATCGGTGGCAAGTTGCCGACTGGATGGGAGACGGTCCCCGGCAGACAGGTTGCCGTCCAGGATCATCTTGCGAATCCCGTTTTCAAGTTGCCGGTAAATCGGCATCCCGCTGGATTCCGCAAACCGGAAAGTCGACATCAGCGCGCCTCCTTTCTGCTTTGTCATTCATCATTACCAACTCAAATGTGGGTTTATTGTATTCAGTAATATGGATATTTATATAGTCCCAATTCTGTGGCAGTGTATCTGTCGGTCAAATACGCCGGGATACCGGCAATGCCGCAGTTCATCCTTTCGGAGGGTGTCAGACGACAGGCGCAGTCGAAGTGCCGTTCACCGCGCAGATGCACAAGCCACGTACCTGTAATCCCCACGTCTGATGCCGCGGTATGACCTGCTGCAAGGCTGCCGGTTGCGACGCCTGGCCGGCTCAATCCGACACGGAGGAAGTCGCTTCGCTGACAGGGGCGGCCGGTACCTGCGGATCCGGCATCATCGGGGCAATTGGGCAATGCCCCGGCCAGCCGCATACCCGGGCCGCCCGCCTCGCGAATCCATGACCGCCGAATCCGTCCAAACCGGTTACCGGGACCACCGGAGGTGCGGGATTTGACCGATCCCATGAATCCTGCCCTGGCGGATCACCGGGTCCTGCAATTCCGGATCGTCACCGGCAACTATTGGATCTACACGCTCGCGAACAGCGCCCTCAGGGTTCTGCTGGTGCTGTATTTTCACCAGTTGGGATACACCCCGCTGGAGATTGCCCTGCTCTTCCTCCTTTACGAGTTCGTCGGCATCTTCACCAATCTGGTGGGTGGTTGGCTTGGCGCAAGGCTCGGCCTCAGCCAGATCATGCATATCGGCCTTTTCCTGCAGGCGGTTGCGCTTTCCGCCTTGTTGGTGCCTGTAACCTACCTGACGGTTCCATGGGTCATGGCTGCCCTGGCTTTGTCCGGTATCGCCAAGGACCTCAACAAGACGAGCGGGAAAACCTCGATCAGGATGCTGGTGTCGGAGAGCGAACAGGGAAAACTGTACCGCAGGGCGGCGATCCTGACCGGATCGAAAAATTCCCTCAAGGGCGCGGGATACTTTCTCGGCGCCGTATTGCTCACCCTGATCGGATTCCGGGGGGCGGTCGCCGTGCTGCTGCTTGTCCTTGGTCTGGTCCTGATCTCGAGCCTGATCCTGCTGCAGCCCGATCTCGGCAGATCCAGCGGCAAGCCGAAATTCCAGCAGGTGTTTTCCATTTCCCGTTCCATAAACCTGCTGTCGGCGGCCAGGTTTTTCCTGATCGCTGCCCGGGATGTCTGGTTCGTGGTCGCACTGCCCGTTTACCTTGCCACTGCGGTCGGTTGGGATCATTGGCGCATCGGCGGTTTTCTCGCGTTCTGGGTCATCGGCTACGGCATTTTTCAGTCCCTGGCACCTGCATTGATACGAAAACGGGACGGCACACCCCCTGACGGATGGCAGGCGACCCTCTGGGCCGCGGCATTGTCGGTGGTTCCGCTCATCCTGTTCATCGCACTCGAACAGGGGATATCCGCGACACCTGTTCTGCTGGTGGGCCTGTTGCTGTTCGGCATCCCGTTCGCTCTGAATTCCGCTTTGCATGTCTATCTCATCGTCCACTACGCAGGCCGTCGCGACGGTGCATCCATGGATATCGGTTTCTATTACATGGCCAATGCCGCCGGGCGGCTGTTCGGCACCGTCCTTTCCGGATGGCTGTTCCAGAGCAGCGGCTTGGGGGTCTGCCTGCTGGTTTCAGCGTGCCTGATCGGGATCACGGCCATGATTTCCCTGGCCCTGCCAAGAGAGAACTGAATTCCCGGCATCGGATCAGGGCCGTCTGCGGTGGTCATGAACCCGCCGCGCTCCTTCCGGAGGATCGTTACACCCGGTCCCGATACAGGGCAGCGTCCCGGCCCGGGAGCGCACCGCATGACCGGAAGGGAAATCTCAGGACCGGCCGGCAGGTAGCGGTCCGCGATACTTCCGGCCGCTGATCTGCCTTGTTTGCGACAGCTTCGCCAACCGGCTATGGCGCCGGGACCGGGACCGTAATACCCTCTCCTGCCTGCTCCCGAAAGACGCGAACGGACATGAACCGCCCCACATTCTCCCGCAGTTCCAACCGCAGGATCGATCCTGCCCGCCGGCGGGGCGGCGCCCTGAAGCCGGACGGATCCCCCAACGACAATGACCGGGTGGAGACCGGCCCCACCGACCTTGCATTCGACGAGTGGGACTCCCTGGGCCTGGCATGCCCGGACCTGGCGGCGATGCGGGAATACCGGCTGGAGCGGATCAAGGCCGAGCTGGCGCGAAGGGACCTCGCGGGCGTGCTGCTGTTCGACCCGCTCAACATCCGCTATGCCACGGACACCAGCAACATGCAGGTCTGGATCACGCACAACCATGCCAGGGCCTGTTTCGTCACCGCCGCGGGCTACATCATCCTGTGGGAATTCCACAGCGGCGCACACCTGTCCGGATACCTGCCCCTGGTCAGGGAGCTGCGCACCGGCGCGGGGTTTTTCTATTTCTTCTCCGGGGACAATGTGGATGCGCACGCTGGCGCGTTCGCCGCAGCCCTTGACGACATCCTCCGGGAGCACGCCGGGAGAAACCGGCGTATCGCGGTGGACAAGATCGAGATCGCCGGGCTCCAGGCTCTGGAAGGGGCCGGCATCGAGATCCACGACGGCCAGGAGGTCATGGAACTTGCCCGATTGATCAAGGGGCCCGATGAGATCCGCGCCATGCGCTGCTCCCTCGCCTCCACGGAGATCGCCCTCGGGCTGATGCAGGAGGCCAGCATGCCGGGAATCACGGAAAACGACATCTGGTCCGTGCTGCACGCGGAGAACATCCGGCGGGGCGGCGAATGGATCGAGTGCCGCCTGGTGTCAACGGGGCCACGCACCAATCCCTGGTTCCAGGAATGCGGCCCGAGGGTGGTTGCGGAAGGCGACATGCTGGCAGTGGACACCGACCTGGTCGGCCCCTACGGCATCTGCGCCGACATCTCCCGGTCCTGGATCATCGGCGACCGGGCGCCCACCCGGGAACAGAAGCGGCTGTACCGGATCGCGCACGAGCACATCATGACGAACATGTCACTGCTCGGGCCCGGCCTCACCCTGCATGAAATCACGCAACGGTCGCACCGCCTGCCGGAGGAGTTCCGCGACCAGCGCTACGGCGTCATGATGCACGGGGTGGGACTGTGCGACGAATATCCCTGCGTGTGGTACCCCGAGGACGTCGAGGCCAATGGGTACCCGTTGACCCTCGAGCCCGGCATGGTTCTTTGCGTCGAGGCCTACGTCGGCGCGGTTGGAGGGAGCGAGGGGATCAAGCTGGAAGACCAGGTGCTGATCACGGACAGCAGTTACGAGAACCTCACGAACTACCCGTTCGAGGCCTCGATGCTGTCTGCCTGATCCATCTCATGGGCGGCACGGACGCCGGCCTCCACGTCCACCCGGGTAAGCAGCGCGCCGCCGACCACGAACAGGACTACCAGCACCAGGATGGCGTCCCGGGCGTCGGCGGCTGCGATCATGACCGGCACCAGCGCCACCAGCAGCGGTCCCAGGATGGCCGCGAACTTGCCCACCATGTTGTAGAAACCGAAGAATTCCGCGGTTCTGCTCACCGGAATGATCCGGGCATAGAGGGACCTGCTCAGGCTCTGCACCCCGCCCTGGACCAGCCCGATGGCGACGGCGAGATAGTAGAAACCCGTACCCGAGGAGAGCCAGCCCCAGGCGTAGAACACGACCAGGGCATACACCACCAGCCCGATGAGGATACCGGTGCGCGGTCCGATGCGCCTGCCCAGCCAGCCGAAAAAGAGCGCCGCCGGGAAAGACACGAACTGGGTGAGCAGGAGGGCGGTGATGAGCGCCTCCTGGGGCAGCTCCAGCACGCGGTTGGCAAAGAACACCGCCATCTTGATCACGGATCCCACCCCGTCGATATACAGCCAGTAGCCGGCAAGGAAGATCAGCACCACCCGGAGTTGCCGGATATGGGAAAAGGTTTCCCGGAGCTGCCGGAGCCCCTCGCGGACAGCCTGGACGCCGGATGCCTCCGCCTTGGTGGGCGTCTCCTTGACCCAGATGAGCAGCGGCAGGGTGAACAAGGCCCACCAGAGGCCGACGGAAATGAACGACCAGGACAGCGCTTCCCCGGCGCCGTCGAGACCGAACCAGGCCGGGTTGGTAACCATCAGCACGTTGACCAGGAAGAGCAGCCCGCCGCCGACGTAACCGAGCGCGTAGCCGAAACCCGACACCTGGTCGTATTCATCCTCCCGGGCCACGTCCGTGATCATGGAATCGTAGAAAATGTTCGCACCGGCGAATCCCGCCTGGGCCAGCACGTAGATCATCAGGCCCTCGACCCACATGTCCCCGTGCACCCAGGCCAAAGACGCGGTCATGATCACGCCGAGCATGGTGAACGTGGCGAGGAAGTGCTTGCGGGTGCCGCCCCGGTCGGAGATAGCGCCGAGCACCGGCGCCGCCAGGGCGATGACCAGGCTGGACGCGGCCAGGCTGATGTTGAACCAGAACTGGGAGTCCTCGGTGGACAGCTCCGCGCTGAGGGCGCTGTAGAATACCGGGAAGAAGCCCGCCATGACCGTGGTGGCGAACGCGGAGTTGGCCCAGTCGTAGAGCGCCCAGGCCAGGACCTGGCGGTCCGTCAGCATCGCCCGGACGCTGGTTCCCCGGCGCGTTCCTTCGGCGGTCTGGACAGGCGTCGTCATGCGATGATGATGACGACCAGCATCGCCATCTGGGCGACGTTGATGATCACGCTGCGGCGGTGGAGCGCGCCGAACCGGGCCTTGTCCCCGGGGCTGTCGGTTTCCCGCCACCGGTCCCTGGCGGCATTGAGGGCCGGGACAAGCACCTGGCGCGCCCAGGCAAACCCGGCGAGAACCAGCGCCATCAGCGCGGCGCCCTTGGGGGAGTGGAGCAGGCATACCCCCAGATTCGCCAGCGACAGGACCATGCCCCAGAGATAGTAGCGGGGGAAGAGCACGCGCAGGAAGGCGCCGGCACTGTCACCCTCCAGGGAACGAAACACGGCCGGGGCGACCACGGCGGCGAAGAACACCATGGATCCCAGCAGCAGCGAGGCAACAATGTCGATGATCAGTGAAGGCGCCATGTTTCGTCGGTTGACCCTGCAGGGTGATTATAGGGCACTCGACCGGTGCACGAATGCCAGCAGTGCCGGAATCCGGCCCGGCCCGTCGCCGTCTCCGGCAGGCCGGGATGGGCCGCAAATGCGGCAATGAACGCCCGGGGCGGGACCCTGGTCCACCACCCTCCGGAGCCAGGTCATCTGCCCCGGACCGCCAGAAGTTCTTGACTTGGCGAAGTGAAATGGGATTAAATCAACTAAGTTGGGTAATTCGGGAACCTCCGGGAGATATCACATGAACTTGAAGACCACTCTTTGTGCGGCCGGTGCGCTCGCACTCGTCGCAACGGCCGGCGCTAACGCTGCCACCACCGTCACCATTGCAACCGTCAACAACGGCGACATGATCCGAATGCAGGGGCTGACGGAAGACTTTACGTCCAGCAATCCCGACATCACCCTGGAATGGGTCACGCTGGAGGAAAACGTACTGCGCCAGCGTGTGACACAGGACATTGCCGCAAAGGGCGGCCAGTTCGACGTACTGACCATCGGCACCTACGAGGTTCCGATCTGGGGCAACAACGGCTGGCTCGTGTCATTGAACGACCTGCCCGCAGAGTGGGACGCTGATGATCTGCTGCCCGCGATACGCTCCGGCCTGACCGTCGAGGGCGACCTCTACGCCGCCCCGTTCTACGGCGAGAGCTCCATGGTGATGTACCGGACCGACCTGATGGCAAAGGCCGGCCTCGAGATGCCCGACGCGCCGACCTGGGATTTCATCAAGCAGGCAGCGGCGGCGATGACGGACCGGGACAACGAGATGTACGGCATCTGCCTGCGCGGCAAGGCCGGCTGGGGCGAGAACATGGCGTTTCTGACCGCCACCTCCAACTCCTTCGGTGCACGCTGGTTTGACGAGAACTGGAAGCCCCAGTTCGACAGCGAAGCCTGGGCCAACACCCTCAATTTCTACATGGACCTGATGACCAGCTACGGCCCTCCGGGCGCCTCGACCAACGGGTTCAACGAGAACCTGTCCCTCTTCCAGCAAGGCAAGTGCGGCATGTGGATCGATGCGACCGTGGCCGCCTCGTTCGTGACCAATCCGAAGGACTCGACAGTGGCCGACAGCGTCGGATTCGCCCTGGCTCCCGACAATGGCCTTGGCAAGCGCGGCAACTGGCTCTGGGCCTGGTCGCTGGCAGTCCCGGCAGGTTCCGACGCAACGGATGCGGCAAAGAAGTTCATCGCCTGGGCAACCAGCAAGGAATACACGGCGCTCGTGGCGTCCAAGGAAGGGTGGGCCAATGTCCCGCCCGGCACCCGGACCTCGCTGTACGAGAATCCCGCCTATCTGGAGGCTGCCCCCTTCGCCGAGATGACGTTGAACTCGATCAACGCGGCCAATCCGAAGCAGCCGACCGTCGATCCGGTGCCCTATACCGGCGTCCAGTTCGTCGCCATTCCGGAATTCGCGGGCCTTGCCACGCAGGTGGGCCAGGAATTTTCCGCGGCGCTCGCCGGCCAGCAGTCCGTCGAACAGGCGCTCGAGAAAGCCCAGGCCCTGACGGCCGACGAGATGGAAGCCGCCGGCTATTGATGACGGCTTCAACCTGACCGGGCTGTCCGTGAAATGGTCTCTTCTTTTCTTTCCAAACGAAGAGCGGGCCATTTTCATGGACGGACCGGTCTTCCCGGATTCAGGGGAAACCCTCCCGGCACCGGGCGGCGGCCATCGCCGGCTCGCGGCCGGGAGTATCCGTCTTTTCTGACAGGCATCGGCCCGTCCTGGTAGGAACTGCGTCATGGCTACCCTGCATGCAAGATCCGCCGCCCGCCTGATGATGGCGCCCGCGGTTGTCCTGCTGCTCGGCTGGATGCTCGTGCCGCTGGTCATGACGCTCTACTTCTCGTTCAAGCGCTACCTGCCGCTGCGCGGCGGCGACCTGGGATGGACCGGGTTCGACAACTACGTCCGCTTTGTCACCTCAAGCTCGTTCTGGCCGAGCGTGCAGGCGACGCTCATTATCGTGGGCGGCGTCCTTTTGATCACCGTGGTCCTGGGCGTCCTGCTTGCACTCCTGCTGGATCAGCCGATGTGGGGTCAGGGCATCGTCCGGATCCTGGTCATCGCGCCGTTTTTCGTGATGCCGACCGTCTCCGCGCTGGTCTGGAAGAACATGTTCATGGACCCGGTGAACGGGCTGTTTGCCCATCTCTGGAAGTTCTTCGGCCTGGCACCGCTAGAGTGGTTGAGCCAGGCCTCGCTCTTCTCCATCATCCTGATCGTCTCGTGGCAATGGCTGCCCTTCGCGACGCTGATCCTGCTGACGGCGATCCAGTCGCTGGACCGGGAGCAGCTGGAAGCGGGCGAGATAGACGGCGCCCCGCCGCTGGCCCGTTTCAGGCATATCATCCTGCCGCACCTCGGCCAGGCCATCACCATCGTCATCCTGATCCAGACGATCTTCCTGCTGTCGATTTTTGCCGAAATCTTCGTGACCACGCAGGGCTCGTTCGGAACCCGGACGCTGACCTATCTGATTTTCCAGCGTGTGCTGGAAAGCCAGAACGTGGGACTCGGCTCGGCCGGCGGTGTCTACGCGATCATCCTCGCCAACATCGTGGCACTCTTCCTGATGCGCATCGTCGGCAAGAACCTGGATACGTGAGGAGGGAGAATCATGGCCCGCGCAGTCAAGAACAAGCAGAAGATCATCAACACCGTCGCCGCCTGGGGGATCGGCCTGCTGATCTTCTTCCCGGTGCTGTGGACGATCCTGACAAGCTTCAAGACGGAGGCACAGGCGATCGCCGACCCGCCGGTTTTCCTGTTCTTCGACTGGACGCTGGAGAATTATGCAATCGTGCAGGAGCGTTCGGACTACATGCGCTATCTCTGGAACTCGGTCATCATCGCCGGAGTCTCCACGCTGGTCGGCATTGTCGTCGCGGTTCCCGCCGCATGGTCCATGGCTTTCGTGCCGTCGAAACGGACCAAGGACGTCCTGCTCTGGATGCTTTCCACAAAGATGCTGCCGGCTGTGGGCGTCCTCTACCCGATCTACCTGATCTTTATCCAGCTTGGACTCCTCGACACGCGAACCGGGCTTGTCATCGTCATGATGCTGATCAACCTGCCGATCATCGTCTGGATGCTCTACACGTATTTCAGGGAGATTCCCGGCGAGATCCTGGAAGCCGCACGGATGGATGGCGCATCTTTGCGAGATGAAATCCTGTATGTGCTGACACCCATGGCCGTGCCGGGTATCGCCTCGACCATACTGCTGAACTTCATCCTGGCCTGGAACGAGGCGTTCTGGACGCTGAACCTGACGGCGGCGAAGGCCGGTCCGCTGACCGCCTTCATCGCCAGCTATTCAAGCCCGGAGGGCCTGTTCTACGCCAAGCTGAGCGCGGCATCGACGATGGCCATCGCACCAATTCTGATCCTGGGGTGGTTCAGCCAAAAACAGCTTGTCCGCGGCCTGACTTTCGGCGCGGTGAAGTGAGGATAGAGATATGGGACACATCGTACTTGAAAACGTGGAGAAGAGTTTCGGTGAAGTCACCGTCATTCCGCCCCTGAACCTCGAGATGGAGGACGGTGAATTTGTCGTATTCGTCGGTCCGTCGGGTTGCGGCAAATCGACTCTCCTGAGGCTGATCGCGGGGCTCGAGGACGTTACCGGCGGCACGATCCGGATTGACGGGCAGGACGCAACCGCCGTACCGCCTGCCAAGCGCGGACTCGCAATGGTGTTTCAGTCCTACGCGCTCTATCCGCACATGACGGTCCGCAAGAACATCACCTTTCCCCTTCGAATGGCGAAGCTGGACCAGGCCGAGCAGAAGCGGCGGGTCGAACAGGCGGCCGCGGTACTGAACCTCACCGAATATCTCGACCGGCGGCCGGGCCAGCTTTCCGGCGGCCAGCGCCAGCGTGTGGCCATCGGTCGCGCCATCGTGCGTGAGCCGTCCGCTTTCCTCTTCGACGAACCCCTCTCGAATCTCGATGCGGCGCTCCGAGTCGGTATGCGTCTCGAAATCAGCGAGCTCCATGAGCGGCTGAAAACGACGATGATTTACGTCACCCACGACCAGGTCGAGGCGATGACCATGGCTGACAAGATCGTCGTGCTGCAGGCGGGCAGGATCGAACAGGTGGGCTCGCCGCTGGAGCTTTACCGAACACCCCGGAACCGGTTCGTTGCGGGATTCATCGGTTCCCCCAAAATGAATTTCCTGGAAGGGCCCGAAGCCAGGAAGCACGATGCGCAAACGATTGGCATCCGTCCCGAGCACATCACGCCGTCGTCGAGCGAGGGCACCTGGAAGGGACGTGTGGGTGTCGCGGAGCATCTCGGCTCGGACACGTTCTTCCATGTCCACATGGAGGAATGCGCCGAACCGGTCACCGTGAGATCAGGCGGCGAGGTGGACATGCACCACGGCGATACGATCTATCTGACTCCTGATGTTGAACAGATCCACCGGTTCGACGACCAGGGTCTGCGCATCGGGTGAGTCGGTTGGAAGGGAGGTGCAATCATATCGCGGGACGGGCATATCGGCGACAATCACGGATAACATTCCCCTGCCGATGGTGTCATGCCCGTATGGAAATTCCGGGAACCGGCTGGTTTGCATGGGCCGGATTGTGAACAATACAAACGCTGCACGGCGCAGCCGTGTTGCCGGTTTCCGGGCCCTGCCTTCATCTGACCCGGTCAGGACGAACTGCCGCCTTGGGTCGCCTGCGTGATGGCATGGGCAGAAGCTTTGCCCATGTCCGCATGGATGCAACCTGAGACCGTGCCCATGATCCGTCTTTCGAACGACACGCTGAACGACCTGCCGGAATCGATTGCCCGGCCGGGCTATGACCGGACGTCCCTGGCCCCGGGGATCGTCCACATCGGGCTCGGAAATTTCCACCGGGCGCACCAGGCGTGGTACCTGCATCGGCTAATGCAGCGAGGTCTCAACCACGATTGGGCGATCATCGGCGCCGGCGTCCGTCCGTACGATGCCGCGCAACGAAAGAAGCTCAGGAGGCAGGATTGCCTGTCGACGCTGATTAAGCTTGATCCGTCAGGCGCATCCGCGGAGGTGATTGGCGCAATGATCGATTATGTGCCGGTTGAGGAGGGGAATGCCGCCCTGATCCGCCGGATGGCGGATCCGGCGATCCGGATTGTCTCGTTGACGGTGACCGAGGGGGGCTACTACATCAATCCCACGGCAAAACGCTTCGACGTCGCGCATCCCGATATCCTTCACGACACTGCCAATCCCGACCGCCCCCGTACCGTGTTCGGTGCGATGGTCGCGGCGCTCAGGTCCAGACGCGATCAGGGTATCGGCCCGTTCACCGGCTTGAGTTGCGACAACCTCCAGGGCAACGGCGCGGCGCTCCGCCAGACCCTGGTTTCACTTGCCCGGGAAACCGACCCGAACCTCGCCGAGTGGATCGACTCGAATTGCACGTTCCCGAACTCGATGGTTGACTGCATCGTTCCGGCGACCGGCCCGAACGAAATCGCACTGGCACGGAATCTCGGCATCGACGACCGGGTTCCCGTCACCCATGAAGGCTTTCGCCAGTGGGTCATCGAGGATGACTTCTGCTCCGGTCGTCCAGACTGGGAACTGGTCGGCGCCACTTTCTCGGACAGGGTCCATGACTATGAGGCGATGAAGATCCGCATCCTCAACGCCGGCCACCAGATCATTGCGAATCCCGGTGAAATCCTGTCCATCGAAACCATTTCGGATTGCATGGCACAGCCCCTGATCCGGGCCCTGTTCTGCAAGGTGCAATGCGAGGAAATCCTGCCTCATGTGAAGCCGGTACCGAATGTCGCGAAAGAAGACTATCTGGATATGGTCCGCCGACGGTTTTCGGACACCGCCATCGGCGATACGACTCGGCGCGTCGCCTTCGAGGGCTCGGCACGCCACACGGGCTTTGTCCTGCCGATCCTCCGTGACGGACTCAGGACCGGCACATCGGTCGAGGGGCTTGCACTGGTGGAGGCATTCTGGGCGCGCATGTGCTGGGGAAGGCGTGAGGACGGCTCCGTTATCGAGCCGAACGATCCTTACTGGGACATCCTCATGGAGGCGGCGCAAGCGGCAAGGGAGAATCCGCGCGCCTGGCTCGAACAACGCCAGTTTTATGGCGACCTGGTGGAGGCGCCCCGTTTCGTCAACGCCTTCGAGCGTTGGCTCAACCGAATCTGGTCGGACGGGTGCGAGGCAACCCTGCAGGCTTATACAGCCGCCTGACCAACACGACCATGCAACATGTCCGCTCCATCGCCAACGGGCAATTTCGCTCACGAACATTCGCGCAGATCGGCGGATGCCGGCGATGGGATGCAGAACGAAAACAAACCGTCGGCTCTGGCCTGTCAGGTAATCATCTACCGGCCGGGCCTGACCGCGCCGGATCACCTTCGTGAGGGCAAAAAACCAGTGGTGATACAATATATTGACCCGGTATATTCCTGCACCTCGAATATTCCGGTGGATCAATCCTCCGAACTGATCAATCCATTCGAAAAACGGAAGGCGTCGTGCATCCGCCTGGATTCGCCCATGCCGCAAGCCGGTTTGTTCGATCCAGCCAGGCACCTGGAGCCGCTGCTCCGCAAGGTTGGTCCGCAAGAACACAAAGAAGTGGTGACCAGCCAGAACGACCTCCGGCCCCGAATGCAGAGAGCCGGGCCCGGTTTCGGCACCCGGACCGGCGGGCCAACACATGGCGGACGCCGGCCTTGCCGAATACCGGCCTGGTCAGCCCGGATCTCCTGCCGGATCAACAAAAGAATCGAATAACAGCCAGATGAGCCCCGGATTCCGATCGATACCGCCAATCAAGGCCCTGCGGCCTCTGGTACGCCAAGTGAGGCCCCGGAGTTCGGGTTCATTCGAGGTGTCTTCATGTTCCTGAGCTGCGGCGAAGCGCTTTACGACCTCTTTCCTTCGCCTGAAACGGGCAACGGCTTCTCGTTCGATGCGCGTATCGGCGGCTCGCCCTTCAACGTCGCTGTCGGTCTTTCCCGCCTGGGGCGTGGTGCCGCACTGTTCACCGGCATTTCCAGCGACCCCCTGGGTCGCCGGCTCGAACAGGCACTGGAGCACGAGGGGGTTGAAACCGCCTACCTTGTCAGAAAGCAGAACCCGACGACCCTGGCATTGGTTACCCTGGGGTCCGCGGGCATTCCCCACTACAGTTTCTACGGTCACGAGGCGGCCGACAGTTCGGTATCCGAAATCGATTTGCCCGATTTGCCCCGGTCGGTGGCCGCCCTGCACTTCGGTTCTTATTCCCTGGTGGTGGAGCCGACCGGCTCCTCGCTGCTCCGGCTTGCCCGACGCCATCATGACGGGCGACTGGTCTCGTTCGACCCCAACCTCCGCCTGAATGTGGAGCCGGACCTCGGCAGATGGCGCGAGCGGGTCGAGGCCTTCACCGAGATTGCCGATCTGATCAAGGTGAGTGACGAAGATCTGGAACTGCTGTTTCCGGGCGATGAAATCGAAAGTTCGATCTGCCGCTGGAATTCCCGTGGTGTCCGGCTCATCGTAGTGACCCGGGGCGACGGCGGGACCCTGGTTTCCCTCCGGGGTGAAGTCTTTGAAGCCACCGGACGCCAGGTGGATGTGATCGATACCGTGGGGGCCGGCGACAGTTTCCAGGCGGGGCTTCTTTGCGGGCTGGATGAACTCGGCAAGGCGACAAAATCGGGGCTGTCCCGGGTTTCTCTGAATGAATGCCGCCAGGTCGTCGATTTTGCCACGGCCGCGGCGGCAATCACCTGCACGCGCCGCGGCGCCGATCTTCCCCGCCGATCCGACCTGCCGGATCTGTAGAATTCGCAGGCACCACGCCCGGCGGGGAGTTCCTGGATCATCCTGCAACACGACAAGCAATATAACCCAGAGGCAACAGAGACAATATGCGAAGCGGGGAGTCGATCGGGCTCAGGGCCTTCAACGAGCGTTTGATGATCTCTGCCATACGGCAGGCAGGGGCATTGTCAAAGGCGGAAATCGCACGCACCACCGGCCTCAGTGGACAGGCCGCGACTGTGATCGTCAACTCGCTGCTCGACGAGGGGCTCCTGGTCAAGCGCGAGAAGGTGCGCGGCCAGATCGGCAAGCCCTTCACTCCGATCGCACTCAACCCCGAAGGCGCCTACTCCCTAGGAGTCAAGATCGGGCGCCGCAGTCTCGAGGTTCTGCTTGTCGACTTCTGCGGCGACATCGTGGCTTCCCGGACAATTCCCTATCATGCCCCGTTTCCGTCGCAGACAATGACCATGGCGATGGACACCGCCCTGGAACTCGTGGACTCCCTGAAACGCAGCTTGCGTGCACGTATTGTCGGCCTCGGCGTCGCGATGCCCTGGGTTCTGCATGAATGGTTCGATGTGCTTGGTCTGGAACGCGAGGCGATCGCAGCGTGGCGCGAGATCGATGTCGCCGCCGAACTCGAGGCGGCGACCGGCCTGTCGGCGTCGCTGTACAACGACGCCACTGCGGCCTGTGCCGCGGAGATGATCGCCGGTGACCGGATCAGCCGACGCAGTGCACTGTATATCTACCTCGGCACTTTCGTTGGGGGCGGAGTTGTCATCGGTGGCCGTCTCTACCGGGGCGAGCAGCTCAATGCAGGCGCCTTGGGCTCGATGCCGATTGGTGATACGGATCGTGCCGGAAACCCGCTGCAGCTCATTCACCAGGCATCGGTCATCGATCTGGAACGGGCACTGGCTGACGCCGGTTTCGACGAATCGGAAATGTTGGATTCCGTCGGAACACAGGATCCCGAGGATGTGTTCTCTACCTGGCTGGATCGGGCAGTGGAAGCCCTGTCCCGCGCTGTGGTGTCGGCAATGAGCATTGTTGATTTTGAAACGGTAGTCATCGATGGGCTTCTGCGTCCCGACTGGCGCCGCCGCGTAGTCGATGGAGTGGCCGGTGCATATGGCAAGTTCGATTGCACGGGCCTTTCGCCTATCGAGATCGCAACAGGCTCCATCGGACCGAAGGCACGTGTCCTCGGAGCTGCACTGTTGCCTCTCATCGGGAGGTTCTCACCGGACACGGAACTGCTGGTGAAAGTGGGGAAAGCAACCAAGTCAGATGGCCAGAAGCTTTAATCGGTCAAGATAAGTTGCCATGCATTTGCAGCTGCAACATGCAGCTGCAATCTCATGACTCGAACATCGACTCCGAAATGATGCGACCGCGGTCCGCGCCGCAGGTTGCCGCCTTTCTCGATTCGATCGCAGATGAAGGGCTCGGCCTTCCCTCCGTCACAGTCCGGGAGGTATTCGATGGCAACGGTCGCCTGGCTCATGGCCACGCAGGCGCTGACTCACCGGCGTCAAATGGCTATTCCACATCCGGTAAATTTCGCATCAGCCCGGCAAGCGCAGCCATTTCCATGCCCAGGTCTCCGCCATCGACATGACGGGCTGCATTGAGCCGCGCCTCATCGGGCCTGTTCTGATTCAGCTTCCAGGTGCCATCCACCGTCTCCACTTCCAGTTCCACCGGGAAGATCGTCCGCATCATTGCTTCCAGTTGACGCTCCGGCACCTTGGAAATTCGCCATGGCGGTTTGGGAAGCAGTCGTTCCTCGAACTGCATCGCCAGCGCGACTAAATGGTTCCGCAGCGACTCTTGCGGCCGCAGTCTCAATCGGCCGCGCAGATGCACCGCGACATAGTTCCATGTAGGCACCAAGCCCGGGTCGGCCTCGTACCAGTCCGGTGAGATATAGCTGTCCGGGCCGCTGACAACCATCACGGCCGGCCGCTCCCCTTTCTCCAGGCTATGCAGGATCGGGTTTGTCCGGACCAGATGGGCATGGATCGCGCTGCAATCCTCTGTCAGGAGAAATGGAATGTGGCTCACCAAAGGTCCGCCGTCATCGTCCGTGCTGACGGTAAGAACACCAAATCCCCGATCCCTCGCAAAGGCGAGATTGGCCTCTCGAGAAACCTGCCTGAATATCTTTGTCGGATGCATAATTAGTGTCAGGCAGAAAACCCCGATTTTCGGCGGCATTCCGGCGTGAATCC
>VYFG01000080.1 GCA_009842505.1 Gammaproteobacteria bacterium
CGGCTCGGCTCGGCTCGGCTCGGCTCGGCTCGGCTCGGCTCGGCTCGGCTCGCAAACCATCGTCCGGGGATATCCCCCCCTTGTCAAGCCCGGTATGACGGAAAGTCCGAAAAATACCGATTGACCTGACCGTTTCGCTATGAGTTTTTATGGTCTTCACCAGCGGCCTGGAGTTGCGTTACGTCTGTTTCCGGATGCATCGGAACTCGGCAGGTCCGGCCCGATGGATCCGGTTCAAACTACGCTTGTATAATGGCAAATCGCGCTGTGTTTGTGAAATTACAATTTTGTGTATAAGTTAATTACAATTACGTCATGTCAAAAATAACCCCGTCATGAAGCAAGACCCCGCCACACCCCTGCCCCCGATGAACGCCCTGCGCGCCTTCGAGGCCGCCGCACGCCATCTGCATTTCACCCGCGCCGCCGAGGAACTGGAACTCCAGCAGTCCGCCGTCAGCCGCTACATTGCCGAACTGGAAGACGCCATCGGGGCCCGGCTGTTCGAACGCCGACACCGCAGCGTCACCCTCACCGCAGCGGGGGAGATCCTTCACCGGGCCGTCGCCACCGGGCTGGAGCGCATCTCCGCGGGGGCGCTCACGGTTTCGGACCTTGCGGACGACCGGCGGATCGTCATTGCCTGCGGGGGCGCCACCTCGGAGCTGTTCCTGAGACCGCGGCTCAACGCCCTGCACCAGGCCCTCGGCGGGAACGCGGTCATCCGCCTCCTGCACTGCGAGAACGCCTACCTGGAACGCCCGGACGTGGTGTATGTCGACCGGATCGATCTCATCGCCAGCTACCACAGCGTTGACGGAGTGCCCCGCGGGGAGGCGGTGGTCTTCCCCGAGGCGATCGCGGCGGTATGTTCGCCCGGATTCGCGGCGACCCATGCGGACACCCTGCGCCGGCCGGTAGCGCAGTGGGGCGCGCTTCCGTTTCTCAGTTTCGCGCGGCCGTCCCTTGGCTGGGCGGCGTGGGACGACTGGTTCGAGACCGTCGGGCGTCCGCAGCCCCCGCCCCGCTACCTACCTTACGAGGACTATGTCTACCTGCTCGACGCGGCCGTCGCGGGACAGGGGCTTGTCCTCGGCTGGCGGAACTTCATGGACCGCTTCCTCGACACCGGCTCGCTGGTTTTGGCTGCGGACGGGTTCGTTGGGTTCGACCGACCCCTCGCCATCCGGCTCACCGAACGGGGAAGCCGTCGCCCGGCCGCCCGGCACTGCCTCGAGGCCTTCGGCGGCCTGGCGGACAGGATCTCCGATTCCACGGCAAGGTTCTACCCCCTGAGGCGTGCCCGGAACCGGGCCTGAAAACCGTCGGCAAGTTCACTGCTCGAAGAAACGGCTGCACCGGACCCCGGAGGGCCCGCCCTCCGGGTCCAGACCGGATCGGGACCCGGACCGGTTATGCCCGCATGACGGCAACCGGGCCGCGTTCGGGAATTGACCGTTTTCACCGCAAATCCACTACCATTCCGTCATGAAGGAAAACCCCAACGCCCCCTTGCCCACGATGAACGCCCTGCGCGTCTTCGAAGCCACCGCACGCCATCTCCACTTCACCCGCGCCGCCGAGGAACTGGAACTCCAGCAGTCCGCCGTCAGCCGCTACATCGCCGACCTGGAGGTCGCCCTCGGGACCCCGCTGTTCGAACGCGGCCACCGCAGCGTCACCCTCACCGCGGCGGGGGAGATCTACCACCGCGCCGTCGCCACCGGCCTGGAGCGCATCGCCTCGGGGGTCCGCACGGTGGCGGACCTCTCGGAGGCCCAGCGGGTGATGGTTGCCTGCGGCCCCACCACCTCCCACCTGTTCGTGATGCCCCTGTTCTCCGCCCTGAGCCGGACCCTGGGCGAGGACGTCTGCCTGCGCATCCTGTCGATGGATCCCGACATGCTCTGGCGCCTGGACGACGGGGAGGCCGACCTGGTGCTGTTCTTCGAACGGACCGAAGGGGGCTCCGGGGACTGGGTGACGGTGTTCCGGGAGGCCATCGCCCCGGTGTGCTCCCCGGGCTTCGCCGCGGCCCATGGGGAGGTCCTGGCCCGGCCCGCCGGACAATGGGGTTCGCTGCCGTTCCTGCGGCTCGACCGGACCCCCCAGGGCTGGTCCACCTGGCATGACTGGTTCGAGTCCGCCGGGTATCCGGACAGGACGCCCGACTACACCGGTCTCGGCGACTACCTCTACCTGCTGGAGGCCGCCGTCGCCGGGGCGGGGCTCGCTCTTGGCTGGCGCCACTTCATCGAGCGCCATCTCGATGCGGGGACCCTGGTCATGGCTGCCGGGGGCTACGTCGAGACCGGCCGGTGTCTCTTCGGCCGGCTCACCGAACGCGGGCGCCCGTGGCCGGCCGCCCGGCGGTGCCTGGAGGCTTTCGGCGGCCTGGTGGACTAAACCGCGCAATCCACGTCAAGATTGCCACTGCAAGGTTGCTGTCTCCGGGCAGCATACTGGGCACTCCCGCTACTGCGAAGCCACCAGGCCGCTTGCCTGGCTTACGGGATAAAGGCGAAGGATTGTGATGGCCCGGAATTCCGAAAAGTCCGGAAGATATTCGACACTCCCGGACTGGATGCCTGCAAATATCTTTGGCGCCAGTC
>VYFG01000031.1 GCA_009842505.1 Gammaproteobacteria bacterium
CGGGAATGTACTCGCTCAGGCCCAGTGAGTCAACTGTGGGACGTTGTGAGGCCGGGGCCCGCCGGACGACAATCCGGGCCCGCTTCCGGCGATTACGACTTTTTAGGTATATCCTATGCTCTATTGCCCGTCCACACCGGGCGTTCCACCATGAGCGAGACTGGAAAATTCGAATTTTTCCGGCAATGCAGATATTATTCGTATAAATCTGAACAGATACGCCGGCGCTTGCTGCCGGCCATGGCCTATAACCCGATACACCAATGAGGTAAATCCAATGACGGTTTCCAGAATACCACGATCCGAACGACGGAGGTTTCTCAAGCAGGCTGCGGCCGGTGCAGCCACCGTGACCACTGCGAGCCTGCTGCCCTCCGTGGCGTTTTCCGCCAACAAGACCCTCACCGTCGGCATGAACATTCCCATGACCGGCGACTACGCGCCCTGGGGGCTGCCGGGGCTGTACGGTTGCGATATCATCGCCAACAACATCAATGCCGCCGGCGGCGTCACCATCGGCGGAGAGACCTACGACATCAACGTGGCCTCCTACGACCACGCCTATGACACGGAGAAGGCCATCCAGGGATTCAAGAAGCTGGTGCTCGAGGACGACGCCAAGATGGTGATGATGCTGGGAGGCTCCACCGTGGCCGCAGTGCTGCCCTGGGGGACGCGCAAGAAGGTGCTCACCACCACCTTGCTGCCGAGCGACATCACGCCGGACTCGGAGTTCCTGGTCGCCACTTGCGAATCCCATCCCCTGTACAACGTCACCGGCGTCGTCTGGATGGCCAGGGAATTCCCGGATGTCAAGACCGCAGCCATCGTGACCAACAACGACGCCGAGTACGGCCTCCAGTCCGCTGCCACCTACAAGGCGGCCTTCGAGGTTGCCGGCATCGATGTGGTGGACACCAACCTGCACGGCTTCGACGTCACGGACTTCGCGCCCATCATCAGTTCCCTGCTGGCGAAGAACCCGGACGTGGTCTGCATGGCGACAAGCTTCTATGTCACGCCCATCATGGAACAGCTCTACCACCAGGGCTACAAGGGCAAGATCATTTCCTGCACCCTGGACTACTACGAGGAAATCATCGCCAAGACCAGCGAGGAGTTCGTCAACGGCACCATCTATCAGTTCCCGGATTTCGACGATCCGAAACTCACGGAATCCGGCATCACGTTCCCGGACCCGGGTGGCTTCGATGCTGCCTTCCGCAAGGACCACCCCAACGACTGGTCTGCGGTGGCCTGGGAATACCCTGCCATCCTGCTGAACTGGCTCGAGAACGCCAAGGCCGCGGGCAGCGTGGAGTCCACGGAGGTCATGGCTTCCATGAAGGGCAACAAGCAGGAATTCGTGTTCGGCGGCGGCGACTGGTGGGGCAGCCAGCTCTGGGGGCTTGACAACGCCCTCGTGGGCCGCTGGCCGGTGGTCGTGATCGAAAACGGCAAGGCCCGCATCCAGGAGTACGGCAACGTTGCCGGATGGCTGGCGGACAACAAGGAGGTACTGGTGAAGCACATGAAGGAGCTGGGACTCCGAACCGTCTGATTCCCCATGACGGGAACAGGGGAGAACCCGGTGTTCTCCCCTTTTTTTGACTTTACTTTAGCGAGATAGGCGGCCCGAGCATGGAATTACTGATCCAGTCTGTCGTCAACGGCTTCATCCAGAGCGGGTTCTACGCCCTGGCGGCCGTGGGCCTGGTGCTGATCTTCGGGGTCATGGGGGTGGTCAATTTCGCCCATGGAGAACTGGTGATGGCGGGCGCCTATACCGTCTGGCTGCTTCACGCCCAGCACGACATGCCGTTCCTGGTCACCGTCCTGATTGCCATCATGCTGGTGACCGCAATCGGGATGATCATGGAACAGTTCATGTTCCGACCCATGCGGGACAATCCCTTCGGGGGGCTGATCTGTTCGATCGGCGTGCTGTTCATACTGCAGGTCATCGCCACCCTCGTGGGCGGAGAAGGCCCGTCCAAGCAGGTGCCGCCGCCCTACGAGGGAACACTGGTCCTGTTCGAATTCCTGCGCATCCCCTACCAGCGTCTGTTCGCCATCGGGGTGGCTCTGGCCGCTCTGGGAATCCTCTGGTACTTCCTGGCGCGCACCAGGCTGGGCTGGGCCCTGCGAGCGGTCGCCCAGGACCGCGAAGCCGCCGCACTGCAGGGGATCAACAGCAACCGGATTTCGATGATCGCCATCTGCGTTGGGGCGGCCATGGCCGGCCTGGCCGGCGCGCTCATGGCGCCGCTGACCAACATCAACCCCCACATGGGCCACAATGTCATCATCACCGCCTTCATCGTCACCATCGTCGGCGGTGTCGGGAGCCTTTCGGGGGCGGTGATCGCGTCGTTCCTGTATGCCATTTTCCACACGTTCGTGACCACCTACTTCAACAGCACGGTGGCCACCATCGCCGGCCTGATGATCATGGTGGTCATCCTGATCGTTCGCCCGACGGGCATCATGGGCCACCGGGTGAACGACTGATCGTTTGCTGTGTAACTGAGCCTTTCTCCAGCGGTGTGCAGGCGCACGAACCCGCC
>VYFG01000023.1 GCA_009842505.1 Gammaproteobacteria bacterium
TCCAAGTCCGGATCTGTGCGGGGGGCTCGGGTAACCGTAGTCCCTACCGCGACAGGAGTAGTAGTGCAAATCAGGGCGCGTCAGCCCGGCGGCGAACAGATTGTGAGCCAGAGGGCGTGGGGGCATGGACAGCCCCAGCGCCCAACACGCCGCGCCGAAGGCGCACCTTGTGTACATGGACAGAACACGGGAGCGCCCGATGTCTGGGGAAACCGCCGGGGACGAGCACCTTGACGACCGTGATGATCCGGAAACGGCCGCGAGGGGTTGCGCGATGGTGGCCATCGGGGGCGTCATGGTCGGCCCCCGTCAGTAGCGCCATGACATGGTGGGATGCGAACGCAGGCGGGACCGGATGCTGTCGCGGACCTGGGCACGGTCATGGACGGCCACCCACCCTCTGTGGTCGGACGCCAGGAGAACCAAATAGACCGGCCTGCCCGTGAGGGGGTCTTCATGGCGATAGAGGTCGCCGACGGCCTTGCCGTCGTGGAAAATGATCGCTTCGTCGTCGGCGATCTTGCGAAAGGTGATGGACATGCTGCTCTCCGGTTCGGATGCTGGTTGACGTGATGCACGGCGGCCCTCTCTCCGGCCGCCGGGCGGTTCCCTTTTCCCGACTTCCCGCTTCACCTCCTGTCCGGGAATCGGATTGCGGCGCTCCGTCATGGCGGCATTAAAAAACCCAGTCTCCCGCAGGGAGACTGGGCTGAAGGGGAGGGAACGAATGTGGAGGCGCCCGTTGCTAGAAAGGCAGTTCGCTATCCGGATCGTCCATGCTCTCGTGGACGGGGGCCTGCGCGGCGGGTTCGGCCGGAGCGGCCGCGGCCTTCGCCGGTGCGGAGCCGTTGGCGCCGGCAGGCCGGTCCAGAAGCTGCACCTTCCCGCCGGGCACCAGCAGGATCTCCGTGGAGAAGCGGTCGGAATCCTCGCCGTCCTTCTTCCAGCGGCGGGTCTGCAGCTTGCCCTCGACGTAGATCAGCCGGCCTTTCTTCGCGTGCTTCTCCAGCATGGTGATCAGGCCGTCCTGGAAGGTGACGAGGCGATGCCACTCGACCTTGTCCACCCGGCTGCCTGTCTGACGATTCAGATAGCTTTCATCGGTGGCCACGCTCAGGTTGGCGACGCGGCCACCCGAGGCGAGGTGGTTGACGGTGACGTCCTGTCCGATGCGTCCGATGAGTTCGACGCGGTTCAGTCCAAAAGCCATGGGTACCTCCTTGGGTAACGTTGGTAAATGAAAATCACGATGGGTATGAACCGTCGGGGACCGGGTTCATCTCTCTCCGGATCCCCTCGGGTTCACTTCTTCAAACCTCCCCGCCACCTCCTCCTACCGGTCTTCACAGGCGCCGGGTTCGGCAGACAGGAGCTGGCAGATCGAGAACGGATCCAGGCCGACCTCGGCCAGGGCGGATTCCGGGGAGTCGCCGGGGGTTGTGGCTTCGATGTCCTTCGCCCCGGCCTCATCGCCGGGCACGGTGTGCAGTATGAGCATGATGATTTCCTCACGGTTCAAGGGGATGCCGCCCGGAGGGGAAGCGGGATCTTTTCTCCCTCCTCCACACCGGACTCGCCTTTCCCATACCGTCCACCACTCCGGAACGGGCCGGGAGGTGCCAGCCGGGGAACGCCAGGGAGATCACCGAGGCGGGACGCACCGGCCCCGATGCTGGTTCGGCAGGGGCGTGGGGATGGAGCAGTGGTGGTGGATGCCGCGGACGGCGCGGTGACGGCGGCCCGGTCCCGGATCCCGGAGAGAGAATGCCCGCCACGGCCCCCGTATGCCACAATATGCCCGTGCACGCCCCTGGCTCCTCCTGGGTGCAAGCTGTCGAATGCTGCACCGCCGGGGGTGTGCACTTCTTTCCGGTTCCCCGGAGCCGCCGATGGCCATGCCCCCCCCCGGCTCCGGCAACGGCGTTGCCCGGCAGCGGCAGGCCGGCGGCGACACCGGCTCCCACTTTCATCGACCGCGTCCCGGGCATGGTAAGCTTCGGGGCAGCCCTCCCGTGCCGGCATGTTGCCGGGGGCAGTCGAGATGGCCAGTCTCCTTGCTTTCGGGATGACGGCCCCCGGGATGGAGGCACCCGGTGCGGGGGGCTCTTCACCACCGGATCGGACATTGCCGGGCCGGCGCCCGCAGTGCCCCCGGACGGCGAGGCGGTCGCCGGGCCGGCTGCCGGCGGTTCTCCGGCCGGCTACGCAATGACCCGCGGCAGGCCGGCGGCGGAACCCCGGGGAGGCCGATCAGGCCCAGCCCACCGAGGCGAGGGGGTGGTTCTCGGCGACGACCTCGAATCCCCCGGGAGGAAGCCTGAGGAACGCCGCGCAGGCGTCGGCGTCCGCCCGGCTGTCGAAGGGGCCGTGTTCCTCCATCGTCATCAGGTCGACCACGACGAACTCGGGGTCCCACCGGGGGATGCCGCGGAAGTGGCTGGACCGCTCGTATGACCGCCTCGCGCACTCGGGACAGCGGCTGGCCCCATGGCTGGGTCCGTTGCACTCTGTACAGCGATTCGCGGCGCGCCTCTGCTTGTACCGCCGTCTGGCTGCCGCGTTTTTCCTCTCCGGTCGGCCGCTCTCGGCCTCAATCGCTGAACATGCGAGGCACATGGCCGCGCCGTCGAAAGTCGGGCTGCTCGCGCATTTCACGCAGGTGCTGCTGGCGCGCAAAGTCGAATATCTTTCCCTCTCGCGTGCCTGGCGGCGCGTCCGGCATGGCGCGCAGGTGGTTCCGCCTTCCACGGGAGGGCGCGAGCCGCATCTCGTGCACATCGAGGCCGCCTGCCATTCCCTTCGCCGGCGCTCGGACCGGACCCGCGCGCTGCGTCGTCTGGAGCTGGCGCATCGACCGCCGTACCGGAGGCCGGCCTTGCGATTCTTGTGGTACCGGGCCCTGGCCATGGCCCTTACCTTGTCTCCACAATCGAGGCACAATTTCTTGCCCGGTGCCGGCCCGGCCTTGCCACATCTTGAGCACAAGTTCAGGGCGCGTCTGTCTTCCGCCGCCTTGCGATAACGTTCCCGGTCAGCACATCGGCGCTGATCGAGGTCCCTCCTGGGCCGTCCCTCCGCCTTCAGCCGCCCGTTCCGAACCCTCTCCCGTTCCCTGTTCTTCCGTGCGCATGACGCGCAGGTCGTGAGACCGTCGGCAGGCTTACCGTGTCCACATCTCAAACACCGGCCGGCTGCCTTGCGTTCACTCGCCCTTCGGTGATAGCGCTCGCGGTCTGCCGCTCTACGACGCTCCAGGGTCGAAGTGGGATCGGCTTCGGCCACAGCCTGCTGCAATTCGGGCATTGGAAACTCAGCCCTTCAGGCGGCGGTCATGCCACAGGCCGGTGGCCCGGGCGTCCCAGATCTGCAGGCCGCAGTCCCGGGAATCGATCCCGCTGGCGATGATGATCCCGTCGCGGTCCGGCGTCAGCTCCCGGACTTCATCGAGCGTCATGATCGAGGGCTTCGGACGGCCCTTCCCCTGGCTGCCCGGATGGACGGGGACGATATCGCCGTCCGCGCGGGAACGCAGGAACTGGACGGCATAGCGGCCGGCCACGAGGCCGCCGCCGGTAAGGTGGACGAGAAAGGTCTGTGCGCCGGGCCGGGGCGTCCGGATGGCTGGAATGGTCATCGGCATATCGAATCTCCTGGAGAAAGGGAAGACGGAAAGCCGACGGCAGCACGGGGTTAACTCTCCCCGGCCGCCCGGCCAACCACCCCCTTCCGGCAACACACCACTCTCCGGGGAGCAATCCCGGCAGCCGCCGTGAAAACCACCGCGGGCGTCCTGGTGCAAGGTCCCGGCCCGGTCTGACGGCATGGCCCTTCGCAGGTGCCGATTGCCGGATTATTTCCTATTCCGCGTCAGGCGCAGCCATGCGCCGTCTGGCATTGGATTCTGATCGGTGACGTTTTGATTACGGCGAAAGCCACGGCCGGTACGGCATTACCCTTCAGCGCAGACGACTGTGCGAAAGCCCGGCCGGTTTCATGGGGGCCGCCAACCGAGACAGATAATCGACCGATCACTACCCTCTGCCAGAATTTGTCGTTGGCAGGCGGATAGTCATACCCTGTCTAGACGGGACAAAGGCACAGGTTTCGAACTGGCAGGGCCGGTCGTGCGGCGCCGGACAATGCTGGTGGGCAGTATGTCGTGAGTGGGGATCTGGTCGGCCCGTCCCTCTATTCTGGTAACGAGGCGACGTGCGGAAAGTGCGCCGATTTCGCCGATCGGCTGGCGGATGGTGGTCAGCGAAACCATGGACCAACTGGCCATGGGTATATCGTCCACGCCGATGATGGAGAGGTTGCCCGGGACATCGATGCCAAGTTTCTGGCATGCTTCCAGTGCGCCAATTGCGATCACGTCATTGCCGCAGAAAATTGCCCCGGGTGGTTGCGCAAGATTCATGAGGCGCACAAGTCCTGAATAGCCCCCGTCGTGGGAATAGCTCCCCCAGATCACGTGATCCGGAGCCGGCGCCAGTCCGACGGCTTCAAGTTCGCGGCAGCCTCCGGCGAAACGGTCGATGCTGGTCGATGTCTCGCGTGGGCCGAGAATAAAGCCGATACGCTCGTGCCCGAGGTCCAGCAGGTGTCGAACCGCTTCGGCGCCGGCTGCGAGATTGTCGCTTTCGACGACATCCACGTTGTTGGCCTTGTTTGATCGAATCGCCAGTACCGTGGGAAATTCCCTGGCAATGAGCTGTTCCACCGCAGGGGATTGGATGACGGCAGTCGCGAAGATGACCCCATCGAGGGAGGTGTCGATCAGGCCCTGGATCTTGCGGGAGTTGCCGGCGTTGGAAAGGTCGTCGATGATCAGGATCATGTCGAAGCCGAGCGCGTCGAGTTCGTCATGAATCCGGTCGATCAGAAACGGATAGAAGGAATTGTGGAGGGCAGCGACCACCACGCCGACCAGACCTCGCCGATTGCCCGGTTCCTTTACAGGGCGTTTCCTTCTGTTGTATCCGAGGCGCCGGGCAATTTCATGAATTCGCTGGCGGGTCTCTTCAGCGATTGAATCATGACCCGTCAGGGCACGGGAGGCGGTCGATTCCGCAACTCCTGCTTCGGCTGCTACATCGCGTAGGGTCACTGACAAATCGGGTACCTTTTTCCGGTCAACAATGGTTATGCCGCATTGGCACTGGACTCGCGTCAGATTCTTTCAGGAAATTCTGCGGCAAGCTTTCGCAATCAGACAATCGCTTGCCGCCGGATCACGATAAATCCATCTATCAAATGAAAGAATCCGGCTGTTTAATATGGTTCATTCCAGAGCTATTTCCAGAATATTTTCCATAAAGGCTCTTGGATGCCACTGAAAGAGTACACCGGATAGGTCTATATTTCAAATATATAACTCGGATCCAGCTACGATGTTATTGAGCGTATCATGAACATTGACAATTTCCGCAATTTTCCGCATTATATAATTAAATATTACGGAAATATTGCGAAATGAACACCGTTGGCCATCTGATCGGAAGGACGCTCAAGGCGTATGGAGTACCCTACATTACCGGCTTGCCGGGGCACGGAAACTGGAACCTGCTGGATGCGTTCAACGATCCCGGTTCGGACATCCCCGTGGTGCAGACCATGCACGAGCAGGCCGCGGTCCATGTTGCGGACGCGCACTACCGGGCCACCGGCCAGCCGATTGCCGCCTGCACATCCATCGGCCCTGGGGCGGCCAACACCATCATGGGGCTGGCCAATGCACACTGTGATTCGACCGCCCTGCTTCTGATTACGGGTGCGGCCTCCACGCACATGCGGGGGCATGGCGTGATGCAGGAGATGGACCGGGAGAACGTGCCGGACTTCACCAAGGTCACAGCCCAGGTGACGAAGCGGAATTTCGACATGATCACGGCGGACTCCGCGGCTTTTATCCTTCACCGTGCATTCAATGCCATGCTGACCGGCCGGCCCGGTCCCGTTCATGTGGACATACCGCTGGACGTCCAGTCGGCCCAGACCGAAGTGCAGGTGCAGGAACTGGCGAATCGCTTGCCGACGGGCCGTCCGCGTGCAGATAGCCATGCGGTCGATGCAGCGATCCGACTTTTGCTGAACGCGGAGCGTCCCTGTATTGTTGCCGGAGGCGGGGCGATCAGCTCGAATGCCAGCCCCGCGCTGAAGCGGCTTGTGGAACGGCTGGGCATCCCCGTGGTGTTCACCTGGAACGGCAAGGGCGCTTTACCCGAAGACCACCCGATGAATGCCGGTACGGTGGGCTGGCCCGGTTCGCTGACCGGCAATACACTGGCCAGCGAGGCGGATGTGGTCATGTCGCTGGGCTGCCGTTTCAACGACTGGTCGTCGTCATCCTGGCGCAAGGGTGTCAGTTTTTCGATTCCGGACAGCAGGCTTATCCATATTGACATCGATCCACGCGAGATCGGCAAGAACTATCCCGTCGAGGTGGGCAGTGTCTCGGACATCTCCCTGGCGCTGGAAGACATCGACGCCGGAATTTCCGACGGACAGGCGGGCAAGGCGTATAAACGACGCTCGGCGCATCACGATCGCCTGACCAGGCTCTGGCGCGAGTGGGACGAAATCATGGAGCCGCGCCGGTCCCACAGCCGGATTCCCACCACCATGCTGCGGACCCTGCGTGAGTTGCGGAAGGTACTGCCACGCAACGGAATCGTGACAGTGGGCTCGGGTCACCCGCAATCATCCACCAAGCAGGACTTTCCGATCTACGAACCCCGCACGCACATCACGCCGGGCAGCTATTCCCCCATGGGGTTTGCCCTTCCCGCGGCCATCGGCGCGAAGCTTGCCAGGCCTGATGCGCCCGTCGTATGCATCATCGGGGATGGCGACTTCATGATGTGCATGCAGGAACTCGCGACCTGCGTGGCCTATGACATTCCGGTCGTTTTCCTGATCCTGAACAACTCCGGCTACATCTCGATCCGTGACGGGCAGGATGCGCTGATGGGGCGCAACATCATCTCGGAGTTTTCGAAGAACGGCAACCGTTCCGAACCCTACTCGGTCGACTTCCCGGCGCTGGCGAAATCCTTCGGTTTCGATTTTGCGAACCGGATAACCGAAGTCGACCGGATCGGTCCGACCATCAGGGCCGCGCTGGAAAGCGGCGGTCCGGCCCTGGTTGAGGTCCCGATCACCCGCGACGTGTCGATCGCCGCCTCGAACGTGGTGGGCTGGTGGGATTTCCCGCCGGTGCCGACTGCGCCGCGAGGGGTGCTGGAAGACTACGCTGCCGGCATTTCAGCCGAGCAGCATCGGGGCCGTGACACTTCGAACGTGAGAATGGCCAAGGCCGAGGGGGCCGTCGCTTGAGCGGAGCCCCTTGGGTAATCCAAACCACAAAGTTGAATCACACCACAAAGGAGAGTTCATCATGAAATCCAAGCTATTGTCTTTTGTCGCACTTGCAGGGTTGGCCGCAGGGCCGGCAATGGCCGACTACAGCGGTCTGCCCCGCACCTTTCTCTGGAATCCCGATTACAACCAGATGATCGATACCTCGCAGTTCGCGAAAGAGGGCCCCTATACGATCGGGTTTTCCAATGCCTCCCAGGCCGATTTGTGGCTGGTGACTTTTTTCCATGGCGTGCAGTGGGCCGCGGACCGGAACCGGGACAAGCTCGCCCGGTTCATCGTCACCGATGCCAACAGCGACCCGACCAAGCAGGTCTCGGACATCCAGGACCTGCTGAATCAGGACATCGACCTGCTGCTGGTGAATCCCGCCACCGCCGATGCGCTGGACCCGATCCTGCGCCGGACGATGCGAAGTGGCGTTCCGGTGGTTACCGCTGCCCGCAGGGTGGAGAGCGATGACAGTTTCGTGAGCTTTGTGACCGCCTCCGATACCGCGCTGGCCCGGATGAGCGCCACCTGGATGGCCGAAACCCTCGGGGGTGAAGGCCGCGTCGTGCTTCTGCCCGGCCTGGCCGGTGCGAGCCCGGCGGAGATGAGGCTGAACGCGGCCCGGGAGGTGTTTGCCCAGTTTCCCGGAATCGAAATCGTCGACACGCAATACACCAGCTGGAGTCCGGCCAACGGAAAGCAGATCATGTCGGCGATCATCCAGCGCGAGGGGGCCGATACCATTGACGGCGTATGGGCGGACAGCGGCCTGCAGGGTTCCGGTTCCGTCGAGGCTTTCCTGAACGCCGGTGTTGCCTCGTCCGACATACCACCGCATACCGGCGGCGATCTGAACCGCATGTACAAGCTGGCCCTGGAGCATGGATTCCCGTTTGCGGGCATAGACTACACCCCTTCCATCGGCATCTCCGCAGTTGGGCTGGCGCTGGATGTGCTGGAGGGCGCCTCGGTGCCAAAGCGTCTGGACGTGAATTTCCAGGTCGTGATCTCCGAGGGAGATGAAACCGAGTCGATCAAGGCCGACGTCATGCTGGCCGATTATGTGGCGGTGGACCGTCCCGACGATTTCATCATGGGCCATGGCATGGGTCCGGACTACGATCCGAAGACCTTTTCGGTGGATCTGCCGAACTGAACCTTGCCAGTCAATTGCCCCGGCCCTGATGGCCGGGGCGTGGATTGGAAGAAGGGCGGGGATGATTGAACTGGAAGGCATCACCAAGGTTTTCCCTGGCGTCAAATCCCTCGACAGTGTCGATTTCGAGGCCAGGTCGGGTGAGGTCCACGCGTTGCTCGGCGAGAACGGCGCGGGGAAGTCGACCCTGATCAAGACGATCGCGGGCGCCTACATCCCCGAGGAAGGCACCATCCGGTTCGATGGCGAGGAGAGAAGCTGGTCCTCTCCGGGAGAATCGAAGGATGCCGGAATTCACGTCATCTATCAGGAGTTTGTCCTGTTTCCGGAACTGTCGGTGGCGGAAAACATATTCATCGGCGAGGCCCCGAAAACCCGGTTCGGCACGATCAGCTATGCCACCATGTACAGCAGGGCCTCGGATATCCTGGATCGTCTGGGCCATTCCCTGGACCCGCGCGCATTGGTTAGGGAGATCAGCATTGCCGACCAGCAGATGGTCGAGATCGCCAAGGCGCTGGTTGGAGAGGTCAAGCTGCTGGTGCTCGACGAGCCCACGGCATTGCTTTCGGAGCGCGAGGCGAACCTTCTCTTCGAGTGTGTCATGCGCCTGCGCGAAGATGGGGTCTGCATCATCTACATCTCCCACCGGCTGGAAGAGATCTTTCGGATCGCGGACCGAGTGACGGTGCTGAAGGACGGCAAGCTGGCGGGGGTGAGGCAAGTATCCCAAATGGACCGTGACCAGCTCGTCGAAATGATGGTCGGACGTGAACTGACCGATGTTTTCCCGCCGAAAGTCCTTCCCGGGAAGGATACGGCGCCGGTGCTGTCGGTACGAAACCTGAGGGCCCCGCCCCTGGTGAGGGATGTGTCCTTCGATCTCTATCCTGGCGAAGTGGCCGGACTGGCCGGTCTGGTGGGCGCAGGCCGCTCGGCAGTAGCCCATGCGCTCTTCGGTTCCCTGGCGCGCACCGATGGTGCCGTCATGCTGGCGGGAGAGTCGTTCAATAACCCGTCGCCCCGCGAAGCCATCGACCGGGGATTCGGGTTCCTGACCGAGGATCGCAAGGCTGAGGGGCTGATGTTGCTGCTCGACATATCGGTCAATGTAACGGCGCCCGCGATCCATGAGTTCTCGACCGGCGTCGGAATGAACCGTACGGCTGAAATCCAGGCTGCGCAGGATGAGATCCAGCGCTTTCGCATTGCGGTACCCAGTCCGCTCGGGGACGTCTCGAAGCTCTCTGGCGGCAACCAGCAGAAGATCCTCTTCGGACGATGGAGCAGGGCGTGCCACCGCATGCTGATTCTGGATGAACCCACTCGCGGCGTGGATGTGGGCGCTAAGGTCGAGATTTACGAAATCATCCGCAAGCTTGCCGACGAGGGAGCGGGCATTCTGGTCATTTCATCGGAGTTGCTGGAGGTTGTCGGGCTATGCACTCGCGTGCTGGTCATGCGCGAAGGACGCATTAGCGGCGAGGTCACGGGGGATGCGGTCAGCGAGACCAGCATCATGCGCCTGGCCACCGTGTCCGCCGCAGCTTGAGTGGCCCAGATTGAAAACGGTACGGGCAATGGCTGCCGGAAGACGATTTCGGGTCGACCCATCGCTTGTCATCGTGACCGTCCTTCTGGTTGCCGTGCTCATCGCCGGATTTACGCTGAGCGAACGATTCGGCACCTTGCGCAATCTGATGAATGTGCTGGAACAGGCGGCGGCCCTCGGATTCGTCAGCCTTGGCCAATCCTTGGTCGTTCTGGTCGGTGGGATAGACCTGTCGGTCGGGGCGGTTGTGACCGCCTCTACCGTGCTGATGGCCGCCGTCGTCGAGATGAACCCGGCATGGATGGTGCCGATGATCCCCGGTGTGCTTGCTTTCGGCGCATTCATCGGGTTCATCAACGGCTTCCTTGTATTGAGGACGGGCGTTCACCCCCTGATCGTCACGCTGGGAACGGGCTCCGTACTGAACGGTCTCGTGCTGCTCTACACCTTGCAGCCAACCGGCGGCGTGCCGTACTGGTTCGAGGAGTTTGCCTATGGCCGGATCGGCCCCGTGCCGGTGGCCGGACTGGTTATGCTGGTCTGTTTTGGGTTCGTGTGGTTCTTTCTGAAATACACGGCAATGGGCCGGTCATTCTATGCGGTGGGGGGCGGTGAGGAGTCGGCACGACTTTCCGGCATCGATTCGAATCGCGTTATCCTGATCGCCTATACGGCATGCGGGTTTTTCGTTGCCCTTGCGGGAGCGTACTTCGTCAGCAGGACCGGCGTCGGAGATCCCCGTGTGGGGGAGCCTTTCACGCTGGCCTCGATCACTCCGGTAATCGTCGGGGGCATTCTTCTTGGCGGAGGCAAGGGCAATGTACTTGGCGCCCTGCTCGGTGTCTTCCTGATCTCACTGATTAACAACCTGCTGAATTACATGGACGTCTCCACGTTCATCCAGTGGATCGTCCAGGGCCTCATCATACTGGTGGCCGTGTCGGTCTATGTCAACAGGGAAAGGAAACTGTGAGCGAGCCGGCCTCGAAATCAACTGCCCTGGTCCCGGTCAAGCGGTTGGCATTGCCGGCTGCCATGCTGGCGCTGGTCGGCTTTGCTGCGGTGCTGCAGCCCTCTTTCCTGTCTCCGAGCAATCTCCAGGACATTCTGACCCAGGCCGCACCTCTCGGTATAGTGGTGCTCGGGCAGGCTTTTGTGGTGCTGGTTCGTGGACTGGACCTGTCCGTCGCATCCCTCATGGCGACGGTAGCCGTGATCGCAACGGCTTTCAACGCCACGGACGATGCCATGATCCCGGTGATCTTCGCCGTGGCGATCGGGTTTTCGGCACTCGTCGGGCTGACCAATGGGCTGCTGGTCACCAAGCGCAACGTTTCTCCATTCCTGGCGACCCTGGCGATCATGATCGTGCTGCAGGGGCTTAGGTTCTACTATACCCAGGGTGCGCCGGCTGGTTCCCTTCCATCGGGGTTCCGGTTCCTGGGAACCGGCCGCATTGCGGGCATCCCGGTCAACATGATCGCCTTTGCGGTTCTTTTCGTTGTCCTTGGGTGGCTTTTGCACAAAAGCGCCTTCGGGCGGAAAGTCTACATCACCGGTGGGAACCCGGTGTCGGCCGATCTTGTCGGGATCCGGTCCGACCGTGTCACGATCCTCTGTTATGTGATCTGCTCGGTCATGGCCGGAATCGCGGGCCTATTCCTGGTCGGCTTCGTGGGCACCGTGGACAACTGGGTCGGGCGCGGGTACGAACTCGATTCCATTGTCGCCGTCGTGATCGGGGGCGTAGCGCTCTCGGGAGGAACCGGAACCTTGTGGGGGGCGGCGTCAGGCGCGCTGATCCTCATACTCCTTTTCAACATCGTGATCATCCTCGGCCTGCCCGTTCAGGCGCAACTGATCATTAAGGGCATCATCATCATCTTCGCCGCTGCCCTGTTTGCCCGTGCCCGGGCACAATGAACGCAGCTGGCCAATTCGGAAGTAACCAGAATCATGAGCATCATCTATCTGAAACGTGGAAAACCGGAAGCTGACCGGGACGAGGACGACGCAAGGACGAGAAAGGTCGTGGAGGCCACGCTGAAGGACATCGAAAACCGTGGCGATGAAGCAGTGCGGGAGCTGAGCGAACAGTTCGACCGGTACTCTCCCCGTTCGTTTCGCCTGAGTGACAGCGAAGTCGAGGCGATCGTCTCAAAAGTGCCTGCCCACACCATGGATGACATTCGGTTCGCCCATGACCAGGTGCGCAACTTTGCCCAGGCACAGCGTGATTCGATGAAGGATATCGAGGTGGAGACGTTGCCGGGCGTCATTCTGGGCCATCGGAACATTCCCGTGCGCTCAGTGGGCTGCTATGTCCCCGGCGGAAAGTTTCCGATGGTGGCTTCCGCGCACATGTCGATCGCAACCGCCACGGTTGCACAGGTGCCGCGAATTGTCGCCGCGACTCCACCGTTCAAGGGCGAGCCGAATCCTGCCGTGATCGCTGCCATGAAATTGGGCGGTGCGCATGAAATCCATGTGCTGGGGGGAATTCAGGCCATCGGCGCCATGGCGCTCGGCACCGAAACGATCGAACCAGTGGACATGCTGGTTGGCCCCGGGAACGCCTTCGTGGCGGAGGCGAAGCGTCAGCTGTACGGCCGCGTGGGCATCGACCTGTTCGCCGGGCCGACGGAGACCATGGTCATTGCGGATGAGACCGCCGCCGATGCCGAGCTTTGCGCCACCGACCTGCTGGGCCAGGCCGAGCATGGCTACAACTCTCCCTGTGTCCTGCTGACGAACTCCAGAGCTCTGGCCGAAGCCACTCTCCGGCAAATCGAAAGAATTCTTGGTATTCTTCCCACGGCTGAGACCGCTGCCGCAAGCTGGGAAGACTATGGCGAGGTCATCGTGTGCGACACCTACGAGGAAATGGTGGATGTGGCCAATGAGATCGCCTCGGAACATGTTCAGGTCATGACGGACAGGGACGACTGGTTTCTTGAGAACATGCACAGCTACGGCGCGCTGTTTCTCGGCCCTCGCACGAATGTCGCCAATGGCGACAAGGTGATCGGCACTAACCATACCCTGCCGACCAGAAAGGCTGGGCGCTACACGGGCGGCCTCTGGGTCGGCAAGTACCTCAAGACCCATTCCTACCAGAGGGTTACGACCGACAAGGCGGCCACGATGATGGGAGAGTATGGCTCGCGCCTGTGCATCCTCGAGGGTTTTGTCGGCCATGCAGAGCAATGCAATATCCGCATCAGGCGTTATGGCGGTGTCGAGGTGCCGTACGGGGAGGGCGCGCCCTGACCGAACGGAACCGCTGATTCCGGAATCTGCAAGTTCCATTTGGTGGGGATGGTCCACATTTCCGGACGATGCACAGCAGTCTGATTTCCTGGAAGGGGTGATGGATAAGGGCAAAGATCGCGGAATGCGGGAAAACAACGGTCATGATCTTCAAATATGAAACCATCGTTCGGCCGGAGTGGATCGACTACAATGGCCACATGCAGGATGCGTATTACAGCTTGGTGTTCAGCCACGCCGTCGATGCGCTGCAGGACGAAGTCGGATTCGATGAAGAGTACCGGGCCCGCAGTGGTTGTACGATCTATTTGCTTGAGGATCACAGATTCTATCTGCATGAGGTGTACGAAGGCGACCATCTGGTCGTCGAGACACGTGTGATCGATGTCGATGACAAACGCTTTCATCTTCATCTGGACATGAGACGATCCGGAAAATCAGTGGCTCTTTGCGAATTTGTCGAGCTCCATGTTCGGCGAGCGCCTTCGCCGCTGGCTTGCCCTATGCCCGACTTCATCCGCGCCAAACTGGAGAATGCGATGAGGTGCGAACAGGGCAAGTTCTCCCTCAGGAAAAGGTCGCGCACCCTGTCGTTGCGGTAGCCTTCACATCACGGCATGCAAGAGCGGGGCGTGCCAATCTGGTGCGCAGGGGAAGTGATTCCGTCGTGGTCGAACTTCGCCTCAAGTCGTTCTTCCGTGTTTCTCCGGGCTTCCTCAAGCGTCATGATGGAAGCCTTCGGCTTACCCCCACTCTCGCTGCCAGGATGGATCGGAACGATGTCTCCATTGGCGAGTGATCACAGGCCAGATGAATGCGAAAGGTCTACGAACCGGCTCGGGGTGACCCGATGGCTGGTGATCGGCATATTGGAATGTTCTGGAGAATTGAAGGGATGGAAAACGGCCGGCGGGGCCAGGAGACTCCCCCCACCCGGTCGCCAACCATCCAGTTTCAGTCACCACGCCACTCTCTGTGACGAAGCCCCGATAGTCGCCGTGATATTCATCACGGCATTCCGAATCACGGTCCCGGATAAATCTCGATTCCGCGTCAGGCGCAACCATGCGCCGCCCGATCTTTGGATTACTTTACTTCCGATCTGATTACAGAATTGGCCAGGTTCGGGACAGCATCATTCTGGTGCGTGGTCAGTTGTGCTCAATCAGGGTCTTGCCCGATCACGCCTTCCAGAAATGACGTTTTCCACCGTTGTATGTCCCAGGGTCGGACTCCAATCCTACAATGTGGAGAAATCACACTTGTTCTTTTGTCTGCTGATATATGTTGAAATTTCGAATTTGTCCGTGAAGGCATGAATAAAATATCACTAGTGTCCCATTAAAAAGTCGAATAAATTCATCTGGTTATCGTCATGCGGCTCATCGCCCAGGTCGTCCGTTTCCGCAAGTAGCGAATTTATCGGTGTTATTTCGAACAGGGTGAGGCTCAGAGCTTGCATGATTGTGTAGAGATTGGCGGTCGGACCGAGGCGTTTATTGAGAATCGCCACCAGCACGTACGTGGCCACGGCGGTCCATATCTGGGTCTTGACGGCGTTCTCGGAGGTCCCGAAGAACGACTTGATTCGAAGGTGCTGCTTGATCCACTTGAAGAACAGTTCCACCTGCCAGCGGCAGCGGTACAGGTCCGCCACGGTGGTCGCGGGGACGGCGAACTGGTTGGTGAGGAAGGTGAACATCTTGCCGGTGGTGGCGTCCCGGTACTTCACCCGGCGCAGGGGTTGCGGGTAGCTCTCCTTCGATCCGGTTCCCGTGAGCACGATGGTCTGGTCGCACTTCACCCCGGTGGTCTTGTCCACGGGATGCGAGTACCGTCGGCGGTACTGGGTATTCGACTTGGCTCGGATGATGAAGAACGCTCCCATGGAGTGGATGACGTTCAGACGCTCGAAGTCCAGGTAGGCCCTGTCCATGATGTAGAACGCACCCGGCTCGGGGACCAGCAGATCCAGGGCGTTCACGTCTCCCATCTTCGCGTGGGAGACATGGATGAAGGCGGGTATGTTGCCGCGCAGGTCCAGCAGCGTATGGAGCTTGACTGCCGACTTGGTGCTCCGGAACAGGGCCCAGGGAAACACCGACAGGCACAGGTCGATGGTCGATGCGTCGAGGGCGTAGACGGTATTGTCCAGATCCACCCCGATGGAATCCCCCGCGTACAGGGGCCGGGCGATGGCAATCAGCTCCTGGGCGAAGGCTGCATGGATTCTCCAGTCCCTGCGCCGGTTGGCATTGGCCAGCGTGTTTCGGGAGACCTTGCCGTGGATGCCCATGTGGTAGAGCTTGCGGCCGTGGGCGCGCAGCGAGATCTCGATGTCGCGCAGGCTGGCCCGGTAGGACAGCTGTGCGAAGGCCATGCAGAGAAACTGGCTCCAGCAGGGAAAGGACTTGACGTACCGGTTGCCGCCATACTGCTTCACGCATTTGCGGAAGAGATGCTGCGGGGTGTGGTCCATGACCTGGGAGAACACCAGCTTGCCTTCGTACATGACCGACTCCGTTGTGGGGAGTCGCCAGCATCCACGAACTTTTTCGGGGTTCAAGTCGATGACAACTGAAAACCATGATTTTCAACGTCCAATCAGTCTGTTACGGGCCATCAGGCCAACTTTCTTGGGACAGCAGTGATAAAATATAATGATTTAAACAGGTTATAGATGAAAAGAAATCGATCAGAATTTAATCGTATGAGGGAGGTGCTTTGACGATGCCTGATGTGCAGACCTGGAAGACGGTTCAACATGAACTGCTCCGTCGCTTGCGGGAACGGATCTGGCAACCAGGTCAGCTTATCCCCAGCGAGCAGGTGCTCGCCGAGGAGTTAGGCTGTTCCCGCGCCACGGTCAATCGAGCCCTCCGCGGTTTGGCTGAGGGCGGACTGTTCGACAGGCGCCGTAAGGCTGGCACCAGAGTTGCCATGATCCCGGTTCGGAAAGCCAATCTGAACATCGATATCATCCGTCTTGACGTCGAGAAACGCGGTGCGGTCTATCGTTGGGCCCTCATCGAACAGCAACGCACCTTCCCTACAGAGCGTATACGCAGCCGCCTCGAAGTCGATCATGATATGGAAATGTTGTATTTGCGAGGACTGCATTTGGCCGATGAACACCCCTTCATCTATGAAGAGCGCTGGATCAATCTGGCCGTGGTGCCAGGAATTCTGGAAACGGACCTGAATTCCATCAGTCCCAACGAATGGCTGGTTCGCCACATTCCACTCCCTAGTGGTGAAATCGTTTTTTCAGCAGCCAATACCGATGCGACTGAAGCGTCACTACTCGAAACTGAAGAGGGCGCCGCCGTCTTTGTCATTGAGCGGAGGACCTGGAAAGGACATCAAGGCATTACCATCGTCCGGATGGTCCATGAGCCAGGCTTTCGGATGCGTACGACCATTTAGGAACCAGAATGAAGTACCGGCATTGCACAATGCCGCGAATGTCGTCCCGGTCAACCACCGAAGAAAAGCGTTGTTATGCAGGATATGCGTGCAGCATCGCCGAAGTCGCCGTACATGTCCTGAGCACGATGGGATAGACGCCCGACTCCACCATTCCCCCTTGGTTTGCGATGACGAAGAAGGGACTTTTCGCTACTCTGATCTGTCAACATGCTCTCCGAATGGAGCGCAGGGGGTGACAGGGGATGTCATATTGACAAATTAATATGTATACACATAATATCAATTACGTGAATATAATATCCATTGTCTACATAGTGAGAGGAGAGCAACGATGAATGTCTTCACCAAACTGGTTTTTTGTGCTGCCACCCTGCTTGTGGCCACGTTTGCTGCATCTGCCGATGCAGTCAAAATCGGATTCAACGCGCCCCTGACCGGATTCGCGGCGGCGGACGGCAATTCCGCCCTGATCGGCGCCCAGCTCGGGGTGGAGCAGATCAATGCCGCGGGCGGCATCAACGGCGCACCGATGGAACTCGTGGTCTACGACGACCAGGCAAGTCCCAAGGAGGCGGCGCCGCTTGCGGTGAAACTGA
>VYFG01000141.1 GCA_009842505.1 Gammaproteobacteria bacterium
ACCTAATCCCTCAGGTCGGGTAATGGAATGACGCCCTGGAATGGCCGGTTACGTTGCGGATGGCCAGTGTCGGCGTGAGGCCGCCCACGCGGTCGATCTTTAGATTGAGGGCGCACAGAACGCCGTCGTTCCATGCCCGAACGACGGTCCCGAGGTCGAGGGCGCATTCGTCGAGCACCAGCGGCCTGCCGCAGGCATTGAACACGCTGCGGCATTCCTCGTAGCTCCGGCAAGGCTGCTCGAAGTAGACGTCGAGCGCGGCCGTCGCCCGCATCACCCGGATCGCCTCGTCCACCCGCCAGCCCCCGTTGGCGTCGAATTTGACCGATTCGCCGGTCTCGAGGTGTTCCTCGAGGTATCGGAGGAAGGCGATGTCCGCTTCCGGGCGGCCACTGGCCTTGGTGGAGAACTGGGTGCAGCCGTTTTCCCGGTTGGCGGCCATTGCCAGGTCCAGTGCCGGGCCCGGTTCCGGCGGAATCCACCCGGACGCCCTGACATTTTCGTTGATGCGGCCGCCGAACAGGTCATGCAGCGGCCTTTGGGCACGCTTGCCGAGGATGTCCCAGCAGGCGATGTCGATTCCGCTCTTGACGTAGGGATGCCCCAGAAGGTCCCGGTCCATCCGCCGGCAGATCTCCATGACTCCGGAAGGGTCCGCCCCCAGCAGTGCCGGAGCGAGTTCCCCGATCCCGGCCCGGGCACCCTCGGCGAATCCATCGAGATAGTTGGGGCCGAACGGGCAAGCCTCCCCCCAGCCGGTGATGCCGGCATCGGTGTCGACCCGGATCACGGTGCTGTCCAGCCGGTCCCACGTCCGGCCGCCGGACAGCCGGTAGGTCCCATGGAAGGGAAGCTGGACACGGTACAGGGAGATGGCGGTGATCAGCATGGCCCGGAGCCGTTTCCGTACACCGCGACCGGCTCTCCGAGCTGCCCCCGGTCGGGTGTGATGCCGAGACCGGGCCGGTCGTTGAGATGCAGCCTGCCCCGGCGCACCACGGGCGCATCCTGCGCGGTGGGCGGGCGTCCGCTCTGGAAATGATAGGACCCGAGCAGCCACTCTTCGGGGGTGTTCGCGGCCAGCTGCGCCTGGGCGGCGCGGGTGATCTCGCTGCCCGCGGTGTCCTCGATCCGCATCCTGATGCCGTGGGCGACGCAGAGGTCCCGCAGCACCCGTGCCTGGCTGAGCCCGCCCGCATGGGTGATCTTGATGACCAGGGCGTCCAGGGCGTCGTCGCCGATGGCCCGGGCAAGATCCTGCGGGCCGTCGATGACCTCGTCCAGGATGAAGGGCTGGCGGCATTTGCCCCGCACGGTCAGGCTCTCCGCGTACGTGGCGCAGGGCTGTTCGATGTAACAGCGGATGCCGTCGAGGCTGGATACCACGTGGAGCGCATCCGCCTTCTTCCAGCCCCGGTTCGCGTCCGCCATGAATATGCACCCGTCCCGGTCCCGTGACGCCAGTGCGTGGATGCGGGCGACATCCTCAACCGGATCCCCGCCCACCTTGACCTGGAAATGACGGAACCCCTCCTGCATCTTCTGTTGCCAGGCCGCGACCATCGCCTCGGGGTCCGTCAGCGGAATGGAGATATACGCCGGGACACTGTCCGCCAGGCGCCCGCCCATGGTCTCGCTGACGGACAGATCGCAGGACTGCCCGAGAAGGTCCCAGCAGGCGATGTCGACCGGGGCCTTGGCGTGGGGATGGCCGTACAGGGCCTGGTCCATGGCGTGGTTGATCCGGGCGATGGCGGTCGGATCCGTGCCGATCAGCCGGGGCGCGATCTGGCCGATGCCGGCGCGCACGCCGCCGGCGAAGGCAGGCAGGTAGAATCCGCCGATGGGACAGCTCTCGCCGAACCCGGAAAGGCCCGTGTCCGTAGCGACCTCCACCACCGTGCTTTCTAGGAAGGGCGGCGCCTCGCGTCCGATCCAGCGGCTGCCGAGAGGGCGGTACGGAATCTTCACGAGGTAAACCAGAATCGAATGGATCTTCATCCCGTCTCCGCCCGGCATGTTCATCGGTTGCCGACCGCCCCGGTACTGCACTGGATTCCGCGGGCAGCGAACAGGCTAGATATATGCGACCCGGATTCGCCGGTCAACCGCATCGGCGGGGATTCGGGATTCCGGTCCGGGGATGCGGGAACGGCCGGGGCGTGGCGCGGCTGCCTCCGGATTCCGGCAGGTTCCGCGCCCTTTCCCCGTCAGCAGCAGTTCTTGTGCACCACGATACGCCTGATCAGACGGTCCTTGTTGATCAGGAACACGATCTGCCAGGAGTCCTGGTCCCTGGACCTGGCGGTTTCGATCAGGTAGGTCGGCGTCATTTCCGTGATGTAGTACCCGCTGGGGTCGCCGAACAATTCGAGGATCTCCAGGCGGTGCATGCCGATGAAGCGGTCCTGCTGACCCAACAGCGAGCAGGCCATTTCGGCCCTTGACCGCTCATCCTCGTCCGCGGCCCTGAATTTCTCGATGTTCAGGGGCAGGTCGCCCCAGCGCTGGCAGATCTTGCGGGTATCCATGTATCCCCCGTGCAGGGACCAGAACGGCATGGCAACCACCACCAGGATGGGTGCCATGGCACAAATGACCACTATCAGCAAATTCCACTTCATGGGAAATCCGGACCGCTTCCCGGATACAGCGCGTATCCGGGTCAGGGCGGGCCTGCAGGCAGCGGGCATCAGGCTGGCCACTGCCGGCATACCCCCCACATTCTCCTACTATCTCCCCGGACGGGCGCCCTGTCAATGGGCGCGGGCAGGGGGTTCGCCGTCGCTACGTCACGACCCCGCCGCCAAGCACCTGGTGCGCCTCGGTGTGAAGGCCAAGCCGGAGCGCCAGCAGCCGCAGTCTCTCGTGGAAGCCCTCGCGGCTCACGTTGCAGAGCTGCAGGAACCTGGCGGAATCCTCGAATCCGCCCCGCCCATGGAGCACGCGGTGGTTGTCGAAAATCACGGCTTCCCCTGCCTGGAGGACGAGATGGACCTGGTTCGTGCGCGCCATGACCAGTTCGCAGATCTGCCGGTAGGCGGCATAGTACGGGGGCACCAGATCCGGCGGCAGGTCCAGGGGCGCGGAGGCCCTGGTATGCAGGCGAATGCCGGATATGCAACCCTCGTCATCCAGGGAAAGGATCGGCATCCTTGCCTGCTGGTCAATGGCGTCGTCGTGGCGCCGGTGATAGGAATGGGCGTGCCCGGACAGCAGGGAGAAGGCATCCGGGTCGGACCGGCGAAGGAGCGTCGCGGCCTGGATGCCGTCGACGAAAACGGACTCGCCGGCCTTCTTGGCCGGGCGGACGCAGCCCAGGATGTTGAGTCCCGGGGGCGTGTACCGGAACGCCTCGTCGGTATGGGGCGGTACGGGCCGGAACGTGTTTCCCATGGTCCGCACCCTGCTCGAGGGCGTCAGGTCGAAGATTTCACCGTAGGATGTATCCGCACCCATCTCCCCGACCAGGGCGGCGACATCCCGGATGAATCCCGGCCGGGCGGGGGCGCCGTGAACGACCACCAGCCCGAAGTCGCGCAGCTTGCGGTAGAGGTCCATGCGCGCGGCATCGCCCCTGGACGCGGACGCCAGTTCCACCCGGGGCAGATCGGCTTCCAGGGCGGCGTCCCACGGCGTCGGCCGTGCCCTTCGCGCCTGGCGGGAGCGCTCGTCATAGCAATGCTGCCGGAGCCAGGCCGGATCGAAGCGGGACCGGTGACCGTCCGCCTCCCAGGTGATGGCGAGGGCTCCGTCCCCGTCGATGACCGCTTCCCGGGCGGTGGGCTCCAGGGGCATGTCGCCCGGCACGAAAAAGCGCTTGCTGGAGTAGCTGTCCCCGCAGGCTTCGCAGTAGCAGCAGTCCCGCAGCCAGACGTGATGGAAAAAGCTTGCATGACCGTCGTTCCAGGAAACCCGAACGCCGTCCGCCAGCAGGTCAAGATCCACGATCCGGCACTCCCCGGAAGCCGCCGGGCGCAGGTAGGCTGAAACCTCGGCTTTCATGAGACCTCCACGGTGCGCGGGTACAGGGTTTCCGTGAAGCCGTCGACACCGACAATCTGGCCGGTGACATGGCGGCAGTGATCCGAACTGAGGAAGCAGATCATGTCCGCGATTTCCTCCGGATCGACATAGCACTGCATCGAGGTGCCGATCGCGTACATGCGCCTGACCACTTCCGGGTCCAGGTTCTCGGCGCCGGCATGGGCGCTGATCACCCGTTCCATTCGCTCGCCGCTGACGTTGCCGGGAATGATGCCGTTGACCCGGATGTTGTCGGGCCCGAGTTCCATGGCCAGTGTCCTGGTGAAGCCGGTCACCGCCCATTTCGCGGCCGCGTACGGGCTGCGGGTCGGATATCCCATGATGCCGGCCGCGGAGACGAGGTTGATCATGACGCCGTGGCCCTGTGCCCTGAACACCGGGACGACGCGCCGGGCACAGTAGAACTGGGCGTCCACGCATACCGCCATGGTGTGCCGCCATTCCTCGTCGGTGACTTCCTCCACAGGCTTGGTGGGCCCGGCGACGCCGGCGTTGTTGACGAGGATGTCGAGACCGCCGGGCAGGACATGGTCGAGCACGCGGTCGAGCTCGCCGGAAACCGATACGTCGCAGACCCAGGAACGGATGGCGGAATCGAGAGTCTCCAGCGAGGCGGGGTCGATGTCGCAGGTGAACACCTCCGCCCCCATCGAGTGCATCGCGAGGGCGGTGGCGCGGCCCATGCCCGCACCGCCGGCGGTGATGAATGCGCGCTTCCCCTCGAGAGAGATCCGCATCCCGTCAGTCTCTCAGTGTCCCCGCAGGGAGGCGATGGCCTGGCGATCGAATGTGAATCCGACGCCGGGGCGGTCCGGCATGAGCAGGTACCCGTCCTCGATTTCCAGGGTTTCGTTGAAAAGGGGCGAGAACCAGGGCATGTGTTCCAGGGAGATGCAGTTCGGCTCGGACCCCGCGATGCACAGGCTGTGTTCGGTGAACAGATGCGGCGAGACCGGGACGTGGTAGCCCGAGGCGATGGCCGCCACCCGGCGCATCTCGGAAAGGCCGCCGACGCGCTGCAGGTCCGGCATCAGCACGTCCACGGCCCGGGCGTCCAGGATGTTCTTCATGCCGAACCGGGTGTACTCGGTCTCCCCGCCGGCTATATCCATGCCCACCGAGGTCCTGACCTCGGCGTTGCCGGCCAGGTTGTTGTAGGCGACCGGCTCCTCGAACCAGCGGACATCGTGGCGCTCGAGCTCCCTGCCGAGCCGGATGGCGTGCTTGACGTCCAGGCCCTGGTTGGCGTCGGTCAGCAGCTCGATGTCGGGCCCGACGGCATCGCGGACCGCGGCCACGCGCGCGACGTCGTCGGCTATTCTCGCCGAGCCGAGGCGGATCTTCATGGCCCGGAACCCGGCGTCCACCAGGCCGCCGGCCTCCGAGACGATTTCATCGATGGACTGGGACAGCCACAGGCTGCCGCTTGCATAGGTCCAGACACGGTCGCGGCAGGCACCGAACAGCCGGTGGAGCGGCAGGCCGGCACCCTTGCCCACCAGGTCCCAGCACGCCGTGTCAATGGCGCACAGGGCGGCAATGCCGAATCCCGCGTGCCCGATGGGATTGAGCCGGCCCCAGATTTCATCGCCGATGGCGGTGAGATCATGCGGGTCGCGTCCGCTCACTGACTCGGAGAAGCTGTCGAGCATCTCGCCGAGGCTTTTCAGCCGCACCCCGTTCAGGGTGAATACGTAGCTTTCTCCGGTCAGGCCCTGGTCGGTCTCCAGTTCCAGGAGCACGCACCCCACGCTCTGCATCCGGTGGATCGCGGTGGCGATGGGCTTCGCCAGGGGGACATTCACCCGGGTCGTGTGAAATCCGGTGATCCTCATCGCCGGGACGCCTGTCAGCTCAGTTGCGGTAGGAGGGGTCCGCCCGGTCGGCCCGCCGCTTCAGTGCGGGCCATTCATGCCTGCCCGGGGCGAATGCCTCGTACTGTCTTGCCGACAGTTCCCAGAGTTCCGGCGTGGCCGGCTCCAGGGGCAGCCCCGAGGCCTGGGCCCGCAGCGCGACGTCACACATGCGAATGATGTAGTACATGTTCATGAATGCCTCCCCGGCGGTTTTCCCGACGGTCAGGAAGCCATGATTCCGCATCACCAGGACCTTGTTGTCCCCCAGGTTCTCGGCGATGCGGAACCGTTCGTTCAGGTCCACGGACAGTCCTTCCCAGTCGTGGTAGCCGATCTTGCCGTACAGCATCGAGGAGTCCTGGATCCAGAACGGGATGCCGTCCCGGAAGGCCGTGGCCGCCAGTGCGGCCGGGGGATGGGCGTGGAACACGAAATGGTTGTCCGGGTGATGCAGGTGGATGGCGCTGTGGATGACGAAGCCCGCGGTGTTGACGTCCGGTGGGCCTTCCAGGACGTTGCCGTGCTCGTCCACCTTGATCAGGTTGGAGGCGGTGATTTCCTCGTACAGGAGCCCGAACCGGTGCATCAGGAAGGAGTGGTCGGTGCCCGGCACCCGGGCGGTGATGTGGTTCCAGACGGTGTCGTCCCACCCCATCAGGTGGGTGAGGCGGAACATGGCCGCCAGGTCCACCCGGACCGCCCATTCCTCCTTGTTCGTCGCGCTGCGGCTCTGGAAATCTTCTGCGGACACTTCACGGTTCATGATCTGCACCTTGGCTGTTCCGGAATGTTCCCGGCCCGTGCGTGAGCCCGATTCCGGCGTTGCGAATGGAAACCTGCGCTTGCCCGGACAGGCCGCGGGCAGGGAGGGGCGGGTATTGGCATGGGTCCGGGATGCACCGTCTGGCGGTCACGGCACCTTCCGTGACACCGGGACCGGTGAAATCGACAGTGGGACAGTGGAAGGGTCCGTCATGGCTCCGCACGCCAGAGATGGTGCGATTGTAGCGGGACCCCGGGCCGGGGATGCGTACGTGGAACCCAGGTAATTTCCTTTAAGCGTCAGCCGGAAGATTTTTTGTCCCGGAACGGGAATCTGCGGCGCGGGCTCCGGGGCTCGGCATGGACACGGAGATGGTCTCCGGGAGCTCGGTCGACGGTTGCGGGCCGGGCCCGCGTTATGCCCCCGGTTCGTTACCGGGTTTCCACTTGATGTTGCAGCCCATGGACGGTTTCTGATCCCCGGCAACGGGTTCCCCCGACAGCAGCGAGTCCATGGCGGCCTTCAGGTCCCCGCCCGTGGGCCTGCTGTCCGAGGAATCGTAGTTTCCCGAGGAAATGCGGTTCGGGCGGCTGTCGTCGAACTGGCCCCGGTACACCAGTTCAAGGTCGCCGTCGAAGAGGTAGATGTCCGGCGTGCAGGCGGCGTCATAGGCCCGGGCCACTTCCTGGGACGGGTCGAGGAGATAGGGAAACGGGTAGCCGCGGCTTGCCTTTTCCCGGACCATGTTCTCCAGGTTGTCCGCCGGGAACGCCTCGGTGTCGTTGCTGTTGATGGCAACGAAGCCGATGCCCCTTGCCATGTAATCGCGGGCGGTCCCGGCGAGGGCATCGGCGATGTGGATGACATAGGGGCAGTGATTGCAGATGAACATCACCACGGTGCCGCGCTCGCCGCGCTGGCCGTCGAGGCTGACGGTTTCGCCATCCGTGGAGGGAAGTGAGAAATCGGGCGCCCTCGTCCCGAGCGGCAGCATTGTGGAAGGCGTCAGGGCCATGGTCGGTTGCGGTGTCTGGGTGAACGGGTCCGGAATCCCGAATGCGCACATGCGCCCGGAATTCCCCGGGAGGACGGCAAAGATAGCACACCCCGGAACTGCGGCAATTCCGTGACCGGCAGCCCGGTTCCGGACGGCGGGTTCCCGCCGGCGGCCCCGGGAGTCACACCGGGTCCTGGTCCGGCTTGCCCTCGGTGAAGATGCGGCTGGCATGGATCTCGGCCGCCTCGATGGTCATCAGGTCGTCCTTGCTGATCCGCGTGGGTTTCTCGCTGAATAGCCGGTTTGCCTGGCGCAGGCGGGCGCGGTCGAGTGCGTTCCGTATGGATCTTGCGTTGGCGAAATGGGGCAGCCGCATCCTCCGGTCGATGTACTCACTGAAGGCCTGTTCGCCGGATTCGCTCAGGTGGTAGTTCTGCTGCTCCAGCATCAGTCTGGCGATCGACATCAGTTCGTCGGCGTCGTAGTCCGGGAACTCGAGATGATGGCCGATGCGCGAATGCATGCCGGGGTTGCTCTTGAAAAAGGTGTCCATCCGGTCGGCATAGCCCGCGAGGACCACCACCAGGTCATCGCGGTTGTTTTCCATGATCTGGAGCAGAATCTCGATGGCCTCCTGGCCGTAGTCCCGTTCGTTCTCCGGCTTGTAGAGGTAATAGGCTTCGTCGATGAACAGCACCCCGCCCATGGCCTTCTTGACCACCTCCCGGGTCTTGGGTGCGGTATGGCCGATGTACTGGCCCACCAGGTCGTCCCGGGTGACGGTGACCAGGTGGTTCTCGCGGATATAGCCGAGACGGTGGAGTATTTCCGCCATGCGAAGGGCCACCGTGGTTTTCCCGGTGCCCGGGTTGCCGGTGAACGACATGTGCAGGCTGGGTTTTTCCGAGGTCAGTTGAAGACGCTGGCGCACCCGGTCCACGAGCAGCAGTGCGGCGATGTCCCGGATCCGGGACTTGACCGATCTCAGGCCGACCAGCTCCCGGTCCAGCTGGTCGAGGACCCCGCCGATGCCGGACTCCTCGTACTCCCGGGCGAGATTGATGGCATCGTCCCCGCCTTCCGTCACCGCTTCAGCCATAGCGGGACCCGGCCGGTTTCTGGGCGGCGTAGGAGTGGGTGGTGTAGATTATGCTGCGGCCCGGGCCTTCCGTCCGGTGCAGGTTGAAGCCGGGTTCCTCGTCGGGGCGGTTGACGATGAAGCTGAGCTTCAGGCTCTCGATGCCGTTGGTGGCGTCGAAGGCGTTGACCCGGATGTAATGCTGGGGATAGGCCTTGCGGCATGCATTGACCTCCAGCAACACGCCGGCGGGGTCCCTCAGGTCGAACATCGGGTGTCCCCACATCTCCCAGTAGGTGTTCCGGGGATGGGGGTCATCGGTGAATTCCACCGCCGCAGCCCACCCGTTGTCGAGGATGTACTTGACCTGCTTCGAGATCTGTTCGTCGGTCAGGTCCGGCAGGAAGGAAAACGTGCCTTGTGTCACTCTCATGCTTGCAAATTCTCTCTGGTTCAGTGGTTGCGGGGGATTACACGGTCACGGTTTCGAGCGGCACGAAATCCGGGGTGTCGGTGGAGGCATAGTCGAAGGTGACATCCTTCCAGGTATCGAGGGCCGCCTCGAGCGGCTTGCAGTGCTTGGCCGCGTCCTGGAGGATGCGGGGTCCTTCCGCGAGGTAGTCCCGCCCCTCGTTGCGCGCCAGGATCATGGCCTCCAGGGCCACGCGGTTGGCGTTGGCGCCGGCCTCGATGCCCATGGGGTGGCCGATGGTTCCGCCGCCGAACTGCAGCACCACGTCCTCGCCGAGATAATGGACGAGCTGGTGCATCTGGCCGGCGTGGATGCCGCCGGAAGCCACCGGCATCATCCGTTTCAGCGATGCCCAGTCCTGGTCGAAGAAGATGCCGTGGGGCAGGTTTTTTTCGTTGAAGGTATCGCGGCAGACGTCGTAGATGCCGGCCACGGTATTGGGATCGCCTTCCAGCTTGCCGACCACGGTGCCGGCATGGATGTGATCCACACCCGCCATGCGCATCCACTTGGCGATCACCCGGAAGGCCACGCCATGGGTCTTCTGCCGGGTGTAGGTAGAATGTCCGGCCCGGTGGAGATGCAGGATCATGTCGTTCCTGCGGGCCCATTTCGCCATGGACTGGATGGCGGTGTAGCCGATGACCAGGTCGATCATGATGATGACCGAGCCGAGATCCCTGGCGAATTCCGCCCGCTCGTACATGTCCTCCATGGTGGCGGCCGTGACGTTGAGATAGGTCCCCTTGACCTCGCCGGTCATGGCCTGGGCCCGGTTGACCGCTTCCATGCAGTATAGATAGCGGTCCCGCCAGTGCATAAACGGCTGGCTGTTGATGTTCTCGTCATCCTTGGTGAAGTCGAGGCCGCCCTTCAGCGCCTCGTAGACCACCCGTCCGTAGTTGCGGCCGGACAGGCCCAGTTTCGGCTTGACCGTGGCGCCGAGCACCGGCCGGCCGTACTTGTCCAGCCGCTCGCGTTCCACCACGATGCCGGTGGCGGGGCCCTGGAAGGTCTTCATGTAGCCCACCGGTATGCGCATGTCCTCAAGGCGCAGCGCCTTCAGGGGCTTGAAGCCGAAGATGTTGCCGATGATGGACGCGGTCATGTTGGCGATGGAACCCTCCTCGAACAGGTCGAGGTCGTAGGCCACGTAGGCGAAATACTGCGGGTCCGTGCCGGCGTCCGGGCCGGTGTTCGGAACCGGGTCCACCTGGTAGCACTTGGCGCGGTATTTCTCGCAGGCGGTGAGGCGGTCGGTCCAGACCACGGTCCAGGTGGCGGTGGAGGACTCCCCGGCGATGGCGGCCGCGGCCTCGATCGGGTCCACCCCGTCCTGCGGCGTGATGCGGAAGACGCAGATCACGTCGGTGTCCTTCGGCCGGTAGTCGGGTTCCCAGTAGCCCATTTGCTTGTACTCGAGCACACCGGCCCTGTAACGTTCGGCGGCGTCTAGTTGCTTGCCCATGATCAATCCCCAAGTGAAAGGTTGGCTTCAGAATGTTCTGTGAATACGGACCCGGGATGGTAGGGAGAACCGCGGGCAAAGACCAATCAGAGTTTGCTGGTCAATATATAAGTGCAAATTATTATTCGATCTTTAATAATAAATTAATACTTATATCAAAAGAAACTATGCCGACACGGGGAGCGCGCCGCGCGGCCGGTCGGTTCACGGCCTGCGGGGCGTCAGTCCGTCAGGGTTGACGCCGCGGAATTTGCTGTATCATCCGCTTACCGTTCCCTGCGGCACCGACCGTGCCGGGACGTCCGGTACAGGGAAGTCGCGAACAGAGTGGAGGGAGCCCGTCACCTTACACTGATGCGCGCGCCATGAATGAGAAATCACCGGTACGGCTGCGGCGGTTCGATGACCTGTCGTTCACGCCCAGGTTCGAATACGGCGACATGGCCCGGGTCACCGAACTGTGCGGCGAATCCCAGGGCACAGCGCTTGGGGCGGGCTGGGCAAGGATGACCCGCGCCAGGATCCCCTGGACCATCCGGTACGACGAGGTGCTGACCGTGTTCGAGGGGGAACTCAGGCTGCACGCCGACGGCATGATCCATGTGCTGGGCCCCAGGGACGCCATCTGGCTTCCCGCCGGCACGGAGCTGGTTTACGAGGCGGACGACGCCCTGATTCACTACGCGATCCATCCCGCAAACTGGCAAGGCGGGGACGCGTGATGCAGAAAGTCGGCCTCCTGCCGGACAACGACGCCACCAACGGCTGGAGCCGGATCCTGCCCCCCCGAACGCCGAGGGCGCCGCTTTCCGGGGAGGTGCGGGCCGACTGGGTGGTGGTCGGCGCCGGCTACGCCGGGCTGGCGGCGGCCCGCCGCCTGGCCGCAAACCGTCCCGGTGACGCCATCGTGCTGGTGGAGGCCGGCGAGGCGGGGGAAAACGCTTCCGGGCGCAACTCGGGATTCGCCATCGACCTGCCCCACGTCACCGGCAGCAACAAGGACGAGCTGGAGGGGGCGCACCGGTACATGGCGCTGTCCCGTGCGGCCATCGGGTACCACGAGGAGCAGATCGAAAAGCACGGCATCCGGTGTGACTGGAGCCAGCCGGGAAAATACCAGACAGCGGTCACGGACTGGGGCATCAGGGAGTTCCTCGAGCCGTTCGCCCGGGAACTCGAGAACCTGGGGGAACCCTTCACCTGGGTGGACAAGCCCGACCTCGACCGGGCGCTCGGAACCTCCCATTTCAAGGCGGCCATCTATACGCCGGGCTGCCGCCTGCTGAACCCGGCAGCGCTCGTTCGCGGCCTGGCGGACAGCCTGCCGGACAACGTCACGCTGTACGAGAACACGCCGGTCACGTCCCTCGACACGACCGGCGGCATCCGCCTGGACACCCCGGACGGCAGCATCCGTGCAGACCGGATGATCCTCGGCGTGAACGCCTTCGCGCCGTATTTCGGGTACTACCGGAACCGGGTGCTGCCGTTCGCGGCCGACGCGAGCCTGACGAGGCAGCTGACCGAGGCAGAAAGGGACGCCCTGGGATGCGAGAAGGAGTGGGGAGTGACGCCAGCCAACGCGTTCGCTTCCATCACCATGCGCTATACCCAGGATCACCGAATCCTCATTCGCCAGAACATCTATTACAACCCACGGCTTCGGGAGAGCCGCGCCTACGGGGCGGCCGTGGCAAGAAGGCACAAGGCGATGTTCGACGAGCGGTTCCCCATGTTGCCGGATGTGGGCATGGAATACACCTGGGTCGGATATATCTGCCTTTCACGCAACGGTGCGCCCGGCTTCGGCAAGGTGGGGGAGCGGGTGCACTCTGCGGTCTGCCAGAACGCCATCGGCGTCACCAAGGGCACCATCGGCGGGCTGCTCGCCGCGGACATGGCCTGCGGTGCGGACAACGAGCTCATCGGTTACATGCTGAGCCTGGGCGAGCCGGACAGGCTGCCGCCGAGGCCATTCCTGGACGTCGGCGTTCGTGCGCGCACCTTCTGGGAAATCAGCACTGCGAAGATCCGGAGCGAGGTCTAGCCTCCCTCAGCCCCGGTGTAACTGCTCCCGATCCGAAACCGAAACCGAAACCGGCGAAAGAAACCATGCCCGGAATGAAAGCGGTTGTCCTGACCGGCCATGGCGGCTTGGACAGGCTCGAGTATCACGAGGACTGGCCGGTCCCGGAGCCCGGTCCGGGGGAAGTGCGGATCCGGGTGGGCGCCTGCGGTCTCAACAACACCGACATCAACACCCGCACCGCCTGGTATTCGAATTCGGTGACCGACGGCATCACCGTGACCGGCGCCCGGTCGGGTTATGCCGACGCCGACGCCGCCACGGGCAGCTGGGGCGGTGCCGGGCTGGCGTTTCCGCGCATCCAGGGGGCCGATGCGGCCGGGCGCGTCTGCGCGGTCGGGGAGGGCGTCGACTCCGGGCGCGTCGGGGAGCGGGTGCTGGTGGATCCCTGGCTCCTCGGCCCCGGGGACCCGGCGAACCCGGCCCACGCACGCTACTTCGGTTCGGAAGTGGACGGCGGATTTGCAGAATACGCCGTGGTGCCGTCCAGGAACGCCATCGCCATCGACAGCCCTCTCAGCGACACCGAGCTCGCCACCTTCCCATGCGCCTACGGCACCGCGGAAAACCTGATCTGCCGTGCCGGGCTCAAGCCGGGCGAGACCGTGGTCATCGCCGGCGCCTCCGGCGGGGTCGGAACCGCCGCGATACAGCTTTGCCGCCTGCGCGGCGCCAGGATCATCGCCGTCTCCACGGCAGCCAAGGCCGGCGAACTCCGCCGGCAGGGCGCCGATGCGGTCATTGACCGCCGGGAAGGGGATATCGAAAGCGCCATCCGAGCGGCCGCCGGGGGCGAAGCGGATGTTGCCCTCGACGTCGTGGGCGGCGCCATGTTCATGGCTCTCGTCAACACGCTGCGCCATGGCGGCCGGTACTCCACATCCGGCGCCATCTCGGGGCCCGTGGTCGAGTTCGACCTGCGCCGGCTCGTCTACCGGGACCTCCAGCTGACCGGGGCCACCATCGTGCCCGCGGGCACGATGCAGCGGATCGTCGGCCTGATCGAGCAGGGCCTCCTTCGGCCGCTCCTGGCCCGCACTTTCCCGCTGCAGGAACTCGCGGAGGCGCAGCAGGCATTCATGGACAAGCGCCACGTCGGCAACATCGTGGTCGAAGTGCCCGGATGACCGGCCATCCGCCGCCGACAGCAGACTGCAGGGCGACTTGATTTCCGGCAACCCCTCCTCCGACCGGCCATTTGCCGGCATGCTGCTCATGGTGGTGGGCATCGCCTCCTTTGCCTGCATGGACGCGATCGTCAAGTGGCTGACCGGCATCTACCCGCTCCTCCAGGTGATTGCCATGAGAAGCTGGTGCGGATTTCCGTTCCTGCTGCTCATCGTCCATTTGCACGGCGGATTTTCCCGACTTGAGACTCGGCGCCCGGGCGTACACCTCCTGCGCTTCCTGTTCGTGCTCGGACTGACGTCTTTCTTTTTCTGGGGCCTCTCGAAAATGAAACTGGCGGACGCGGTCGCGCTCACGTTTGTCGCTCCGATCCTCGTGGCGATCCTCTCCGTGCCGCTCCTGGGTGAGTCCGTGGGCCGTCATCGCTGGACGGCGATCCTGGCCGGGTTCGCCGGCATCCTCGTGATGCTGCGGCCCGGCAGCAGCCTGTTCCAGTGGGCTTCGGTGGTGGTGCTGCTGAGCGCCCTTTGCTATGCCCTGCTCATGGTGTCCACGCGCCGGCTCAAGTCCACCGAGAACACCGAGGCGCTGATGTTCTGGCCGGCAACCGGCGTTGCGGTGACGGGGCTCTTCATTGCGCCCATCCAATGGGTGACCCCGGCCGCCGTGGACCTCCTTTTATTCGTGGCGGCGGGCATGTTCGGCAGTTTCGGCATCGTCTGCCTCACCCATGCCTTCCGGCTTGCCCAGGCCGCGTTGGTTTCGCCGTTCGAATACACCGCCCTGATCTGGGCCACCCTGCTCGGCTACCTGCTGTGGGGAGATCTTCCGGACCGGCATACCCTGCTCGGGGCGTCCATCGTCATCGCCAGCGGGCTGTACATCCTGTACCGCGAGACCCTGAGGAACGCCGAGGCCAAGGCCGGTGCCGCCCGACATCGGTCCGGATGATCCAGCACGATAGCCTCTCCTGAAACAGACAGACGCGCGGACATCGGCCCGGAGTCATGGGATGCTGCCGTCCCACATCCCTTGAAAGGAATGTTCTTGGGCATGGGCCATCCCGTTTGCTGGATAAGACAATCAAGGAATATGCCGGTCCTTGCCATCTGTTTGCACTGGCCTTGCTGCAAATATTATTCCGGCATCGGATCCAGGGCGCGCTGATCTCTCGCCCGAATTCCGTATCTCACTCCCCCTCCACTGTTGTCCTGTCGGTCCGTAATCCGGCTCAGGGACCCATTCAACACATTTATTCGTCAGTCATTTTGCGGAACTTCCGGCGCCCATTCGGGGTCATCCGGTAAAGGGCCTGACGCATCGCGTTCAAGGATGGTTCAGGAAGCCGTTCAAGGGGTGGGAACGACCCCGTTCGGCAGTGGAAATCGACCCCCCGAAAATGTTTTCCGGGTAACTCGAGGCAAGGAACGATGGAAAGAGTAGGAAAAATATATTCCAGCAAAAACAGGAAGTTATGCCATCCAAGTTCGTTTTTTTGTGCGCGATAAATACATTTATCAGGCGCAAAGAATATATTCCCACGCCTGCACAGTCAAGGCCTTGGAGCGCAATTCGAAGATTCGTGATTTCATTGACGCTTCCCGGGATCATTCTACCACGAAACGGAATATTTTTCCCCGATTTTCCCGATCCGTGGACCGAATCCCTCCGGCCCATGGACGGGTTCCTCCGAAAACACCCCAAAATCGGGGTGTTTTTGTGCGTGATAACAGATTCTGAATTGTTCCGAAGCATTCCCTTGCCCCCCTTGATCGCCCTTTCTTCCTCTTCCTGATTTTTCTTCTCTCCCTGCGCCGGGAGTATGGTCAGTATTTGTCCTCTTCGTCCCTTCCCTGCATCCTGGCCAGTTGCGCCGCCGCCCCCCTCGAGGCCAGAAGACGCTCCCCATAGCGGCTCACCATGGCGGCGCTCTTCCATCTCCCCGCCTGCAGGATCGCCGGCAGGCCGATCCCCGAGGCGATCATGTCCTGGGCCGCACCCACCCGGGCGCTGTGCCCCGACAACCCCCCGGCGAAATCATCGATCCCCGCCCGCACCGCCATGGACTTGTAGATCCGGGAAACCTGACTAGGGTCGAGTCCGCGTCCGGGAACTCCGTTCTTCCGCACCGCCCGGAACAGGGGACCCCGGGAGACTCCGCTGCCCTCCAGCCACGCCCGCACCATGTCCGCCGTGTCCCGGGCGAGGAAGAGGATGTTGCCGGCGCCCTCGGGGTCGGTCTTGGCGTTGCGCAGGAACAGGGTAGCCGACCCGCCACGGTCGAACGTCAGGTCTGAAACCTGCAGGGAGATCAGCTCCGATCGCCTTAGCATGGCGTCGTAGGCCACGGCGAGGAGGGCCCGGTTCCGCAGATCGATGAGGCGTTCTCCCGATTCTCCCGCTTGGTCCAGAGAACCGATGAGCTTCTCCCGGACCTGCCAGGTCAGGCCGAGGGCCTGGGCCTGTCTTCTGCCCCGGTGTCGGTACATGCGCCGCAGCGACATCCGGACGGTGACATGGTCGAGGGGGTTCTTCCAGCCGGCGGCCCGGTGTAGGGCACAGATGCTGGAGATATACCGCCGGACGGTTGCGGGTGCCCGGCAGTGGGCCTTGGCATCGATGAAGCGGACGAGGGTGGCGGCGCGTGCGGGCCAGGGTTTTCTTTTTTCCCTGCGGCACCAGGCGAGCCAGATGGCGAGGTCGGATTTGAGAGCCCTTTCGGTGTTGTGGCTGATGGCGCCATGGGTGGAGTCGAGCCACTGTGAGACTGGGTCGAGGGTGTGTTCGGGGATGCGCAGGGGTGGAGGGGACGGGACAGGCCGGTTGTCATCGGCTTGGCTAGCGTCCGCCCCTGCGGCTACCGGCATAGGCTCATCTGAAGACTTGAAAGACTCTTTCATGGGGGTTTCTCCCTGTTGGTTTTGTAGGAGGGGGGATTTTGTACGCGATACATGTATTTATCGCGCACAACAGGGGCCAGGTCCCGACTCAACCCTTTCAACAACTTTGTGAGAAACATCGAAATGAAATCAA
>VYFG01000050.1 GCA_009842505.1 Gammaproteobacteria bacterium
GGGTCAGGAAGAAGGAGAGAGGGCGTGCGGGGGGAGGCGCAGGGGAATGCTCCAGGACGATTCGGGATTCGTTATCAAGCGCAAAACACCCCTGAATTCGGGGTGTTTTCGGCAGAACCCGTCCATGGGCCGGGGGCGTTCAGTCCACGGATCGGGATAATCGGGAAAAAATATTCCGTTTCGTGGTAGAATAATCCCGGGAAGCGTCAATGAAATCACGAATCTTCGAATTGCGCTCCAAGGTCTTGACTGTGCTGGCGTGGGAATATATTCTTTGCGCCTGATAAATACATTTATCGCGCACAAAAAAACGAGCCTGGATGGCATAACTTCCTGTTTTTTCTGGAATATATTTTTCCTGCCCTTTCCATCGTTCCTTGCCTCGAGTTACCCGGAAAATTTTTTCGGGGGGCCGATTTCCACTGCCGAACGGGTACGTTCCCATCCCCTGAACGGCTTCCTAAACTATCCTTGACCGCGATGCGTCAGGCCCTTTACTGGATGACCCCGAATGGGCGCCGGAAGTTCCGTAAATTGACTGATCGATAATTGTATTGCATGGGTCCATGACCCGGATTACGGGCCGACAAGACAACATGTAGAGGGAGGGGTTGTGATCCGGAATTCGGGCGAGAGATCAGCGCGCCCTGGATCTGATTCGGGAAAGATATTCGTGGCCAGTCCCACGGCACAGACATATTGCCGATTTCATTGTCTGCACAGGCCTGAATGCCCGGGCATGCCCCTTTGCGCAGGTATCAGGGCGGCGGCGGGGCACCCCGGGCTTGAATTTACGGCGATCCCTGTGTGCTTGCGGCCGGGGAATTGGGATTGGCTTGGCCCGAATTTCCGACAGGCGCCACTTGCCGCAAGCCTCCGGTGTAGAGACCACCGTGATTGCCTGTCGCAGGGCCATTGATCCTGCGTTTACTTTGGCATATACTACCGTTCCATATATTCTTATTATGTTCTGAATAATGGAACAAGGATCCGCAACCGTCGAAAAGGCCCTGGACCTGCTCTTCCACCTCCACGATGCCGGCGGCGCTGTCGGCGTATCGGCATTAGGCCGGGCACTGGACATGCCCAAATCGAGTGTGCACCGCCTGCTGAGCGCGATGGTGCGCAAGGGCATCGTCGAGCGCGATGAGCGGGCACGATACCGGCCGGGTACCGGCCTCCTTGCCCTTGGGCTCGGTGTTCTTGACCGCGAACCGGTGGTCGTATGCGCACGGGCGGTCCTGCCCGGGTTCGTCGAAGAAATCGGCGAGACCATGTTCCTGGTGGGACGCCGCGCACGGAAACTCATCGTGCTGGACAAGCATGAGGGCCGTGGCCTCCTTAGGGTATCGCCGACGGTCGGCAGTGAAGTTCCGGTCCATTGCACCGCCGCCGGCGCATTGTTCATGGCGCACACACCGGAAGATTTTTCTTCGGCAGCAGTCGCGGCGGAAACTAGGGACGCCGATGTCGATCCGTCGTATCTGCAGAACCGCGCCGATGCCGCACTCGCGAAGGGATGGTCCGCGAATTTCGAGCTCTGGCAATCCGGGCTCTCGGTCCTGGCCGCACCCGTCATCGTGCGCGGGCAGATACGCGCCGCCGTCGCCCTGGCCGCTTCCGCCCCGCGTCTCGCGGAACTTGGCGGTGAGGCGCTGGCACCGCGCGTGGTTGCCGCCGCCCGGCAGATAGCCGCGCGCGCTGCAGGAGAGATGCCATGAAAGTCTGGATGGAAGGCCGGATCGTGGACGACAAAGATGCGCGCCTGAGCGTGCGTGACCACGGATTGCTGTACGGTGACGGAGTGTTCGAAGGCATTCGCATCTACAACGGCCGCGCGTTTCGCCTGGCCGACCATCTGACAAGGCTCGGATTTTCTGCTGCGTACATCGGACTCGAGCTCCCCTGTTCGCTTGAGCGGATAGGAGAAATCATCGAAGAGACGGCAGCCGCGTTCGGCAAGCGCGAAGCCTATGTGCGGCTGCTCGTCACCCGGGGCATCGGTGATTTCGGCGTCGATCCCTTTGCCTGCGAAGAGCCGCAGCTCGTCTGCATGGTCGGGGGAATCGCACTGTACGACCCGAAGAGCATGCAGGCCGGCATCGACATGGTCACCGCATCCGTGCGCAAACCTCCTCCGGATGTACTGAATCCAGAGGTCAAGAGCCTGAACTACCTGAACAGCGTGATGGCCAAGCGCGAAGCGAGGCTCCGAGGCGCGCACGAAGGCCTCATACTCAATTTGCAGGGCCGAGTTGCCGAGGCCTCGGTTGCCAACGTGTTCGCATGGATCGACGGCGCCCTCGTCACACCGCCGACCATCGACGGCGCGTTGCCCGGGATCACGAGGTCCACCGTCATCCGACTTGCCGGTGAACTCGGCATCGAAACGCGGATACGGTCCATCGGGCATGCGGAACTCATGCGTGCGGACGAGGTGTTCCTGAGCGGATCGGGGGCCAGACTGGTGCCGGTCGGGCGCTTGGATACGGTCATGATCGGAGCTGGCAGCCGGCCAGTGCTCGAGCGCATCGAAGACGCGTTTCGGGAGTTTACGCTGCACGCCACTGAGGTCAGTGCGCAGGCAGTCCAATCCCGGTCACTTCCTTGCTGAAGGTGAAAATTTCAAATAGGCCAATATAAATCGGCGGTTTCGCGATTACCGTGCCTGTTGAAATCGACACAAATTCAGATAACACCAACGGTTTCGGCCGCACTATCGCCAAAATATGGTATTCGGCATGTGACTGATGCCGGTTCTCGAGGCAGGAGCCATGAAATCTCCCGTGCATGGCCTTCCAGCCGGGTGAAGGTGATGCCCTGCCCGGTAAGGCTGATGTGATCCAACTACGGCTCCGGCGGATCAATCGACGAGCACTCGCCTGCACGGTATTGGGGCTGTTGAATGTGTGTTTTTGATGGCCTGTGAGGTAGGTGGTCATGCACATCAGGAAGTTTGGCAACCGGGTAGACGCAGGTGCTTTCAGTTGAAAATTATGGAGAGTGAAGGTACTGTCTGTGGACTGTCACATCCTTCAGGCAATTTTCATGGCAGACATGCCATTACTTGGAGGCGGCAATGTTGAGTGACCAGGACGGGGTAACTTGAGATGACAAACTGGGATACATGCCCGGCTGTCGAGAGAACGCCGGGAATAGTGAGCGGTGCATGGATATTCACCGGAACGCGCATTCCATTGTCCGCCTTGTACGAGAACCTCGCCAGTGGCGCTACCGTCGACGAATTTGTCGAATGGTTTCCCGGCGTCGACGGGAAACAGGTGCGCGCGGTGCTGGAACATGAAGCCGAGGCCTTGAGAACAGCACTGGCACGTTGAAGATTTTGTTCGATCAGGGAACGCCGGCGCCTCTTCGGAACCATCTACCTGGGCATTCCGTGGAGACACTGGCGGAAAAGGGATGATCGGACAAGAGCAACGGGGAATTGCTTCACTTGGCTGAGCAGGAGGGGTACAAAATTCTTGTGACGACTGACCAGAGCCTCCGATATCAACAGAATCTGGAAGGGCGGCACATCGGTATCGTCGTCCTGCTTTCGGCAAACTGGCCGGAGATTCGAAATCACGGGCAAGAAATTGGCCAGACAATTTCAGCCGTGCGGCCTGGTGAGGTCATCGAGGTACCCATTCCGGCAGAATGATCTGGCTGCCTGTACCAACGGGCAGGGCTGTCCGCTCCTGATCCTGGTCACGCTCCCGGAGAATCCATTCGAACCGGTGGGGATGTCCATTTGGGACAATACTCCAGATCCTGAAAGTCCGGAATCCCGGAACACCGTGTTCCTGTCCAGTTCCAGCGCCTCCATCGTCGGCCGGGATATTGATTTCATATTCAGTTTCGTCTTTTTCCTGTTTCTTTCCCCGCCACTCGGGCGGCTGAACAGACGGTTGGAATCCCTCGGGCCTGCGCATGACCGGACAGGTGGCGGCGATACGGAATGACTGCTGGACAGTCCCACACGGAACTGAGAGGGCGGCGAATCGATCTGCTGCCGGCAGACCGTCAATGCAGGGATTTGTTGCGGAGTATGCGGCAGGAGATACGACGCCCCAGGGCTGTTATCCCAATGGTCATGAAAGTCGCCCGGCAGAGTCCGGTTTGCCTTTAATACAATCTCGTACCGAACCGCCGGACGGTGGAAGTGTCTGGAGGAATGGACAGTGGGTAGAAGTCGTCTGGCACGGTCGCCGGACACCTTCAGCGCCGAAACATCTATCTCGCCAGTTGCTCCCTCCCGGTTTGCTCGATGAACCGCAGGGTTTCGCTTACATCGTTCCAGGTCGTGTTGTGGTTGATGATACAGAGCCTCAGAGAGAACCTGTTTTCCACGACCGTCGATGACATCATGGCCCGGTCTTCCCAGAGCATGCGCGCAAGCACGGTCCTGTTGACTTCATGCAGGTCTTCCTCGTCGATCGGGGTGTCCGCGGGGTTGATCCGGAAACACACGATCCCGAGAGACACCGGAGCCAGCAATTCCAGAATGGAACTCTCCCGGACCTGTTCCCCGGCCCTGGCGGCCAGCTCCATGGACCGGGAGACGGCCCTGCGGAACGCGGCCACGCCGAACGTCTGGATCGACATCCAGATCTTCAGCGCCCGGAACCCCCGGCTCAACTGCAGGCCCCGATCCGAGAAGTTGGGGTGGTTTTCGCCCCAGATCGTATCCTGGAGGGCATCGTGCTGGACCGAGAACGTGTTCTCGAGGGTGCGAAGGTCCTTTACCAGGAGGCCGCCGACCTCGTAGGGCTGGAAAAGCCACTTGTGCCCGTCCAGGGCGATGGAGTCGGATCGTTCGATGCCTTCCAGGAGCTTCCTTCCCTCGGCCGTCAGCATCGCGAAGCCGCCGTACGATGCATCGGTATGCAGCCAGATCCCTTCGGATTCGCAGAAGTCGGCCATTTCCACGAGAGGGTCGATCGCCCCGTTGCCGGTGGCGCCGGCGTTGGCGCAGACCACCATGGGGCAAAATCCGGCGGCACGGTCATCGGCAACGGCACGGGCGAGTGCATCCATGTCCAGACGCAGGGTCCCGTCAATGGGAACCGTGCGGATGCATTCGGGGCGGACACCGACGATCCTGGCGGAGCGGATTTGCGCACTGTGGCTCTGGTCGCTCATGTATACAGTTGGCCGCTCAGGATTGCCCGCGGCTTCCCGTGCGGCGACGAACGCGTTGAGGGCAGCCGCCGAACCGCCACTGGTTAACAGCCCGCCCGCCCCGTCCGGATAGCCGACCCAGCGCCGGAACCAGTCGATGACCACGAGCTCAAGCTGGCTCGGACCACTGGCAACCAGCCAGGTGCAGACGTTGAAGTTGTACCCGGATGCGATGAAGTCGGCCAATATCCCGGGCCATGTGGGTGCGGAGGGAACGAACGAGAAGCAGCGGGGATGGTCCAGTCGGATCGCGTATGGGAGCACTTCTTGGGCAACCCGTTCGATGACTTCGTCGGGGGCACTGCCTTCCTCGGGCGGTTCTTCCAGGAGTACGGCTTCGAGCGATTTCCGGAAGTCGCCGTCCCAGGCGCTTTCTTCCGGCAGGCCGTGCAGGCGTTTCACCAGCAGTTCGACGGTCCGGTGTCCGAGATCCCGCATCAGGTCGGGCGTCATCTCGAACTCACTTTGTACCTCATCGTCGTGACCCGTTTCCGGCACTTCTTCGTTGCGTGTCGGATCAGTCATCTTGCCTCCAACGCATGTTGTCCCCATGCATGCTCGTTCCCGGCGGCCAGTATATATGATTGTGCAGGTGAGGCAAGGTGAATGAATACGCGCAGCCTTTTGCTGAATCCGGGACTACAGCAGGCAGTCGTGCCGAATGCGGGAGCGGTTTGTGAAATTCCGGATTTGTCGGATATTGATACCGGTTCCGGTATGTCAAAGGCACACCGGTATCCGTCTTCGCCTGCCGCACAGCCGTCTGGCCATACGCCTGTATTCCCGGTTCTTTCATGCCGCACCATCGGCCTTTATCTCCGGGTGGAGGATTCATCCGGACGGGCCGGGAGGGCATGGTGGTGCTCCACGGCGGCCAGGTGTTTGTTTTCGGATTCAAGTTGGCCCATGGAGAAGACAGAAAGGATGCGGCTGAGCAGGCCATCGGGCAGATACTGGACAAGGGTTACGCCGACAAGTACCAGGAACGGAATGAACCGACCCATCTTGTGGGTGTGGCGTTGAGTGCGAAAGAAGGGAATCTGGCGGCGCCGAAAGTGGTTTCGACCTGATTTGAGCCCTGGTTCCGGACCATCTACCGGTCCGACAGCATTTCTCCGCTTGATCTGTGGACCGCGTCCACCATGGCGGCCACCTTGCCGGGATCGATGCCGGGATGGATGCCATGTCCAAGGTTGAACACATGGCCGGGATACGGGCCGTATTCCCTCACCAGCCGCCGCGCCTCGGCAGCAACCCGATCCGTTGAGGCGTACAGCACCGCAGGGTCCATGTTGCCCTGCAGCGACACCCGGCCGCCGACCCGATCTCTCGCCACGTCCAGCGGCAGGGTCCAGTCCAGTCCCACGCAATCGCAGCCCGTGGCCGCGATGTCCTCGATCCAGTTCCCGCCGCCCTTGGTGAACAGGGTCAGGGGCGTTTGCGCGGTCGCGGGGTCCGACTTTAGGGCCTTGGTGATCGCCGCCATGTACCGGAGAGAGAATTTCCGGTAGGCCGGCGCCGACAGCGCGCCGCCCCAGGTGTCGAAGATCATCAATGCCTGAACCCCGGCGTCCACCTGCGCCTTCAGGTAGGCGGTCACAGCGGTGGCAAGCCGGTCGAGTAGCAGGTGGGCGGATTCGGGATCGTCATACACCAGCCCCTTGACCCGGGAGAAATCCTTGCTGCTTCCGCCTTCGACCATGTAGGTCGCCAGGGTCCAGGGGCTGCCGCTGAAACCGATCAGCGGTACTTTTCCTTCCAGTTCGCGGCGGATGAGACTCACCGCCGCCAGCACGTAGCTGAGGTCCTCTTCCATATCCGGAATCCGCAGGCTGCGGATATCCGCGGCCTCCCTGAGCGGACGGGTGAACCGGGGGCCGACGCCCTCGTCCAGCGTCAACCCGAGACCCATGGCGTCCGGGATGGTCAGGATATCCGAAAACAGGATCGCCGCATCCAGGGGGAAGCGGCGCAGGGGCTGCAGCGTGACCTCGCAGGCCAGTTCCGGGGTCTTGCAGAGTGTCAGGAAGTCGCCCGCCCGGGCCCGGGTCGCACGATACTCCGGCAGATAGCGTCCGGCCTGGCGCATGATCCACACCGGGGTACGGTCCACCTTCTGCCGCCGCAACGCGCGCAGCAGCCGGTCATTCATGTTTGCGGACATGCACTGGCGGACCGCGCAGCCTTCGGCTGTAAGGTCCTAGTTTCCGCCTTCCGCCCGCAGGAAGCGGTTGACCGCCTCCGCGCACTGGCGTCCTTCACGGATGGCCCAGACCACGAGCGACTGGCCGCGGCGCATGTCGCCCGCCACGAACACGCCTTCCACGCTGGTCTGGTAGGCCTTGTTTCCGTCCTCGGCGGCGGAGACATTCCCCCGGCCATCCAGCGCCAGGCCGAAATCCTCCAACATGCCCTCGAAGACGGGATGGATGAAGCCCATCGCAAGGGCAACCAGTTCCGCCTTCAGTTCGAATTCCGATCCCGGAATCTCCTCCATCTTCCAGCGGCCGTCAACCATCTTCCACGCCACCTTGATGCAGCGCACCGCGGTCACCTGCCCGTTGCCGTCGTCGACGAACGACTTGGTCACCACGTCCCAGAGCCGGTCGCAGCCCTCCTGGTGGGATGACGAAGTGCGCAGCTTGTGCGGCCAGTTCGGCCAAGTCAGGGCCTTGTCTTCCCTTTCCGGGGGCTTCGAGAGTATCTCGATCTGGGTGATGCTGGCGGCGCCGTGCCGGTTGGAGGTGCCGATGCAGTCCGATCCGGTATCACCGCCGCCGATGACCACAACATTCCTGTCGGCGGCGGATATGAACGGCTCGTCCGGATCCGCGCCGCCCTGGACGCGGCGCGAATTGCTGCGCAGGAAATCCATGGCGAAGTGGATGCCGTCGAGATCCCGGCCCGGAACAGGCAGGTCCCGGGGCACCTCGCAGCCACCCGCCAGCACCACGGCGTCGAAGTTGTCCACCAGGTAGCTGACCGGCAGGTCCTTGCCGATATGGGTGTTGCTGTGAAACCGCACGCCCTCTGCCTTCATCTGCGCCATGCGGCGGTCGATGACGGATTTCTCCAGCTTGAAATCCGGGATTCCGTACCGAAGCAGGCCCCCGCTGCGGTCCTGCTTCTCGTAGATCGACACGCCATGCCCGGACCGCGCAAGCTGCTGCGCGCTGGCGAGCCCCGCGGGACCGGACCCCACCACTGCGACCCGCTTGCCGCTGCGGTGGCGCGGAATGCGGGGCTGGATCCAGCCTTCCTGAAAGGCGCGCTCCACGATGCTGTATTCAATGGTCTTGATGGTGACCGGCACGTCCTCGATGTTCAGCGTACAGGACTCCTCGCAGGGCGCCGGGCAGACCCGGCCGGTGAATTCGGGAAAGTTGTTGGTGGCATGCAGCCGTTCGTTGGCCGCCTTCCAGTCGTCCCGGTAAACGAGATCGTTCCAATCGGGAATCAGGTTGTTCACCGGGCATCCCTGGTGGCAGTAGGGAATGCCGCAGTCCATGCAACGGGCGCCCTGGTCGCGCAGCTCCGTGTTGCTCAGGTCGATGACAAACTCGCGGTAGTTCCTGACCCGCTGATGCACCGGCTTGTAGCGGCGCTCCTTGCGCGGAATCTCCATGAACCCCGTGGGCTTACCCATGGCTCACCTCCAGCGCGGGCATGGCCTCTTCCCGCAGCGATACCAGCGCGCGCTCGTATTCGTGGGGCATGACCTTGACGAATTTTCCGAGCGTGTCCTGCCAGTTGTCGAGGATCTCCCGGGCCATCTTGCTGTTGGTGTAGCGGCCATGGTTTTCGATCAGCATCCTGAGGCGGGTTTCATCCGCCTGCAGCATGTCGTTCACGTCGACGCCCCCCGTGTCGGGCTCCACGGCCCTCAGGTCCACCTGCTCCAGGTTGCACCGGGTCCTGAAATCGCCGTTCCGGTCCAGGACATAGGCAATGCCGCCGGACATACCGGCCGCGAAATTGCGTCCCGTGCCGCCCAGGCAGACCACCACGCCGCCGGTCATGTATTCGCACCCATGGTCCCCCACGCCTTCCACCACCGCCGTGGCGCCGGAGTTGCGCACGCAGAACCGCTCGCCCGCGACCCCGGAAAAATACGCCTCCCCGCAGATCGCCCCGTACATCACCGTATTGCCCACGATGATGTTGTCCTCGGCCGCCCCGATGGCGGCGTCGGCGGGCGGCCGGATGGCGAGACGGCCTCCGGACAATCCCTTGCCCACGTAGTCATTGGCCTCCCCTTCCAGGAATATGGAAACGCCCCTGGCAAGCCAAGCGCCGAAGGATTGGCCCGCGGTGCCCGTGGCATTGATGGCGATGGTGTCCTCGGGCAGTCCCCCGTGACCGTACCGCTCCGCCACCCGCCCGGACAGCATGGCGCCGATGGTCCGGTTGATGTTTCGCACGGCCACATTGATCTGCACGGGCTCGCCCCGCTCGAGGGCGGGGGCCGCCCGTTCGATCAGGACATGGTCCAGGGCATTTTCCAGGCCATGGTCCTGGTCTTCGCATTGGTACACCGCGGTCTTCGCGTCGGCCTCGGGCTTGGCGAGTATCCGGCCGTAGTCCAGGCCGCGGGCCTTCCAGTGCTCGATGGCGCCGCGCATGTTCAGGCGGTCCGACTGGCCGATCATCTCGTCGACGGTGCGAAAACCGAGCTTCGCCATGATCCGGCGCAGCTCCTCGGCGACGAAGAAGAAGTAGTTCACCACGTGTTCCGGCTTGCCGGTGAATTTCCGGCGCAGTTCCGGATCCTGGGTGGCAACGCCCACCGGGCAGGTGTTCAGATGGCACTTGCGCATCATGATGCAGCCCTGGACGATCAACGGGGCGGTGGCGAAACCGAATTCATCGGCCCCCAGCATGGCGCCGACGGCCACGTCCCTGCCGGTGCGCAGTCCGCCGTCTACCTGGACCGAGATCCGCCCCCTGAGGCGGTTCAGCACCAGGGTCTGGTGGGTCTCCGCGAGCCCGATCTCCCAGGGAACGCCGGCATGCTTGATGGAGGTGAGCGGGCTTGCGCCCGTGCCGCCCTCGTATCCCGATATGGTCACATGGTCCGCGTGCGCCTTCGACACGCCGGCCGCCACCGTGCCCACCCCCCCTTCGGAAACCAGTTTCACCGAAATCCGGGCGCGGGGGTTCACGTTCTTCAGGTCATGGATGAGCTGGGCCAGGTCCTCGATGGAATAGATGTCGTGATGCGGCGGCGGCGAGATCAGGCCCACCCCGGGTGTGGAATGCCGCACGGAGGCGATCTGGGCATTGACCTTGTGCCCCGGAAGCTGGCCGCCCTCCCCGGGCTTGGCCCCCTGGGCCATCTTGATCTGGAGGTCGTCGGCGTTGACGAGATACTCCGTGCTCACCCCGAAACGGCCGGATGCGACCTGCTTGATGGCGGACCGCTGGGGATTCTGCGAGCCGTCCGGCAGCGGCATGAAGCGTTCCGGCTCCTCGCCGCCCTCGCCGGTGTTGGACCGTCCGCCGATCCGGTTCATGGCCACCGCCAGCGTGGAATGCGCCTCGTGGGAAATGGAGCCGAAGGACATGGCGCCGGTGGAGAAACGCCTCACGATCTCCGCGGCGGGCTCCACCTCCTCGAGCGGCACCGGCTCGTCCGCCCAGCGGAACTCGAACAGGCCGCGCAGGTTGAACAGGCGCCTGTCCTGGTTGTTCACCATGCGGCTGAATTCCTCAAAGGTGTCCGGACTGTTGCTCCGGGTGGCATGCTGCAGCCTCGAGATGGTGTCCGGGTTCCAGACATGGGACTCGCCGCCGATGCGCCAGGCGTAGTCCCCGCCCACGTCCAGTTGCACCGGCACATTCTCGTCGGCATAGGCCTGCTGGTGCTGACGGAAGGCCTCCCGGGAGACCTGTTCCAGGCCGATGCCCTCCACGGCGGTGTGCGTACCGAAAAAATACTGTTCGATGAAACGGGACGACAGCCCGACGGCATCGAAGATCTGGGCCCCGCAATACGACTGGTATGTCGAGATCCCCATCTTGGACATGACCTTCTTCAGGCCCTTGCCCACCGCCTTGATATAGCGTTCCTGCGCTTCGTCGAAACCGAGGTCCGGGTCCATCGAAGGCAGCAGCCTGGTGATGCTGTGGAATGCCAGATAGGGGTTGATGGCTTCCGCGCCATATCCCGCCAGGGTGGCGAAATGGTGCACCTCGAGACAAGCCCCGGTTTCCACCACCAGGCCGGACTCCGTCCGCAGGCCGCAATTGATCAGGTGATGATGAACCGCGGAAGTGGCCAGCAGCGCGGGAATCGCCATGTTGTCCGCGTCCATGTCGCGATCGGACAGGATCAGGATGTTGTAGCCCCGCTTGACCCGGAGCTCCGCCTTCTCGCACAGGGCCAGGATCGCGCCGCGCATCCCCTTCGGCCCCTGGTCGGCGGGATAGCACATGCTCAGTGTCTTGGTGCGGAAGGCGCCGTTGGTATAGTCCTCAATCTGCCGGATGCGCTCCAGTTCGTTGTTGGTCAACACCGGCTGCTCCACCAGCAGCCGCATGTCCTTTCCCCCGTCCTCGAGTCCGAGCAGGTTGGGCTTCGGCCCGATCAGGGACATCAGCGACATCACCAGCTCCTCGCGGATGGGATCGATGGGCGGGTTGGTGACCTGGGCGAAGTCCTGCTTGAAATAGGTGGACAGGTGCTTGCTGCGGGACGACAGGACCGAGGGCGGGGCATCCATGCCCATGGAGCCCACCGCCTCCTGGGAGGTGACGACCATGGGCGCAAGCAGGAACTTCAGGTCCTCCAGCGTGTAACCGAACGCGCGCTGCGCCAGAACGAGGGTCTCGGGGTCCGGCGCCATGGCGCCGACGGCGGGGCGCAGGTTGGACAGCCGGATTTCCGTGCGGTCAAGCCATTCCTGGTAGTTGTGCGAACAGGCGAGGGACTGCTTGAGCTCGGCATCATCGATGATTCGCCCCTCATCGAGATCGATCAGCAGCATCTTGCCCGGCTGGAGCCGCCATTTGCGGATGATGCGATCCTCGGGAATATCCAGCACCCCCATTTCGGATGCCATCACGACGGTGTCATCCGCGGTCACCAGGTAACGGGCCGGACGCAACCCGTTGCGGTCCAGGGTGGCGCCGATCTGGCGGCCGTCGGTGAACACCACCGCGGCCGGGCCGTCCCAGGGCTCCATCAGGGAGGCGTGGTATTCATAGAATGCCCGCCTGGCGGGGTCCATGCTCTCGTGTCCGCTCCAGGCCTCGGGGATCAGCAGCATCATGGCATGGGACAGGCTGTATCCGCCCGCCACCAGCAACTCCAGTGCATTGTCGAACGCGGCGGAATCCGACTGCCCCTCCGGGATCAGCGGCCACACCTTTTCCAGGTCCTCGCCGAGGACGGTGGAGGACATGGTGCTCTTGCGCGCCGCCATCCAGTTGATGTTCCCCCGGAGCGTGTTGATCTCGCCGTTGTGCGCGATCATGCGGAACGGATGCGCCAGTTCCCAGGTGGGGAAGGTATTGGTGGAAAACCGCTGGTGCATCAGGACCAGGGCCGACTCCATCCTCGGATCAAGCAGGTCCGGGTAGAACTCGCCCACCTGCCCCGCCAGCAGCATGCCCTTGTAGGTGACGATGCGCGTGGACAGCGAGGCGATGTAAAAGCTCTTCCTGCCGGGCAGGCGGGATTCGCGGATCCTCTTCTCGACCTGCTTGCGGATGACGAAGAGCTTGCGCTCGAAGGCGTCCTGGTCTGCCACTTCCGCGCCCCGGCCCACAAACACCTGCCGGATGACCGGCTCCGTGGGCCGGACACTTTCGCCAAGATTGCTGTTGTTCACGGGGACGTCCCGCCAGCCCAGCAACGTCTGCCCCTCGTCAGCAATGAAGGATTCCACGATCCGCTCGCAGGCTTTCCGGTCGCTCCCGTCCCTGGGCAGAAACACCATGCCGACCGCATAGCTGCCCTCGGCAGGGAGGTCCAGACCGGTGACGGCGCGGAAGAATCCGTCCGGCATCTGCAGCAGGACGCCCGCGCCGTCACCGGCGTTGGGGTCCGCGCCCACCGCGCCCCGGTGGGTCAGGTTCTCCAGAATCTTCAGCCCGTCCCGGACAATGCCGTGGCTGCGTACGCCCTTGATATTGGCGATAAACCCAACACCACAAGCGTCGTGCTCGAATCTGGGGTCATAGAGACCCTGACGGGGCGGAAGTGACCCTGCTGTCATGCTAAACCTCGTAGATTGATTCACAGCACCGGGGTAATCGATGACAATCAGCCAACTCCTGGCCAAGGCCGGCGCCCACCGTGCTCGTGCGGACAGTGACCGCACGAAGGCAAGTTGTTCATAATAAAACAGATTAATGACGATTGCTATATCTCTGAGACCCGGTTAAAGAATATCCGGAAACACGGAGAAAGCCCGTGGTTTCAGTAATTGCGTGCGAAATCCGGTTCATCCGCAACCGCGCTTGGGCGGTGATCATTGAAGCGACGGAAAAATCGCAAGTTACGGGGCAGGAAACTTGCCGGCCAATATCAACGCAGGTATTTTTCTCGGAGTCTGTTCGCTGTATCCAGATTACGGGCATCACCGGTCTCTATCAGGTCGGCGTAGGCGAGAATGGGGTGTGCCAACCCTGCCTGTTCGGTATCGCCCTTGTTCTTCGCCTGTTTCCAGAACGGCTCTATCAGATCAATCTGTATATCCTGTCTTTCATTGGGTTCCGCTTTCCTCAATCGGGCAGCGTGAAGGAAATCCCCCATGTTTGCCTTATGGATATAGACCACCCCATGTTTGGGATTGAGGTAGTTCATGTATTTCGCCGCCGCGATCTCTCCACCCCACAGTGCACCGAATTGCTCGGCGTTGGTGGCTTTCCACCAGTCAGGATGATCAGTAGTGAATAATCCTATTCTGTATTTTCCCTTGAGCCTGTAGGGGTAAGCCTCTGCCCATTTGTCTACCAGAAAATCAAGGTCGTTCAGTCTTCTCTGGTTTCTATTTGCCCCCTCAAGCAGTATGCCCTGCGCTATCAGGTCACGGATAACCCAACCCACTGCCCCAAGTGCCACCTCCGCCTGATCGGCTATTTTCCGATATGGCGCATTGATCAGTTGCCTATCTCTGAGAAAGGCGAAGACGACCTTCATTCCGGTTGGCTGAAAGGCTTTACCGGTCTTGACCCTTTCTCTTGCAACAACAGCTTGCCAGGGTTTGTTGCCCCTGACATTGATGTAAACCGGTCTCTGATTAATGTAGGCATTGCCGGCGGTATCGAGAAACTGGATACCAGCCGCTTTCAGTCGCGCACCCATATTGGGGTTTATGTAGTCCGCTATGAGCAGACCCTGACCCGGTTCAGCAAGATTGCTGATCCGGTTGATGACAGCCCCGAGATTGGCTTGTGTTGCCCATTTTCTGATTTCCACTGCCAATCTCACGTCGCCGTTGGGCATCCGGATGATTGCATCTATGCGCCCATCATCCTTTTCAGCATGACGCCCGACAACATCCAGGTGCAAATCCGCCTCACGGCGGATCGCTCCGATCGCGGCATCAAGTATGTCGTTTTCCGTCGCCGGTCCATTCATGACATTCACTGTCTTTGCATTCCGCCAAAGCACACTTACGTTCATTATAGTATTACGTTCAATATTATTGAACTAATTAAAATATTGAACCAATCGCGGTTATGCGCCGGTGAGTCCGTGTGGATTCGTGGGGAATGATTCCATTGCCAGGGCACCGCGTCGTTATCAGGGAATTGAGATGCCATCGGCCCGAATCGCCCCGGGTCTGAAACCCATGGGCGCCTGCCGATTGTGCGGGTTCGCCCGGAAACCCTATCCGTCGGCACAGAAGCTGCGAATGGATTCCATCAGCAGCCGCTCATCCACACCCTCCACGATCTCCGCTTGGCCGATGTCATTCAAAAGGACCAGCCTGAGACGGCCATGCAGCACTTTCTTGTCCCCCTGCATCAATGCCCGGATCCGCTCCGGATCAATCCCGGGAAACGGTTCGCTCGGGAGCCCCGCGCGCCGAATCAGGTCCCGGGTGCGGACAAACGCCTGTTCGTCGATCCTTCCGAGGGACATCGACAGGTGGGCTGCCATGATCATTCCCATGCCCACCGCCTCCCCGTGCAGCCAGGAATCGTACCCCGTGGCCGCCTCGATGGCATGACCGAAGGTGTGCCCGAGGTTGAGCAGGGCGCGCTGGCCCGATTCCCGTTCATCCCGCTCCACCACGACCGCCTTGTTCGCACAGGAAACGGACACCACGTGGGACACCGCCCCGGAATCCAATGCCAGCACCGAGTCCATGTGGTCCTCAAGCCAGGAAAAGAACCCGGCATCGCCGATCAGGGCGTACTTGATCACCTCCGCAACGCCGGCGGACAGTTCCCGGGACGGCAGGGTGGCCAATGTCGACGTGTCGATCACCACCCGGCGCGGCTGGTGGAATGCGCCGATCAGGTTCTTGCCCGACGGATGGTTCACGCCCGTCTTTCCGCCGACCGAGGAATCGACCTGCGACAGCAGGGTGGTCGGCACCTGGATGAAGGGTACGCCCCGCTGGTAGGATGCCGCAGCGAACCCCGCCAGATCCCCGACCACCCCGCCCCCCAGGGCAACCACCGTGACCGTCCGGTCGCACGGGACCACCAGCATGGCGTCGAGAATATCCGAGAACGTCGACAGCGACTTGGCGGTTTCGCCGTCCGGCAGCACCAGTTGGTGCACCTGCCGGCCGGACAGGGTTTGACGCAACCGGTCCAGGTACAGCGGGGCAACCACGTCGTTGGTGATGATGAACACCTGGCGGCCCCCGATCCAGGCATCGAACTCCTCCGGCCGGTCGATCAGCCCGGGACCGATGCGGATATCGTAGCTGCGCGGCCCAAGGCCGACCGGCACCGTGGTCATTGCGCCGCCGCCGGCCTGCCCGCCAGGCATGCCTGGATCCGGCGCGCCGTCCTGTTTGCGGAATCCGAGGAGACGGATACCCGGAAGTCGGCGGCTTCCCGGTAGAGGGGTTCGCGTTCGAGCTTGATTTCCTCCATCCTTGCCTTCGGATCCTCCACCTGGAGCAGCGGCCGGTTGCGGCAGTTCCGCAACCGCAGCCAGAGCGCATCCAGGGGAATGTCAAGGTAGACGACCTGCCCTGATTCACGCATCAGCGCCCGGTTCTCCGGACGGATCACGATGCCGCCGCCCGTGGATACCACCGCCTGGCCATCCTGGCAGATTTCCCCCAGGAGGCGGGACTCGCGGTCACGGAAGCCTTCCTCGCCCTCCACTTCGAAAATATGGGATATGGTGACGCCGGTGCGCCGGATCAGTTCCCCGTCGATATCGATGAATTCCCGGCCGAGCAGACCGGCCAGCTTCCTGCCCACCGTGGTCTTGCCCGACCCCATGAGGCCAATCAGGAAAATGTGATTACTCAAAACTTGTCAGTGCCGTCGCTGCGGTAAGGAGCGGCGTCGTCCGGTGGCCGATGATGGCCTATTGTACCGACTTACACCCGGATGAATGATGATGGTAATTGAACAAGTGCGCAAGGTTATCCGGCCGGAAACGATTTCTGTCGACACTTGCAAGCTGCATTGGCAGGTTTTTCAGGGACTGGGCGGGCTTGCTGACCGATCACACCACCCTGACGACCGTGGCACGGTCAGGACGGCCCACTGTAACCGGCCATTCTGGGGCGTTATTCCTTTCGGCTCCGTCCATGGTTACGCTT
>VYFG01000153.1 GCA_009842505.1 Gammaproteobacteria bacterium
AGGTCCCGACTCAACCCTTTCAACAACTTTGTGAGAAACATCGAAATGAAATCAACTGATAAATTCGTGCTGGTCCTTGTGGCTTCGCTGGCACTGCTCCTCGCCGGTTGCGGAGGGGGGAGTTCGTCCAATACTGGGGACGATAATATGGATATGGACATGTCCGGGCCGCAAAAGACAGCCCTGATGAATGCCCATGCGACCCTTCAGCGGGCAGTAAATGCCTTGGTCGGAGAAGCAACCCAGGATGAAGTCAACACTGCCAAGGCTGCTGCTACTGGACTTCAGAATGCGATTAACGCTGCGACTGACGTAGCCGCTTCCGATCTCACCATGTATCGGAATGCGCTCACGAATGCCAATAACGCAATAGGAACCGCGCAAGACTTACTGACGACACAAGGCAACAAGAAAATGACGGCCATGGCCAAGGCGCTCAAGGCGGCGATCGATGCTCCTAGGGGCACTGTGGCAGTCACGCCCACAAGCATTCCCGCCTTCGATCCAGACGGTGACGGCCCCATTACCGATAACACCGCTGCTCTCACTCTCAAGAAGGGCGCCTCGGTTGGGTCGCTCGGAAGCTGGACCGGCACGGACTATGCCGGCGAGGCCGGTACGGGCGACGACAAGACCACCGGCATGGTCAGGGTCTACTCCAACCAAGGTGCGGCCAAGAGCGTTACGTTTGCCAGTGAGGCAGGCGCGGCGGTTCACGGATGGGCTATTTCAGCCGGAGATCCGGTTGGCGACTACACTGTTGTCACCGATACGCCCGCCCGACAGGGGGCGGTCGGCGGCTTCCCGACGACAGGGAGATCCTTATACGAGGACGACGACACCGTAACGGGTACTTTTATGGGCGCGTCCGGTACCTATGAATGTACCGCCTCCGGCGGCTGCACGGCAGCGGTGACTGGGAATGGCGTCAACCTCGGGAGCGACTGGACCTTCACGCCCGCCCCGGGCGCAACGCTGCAAAACCCGGACGCTCAATATCTACGCTTTGGCTGGTGGGTACGGAAGGACAAGGACGGCCCGACGCATGCGGGCGTGTTCTACGGTCCCAATGTTGCCGGACTCGCCGCTGTTACGACTATCAACGATGCTGCGCTTATCGGCAAAGCAACCTACACTGGAAGCGCTGCGGGCAAGTTTGCAATCAGCGATACGCTGCGGGCAGCCAGCGACAATTCAGGCCATTTCACGGCAAACGCCATGTTGGAGGCAGATTTCAAGGCGACGGGTTCGACCCTGTCTGGCATGATCGACACCTTCCGGCTGAATGACGGCAGCGACGATCCGGGCTGGAGCGTCGAGTTACAGAAAACGGTGTGGGACGGCACCGACAAGTTCATCACTAACGCTACCCAAGACGACGATCAGACTGTCTGGTCGATTAACGGCGCGAAGGGTGGAGCATCCGGCGCGTGGGAAGCGCAGGTGTTCGACGAGAACGGCACCGACGGAAGTAATGTGCCCACCTCAGTCGTCGGAAGTTTCAGTTCGTCAATCGGAACGACACATTCCATGGTCGGAGCCTTCGGAGCCACCAAAGACGAGTAACTTTCAACGAGGGTGGCGGTCCTTTACATGACTCTTTCGGGCCGCCATTCATTTCATACCCCGGGCGTGTCTTCGGACCCGTCCGGGTTTTTTGTTTTTGGGTCTGCCTGAGCAAGTACCGAACGCCGGAGAATTCAGCAGGTATAGGATGTTCAGGAAGTGATCCCGGTGCCTGTACCGGATGGAAGGGATTCGAGGAGGAGACGGGCTATCCTGAGGACATGGTGGCGGCTTCTACGCATACCGCAGTTCTGGTCATAGCCGAGGCGTTGGAGAAGGCTGGTGCAAGCGATGGGGCGGCACTTGGCAGGGTAATCGCCAAATCTAACTTCGACGCAACCACAGGCCACATCTCGTTCAATATGCTCGGGGAGGTGAAGAAGGATGTCCAGGTCCAGGTGGTAATGGACGGCGTGTGGCGTCATTTCGCCATCATCTCCGATCCGATGCTGCTGGTGCCACTGAATCAGTAACCAACTCAGCGCAATTTGGGCGTGCAATTATCCTGTCTGTCGCTGGACTGGCGTTGATTTTTCCGAAGAGGAGATGACCAGGATAGAAGGGAAACCATCACGAATCAGAATTCAGCCCCCGGCTTGATCGGGCAAACAGTGTGTGGTGCCCTGGTCAGCGTGATGTGGACCTTCGATGTAGTCGGGAATCGTGGTTATCTTCCAGTTCCCGTCACCAGACAAAATTACAGGAATCCCCGGAACCAGGGTGCAGCATTGCTGGAGTCTGCATGAGGGCATGAGCGATTCACCCATATCCTCCAGCCTTGGATGTACGCAGATTCGAGGTAACGAGCCCTTCGGCAAACGTCACGGCGCAACTCAGTCCGTCGATGACCGGGAGGCCGAACTCGCTGGACAGCTGTGCCATCAGGTCGGTCATTCCGGCGCAACCGAGTACGATCGCATCCGATTGGTCCTCTCTGATCGCAATCTCAATGGTGCGGCGAATGGCATCCATGGTTCCCGGAGTCATGTTCTCCAGTTCCAGCACCGGAATGTCGGTCGCCCGGATTCCGGCACAGCGAGCGGTCGGTCCGTACCTGAGAAGGTTGGATTCCAGCACCGGCACGGACCGGGAAAGGGTTGTGATGATGGTGTACCTGGTGCTGAGCATGCTGGCGGCGTAGCAGGCGGATTGGCCAATGCCCACCACGGGCGCGTCCACCATGCATCTCACCGCATCCAGCCCGGTGTCGTCGAAGCAGGCAATGACAATGCCGTCCACATGCCTGTGCTGTTCAATCTGCTCCAGGAGCCCGGCAAGACAGACAGCGCCGTCGTAGAACCCCTGGATGCTTGGTGGTCCTGACGAAGAGCCGACCGCGACGATATTCGTTTGCGGCCCTGCGACACGCTGTGCAGCGATGGCGATTTTCTCGGTCATCGAGGCCGTGCTGTTGGGATTTACGACGAGCAGTTCCATGGTTGCCTATGCCGCACCGCCAAGGTATGCGTCCTTTATGCGTGGGTCATTCAACAATTCCCGGGACCCTCCCGAAACCACTACGTTACCGGTGGTGAGGGCGTAGGCCCGGTGAGATATGCTGAGCGCCATGCGTGAATTCTGCTCGACCAGCAGAACCGAAACACCGTCCTCACGATTGATCCGGATGATCGAGCGTGCGATATCCTGAACCAGCTTCGGTGCGATTCCGAGCGATGGCTCGTCGAGCAGCAGAAGTTGCGGCCGGGCCATCAGGGCCCGGCCAATCACGAGCATCTGTTGTTCTCCGCCGGACAACGTCCCGGCAACTTGCCGGTAACGCTCCTGCAGGCGGGGGAACCGTTCCAGAACGCTTTCGAGGGTCTGCCTGATTTCCGCCTTGTCCCTGCGGGTGAACGCACCCATCAACAGGTTGTCCTTGACGGACATGTAGGGAAATACCCTGCGGCCTTCCGGAACGATGGCAATCCCCATTTCCACGATGCGGGCGGTGTCGCGGCCGTCGATCCGTTCGCCCCTGAAACTGATCGATCCGCTGTCAATCCTGGAAAGCCCGGTGATCGCGCGGAGAATTGAAGACTTCCCGGCGCCATTTGCGCCGATGAGGGCGATCGTCTCTCCCTCTTCAAGTTCCAGTGTCACCCCCCGCAGCGCGTAGACCCGGTCATAGTAGAGTTCGACATCCTGGAAATGCAGTATCCGTGACGCCATTGCCCTACACCCCAATCTCGTCATCGGCGCTTCCAAGATAGGCTTCGATGACCTTTTCGTCGTTTTGTATTTCGGCAGGCGTACCCTCGGCGATTTTCTCGCCGAAATTCAGCACCACGATCCGGTCGGAGATCGACATGACGGCCGCCATGTCGTGCTCGACCAGCAGGACGGTCACGCCCCGGTCCCGGACGGATCCCACGAGCGAGACCATGTTCATCGTCTCGTCGTGATTCATCCCCGCAAAGGGTTCGTCAAGCAGCAGGACGGTCGGATCCGTGGAAAGACCGATCGCAATGCCGAGCGCTCGCAGGTGACCCTGCGGCAGATTGCCCGCGCGCTCATGGGCGATCTCCGACATCCCGAGAAAGGCAAGCACCTCGTCCGCCCTTCGGCCGAACTCATCTTCGTCGGACCGCGCGGTGCGGGTCCCGAGGAAATATCCCGCCAGGGACGCCGACGACCGGAGATGCTGCGCCACGACGACACTCTCCCTGACGGACATGTTCTTGAAGATGTTGGTTTCCTGGAAGGTGCGGATGACGCCTTTGCGGGCAACGATATGGGGCTTCAGGCCGGAGATCCTTTCGCCCCGGAACAGCACTTCTCCCGAGGTGGTCGGCAGAAACGAGGTGATCATCTTGAAGAGCGTGGACTTGCCCGCGCCGTTCGGTCCGATGACGGACAGGATCTCGTGTTCCTGCACATCGAACGAAACCGCGTTGGTTGCAATCAGACCCCCGAACTTCCGGGTCACTTCGCGGACCTGAAGGAGTGGCGTCACGACCGCAGCCTCCGAAACCGATTGAGTCGAATGCTGAGCAGACCGTTCGGCAGCACAAGAATCAGCAGGATCAGCACACTTGAGTACACCAGCAGCTGGTATTTGCCGAGTTCGAACAGCAGGTCCCAGCCGAAATACAGCGTCAGGGTCCCGAGCATCGGACCGAAGACGTACCCGAGTCCGCCGAGGAAACAGTTCAGCATGAAGTCGATCGAATCCTTGACCACGAAGCTCGACGGATAGACCGACTGGGCGATCGCGCCGAACATGGCGCCGCCCACACCGCCCAGGAACGATGAAATCGCGAAGACAATCACCCGCAGGTAGGCAATGTTCACGCCAACGGACGCGGCCAGCTCCTCGTTCTGCTGCATGGACCGGCAAAGCTGCCCGAGGCGTGAATTCACGATCCGGTACATGGCTGCGAAACAGATGACCATGAGCGCGCATGCGGTGTAGTAGAACGCAAGCTTCGGATTCTCGATCGTGGAGAAGTCGGGAATGATGGTGATGTCGAAGACCGACAGCTCGCTCGGCAGGGGAATGGAGACAATGCCCTTCGCGCCGTTCGTGATGGGCAGCGCAAGGGCGGCGAGGCGAACGACTTCGGTCAGCACCAGTGTGATCATCGCGAAATACACGCCTTTCAGCCGCAGTATCGGCAGGCCGATCAGGACTGCGACCAGTCCCGCGAAAAGGCCTGCAAGCGGGAGAGAGTACCAGAAGGAAATGCCGGCCTTGGTGACCAGGATGGCGGACACATATGCCCCGATCAGTGCGAACGCGCCCTGTCCGATATTGATCCGCCCGATGTAGAACGTAAGCCAGACGCCGGCGCTGGCAACGGACAGCAGGGCCACGGAAGTCAGCGTGTAGTAGAAATTCCAGCGCCCGGTGACGTCGATCAGGAAGGGAATGAACCAGAAGATCGCGACGAGGAACACCGCGACGGCCAGCAAACGGTATATGGCTGCACGACTCATTCCACTATCCCCACGGCTTGCCCATGAGACCTTGCGGGCGGATGGTCAGGAAGATCATGAGGGCGACGAATATGACCAGGTAGGTGATGTCTCCGTACTGCGAAAGCACGGCAAGCCCGACAGCCTCGAGCATCCCGAGAATGAAACCGCCGACGATGGCGCCTGAAATCACGCCCGCGCCGCCGATCATGACCATCAGGAACGCCTTGATGGATGTCGGGCCGCCCATGCCGAGATTGACGCCGGTGATCGTGACAAGCAGACCGCCCACAAGACCCGCCAGCATGGCGCCGAGCGCGAATCCGATCATGGAATACCGGTTCACGTTGACGCCCATCAATTGGGCCGCGTCCCGGTCCTGGGCGAGGGCCCTGAGTGCGCGGCCGGTCCTGCTGAACTGCATGAACGTGATGAATGCGACGATCGACAGAATGGCAAGGGCGCAGATCAGTATCCTGTCGTACGGCATGATGATCCTGAAGTCCCAGTTGAAGACCCCGTCGACGATCTTCGGGACGCCGCGCTGCTTTTCCCCGAAAACCAGCAGGATGATCGCATCCAGTAGAAAGGCGATTCCCGCCGCAAGCAGCATGGTGCTCTCTTCCCTCGCCGACCGCCTGATCACGGGACCGAACAGAAACTTCTCGATCAGGGCTCCCAGGACCGTGAGCGTCAGGCAGGACATCAGGAGCGCCAGCAGGAACGGCATTTGGAACTGGCCGTAGAAGGTATAGGTCACGAACCCGCCGATTACATACATCTGGCCGTGCGCAAAGTTCAGCACGTTCATGAGAGCGAATATCAGGGTCAGCCCAAGCGCGATCATTGCGTACTGGGAGCCGAGATAAATGCCGTTGGCGACGACCTGTTCCATGGGGGATTCCTATATCACAATCACCCCGGGCCGGACAGGCCGGCCCGGGGCAGTTTCCGGTTCTGCGAAATGGCCTCTAGTCGACTTCGGCAACAAAGAGGGTTTCGAATTCCCCGTCCTGGAAAACGTTCACAACCAGCGGTACCGCGACCTGCCGGCGCTGGCCGAACGATGACATGCCGACGTAGCGCATCACCGCATCGCCCTTCATGTAGGGGTTGGGGACCTCGAACGTGTCCATCGTCTGCTTGAAGGCTTCAACGTCATTGATGGCCGCGGGATTTTCCGCCAGGGTTGCCAGGATGTATTCGAGCGCATAGACCTTGGTGTTCGACTCGTCGTTGTATTCGCCGAACATCTCGGTGTACCTCGCAACGAATTCCTTCATCATGTCGGATGCGATTTCCGGAGTGGATGCGCCGCCCACGGAGATGAATCCGTTCGCCAGGTCCCCCGCGCTTTCGCGCAGCACCTGAGCATCCTGGGCAGTCTCCGTAGATATCAGTCCCTGAAATCCCAGTTCCCGCGCGGAACGGATCAGCTGCGGGGCATTGGCTGGCGTCACGCCGGACAGTACGAGCAGGTCGGGTCTCGTGCGGATGACCGGGGTCAGAACCGGCGTGAAGTCCGTTGTATCCACCTGGTAGGTGACGTTGGCGGAAACCGCCTCAAGCCCCAGTGCTTCTGCCGCGACGAGGCCGCTGTCACGCTGGCTGAGGGGGTCGGACTCGTTGGCGGCGATGAATGCCACGGTCTTGACGCCCTTTTCCTCCTTCAGGTACTTGTAGATGGCTGGACCGGACTGGTAGTTGGCGACCATTCCAAGAACTGCGTTGGATGCGGGTGCCGTGTACAGCGCCTTGGGGAAGGCGTACGGAAAATAGATGATTCCGTTCGCCTCGGCCACCGGCCGGACGGCGGCCGCGCCATCGTCCACGTTCGGCCCGACAACATAGTGGATGCCTTCCTGGGCCATCTTTTCCATTCCGGCGATTGCCCGTTTCGGGTCCTTCTGGTCGTCGAATGAGACGATTTCGATGTCATAGGTGACATCCCCGATCTTGTATCCGCCGATTTCGTTGAGCCATGCCGCGCGGGTTTCCATCGAACGCTGGTTCGAAATGCCCCATGCGGCGGCCGGTCCGCTCGTGACGCCGACAAATCCGATCTTGAGCACGGGATTGTCGGCAAGGGCAGCGGTTGCCGGAACAGTCGCCAGCGCGAGCGCCGCGGCCATGGTCGTGAATAGGTTTCTGCGTTTCATAACTCCTCCAGGATGGTTTACGGGTATTGGCACATGGTGTGTCGAAAGGAACTTTTCGGTTCCACACTGACGATTCCAACATGGTCGTCGTAATATTGTCAACAATTAATGTTGACAATATATATGGTGAAATATTGACAAATCTGACCCTGGCGGCTTAAAAGACTCCGGGTATCATTTGATAAAAAAGAGAGGTCGCTGGATGAGCACGTCGGCGGAATCGGTTGTGACCGAGAATACGCAAACAGCCCTGCCTGACCGGGTTGATGAGGCATTCATCGTCGAACGCATATTCAGCGCAGTCATGGAACACCGGCTTGCGCCCGCCACCAAACTGAACGAGCACAAGCTTTGCGAGACGTTCGGCGTCGGCCGCATGCGTGTCAGGCGCGCACTGTTGCTCTTGTCAAGCCAGGGAATCGTGGACCTGGAAACAAACAGGGGGGCGTTTGTGGCCAGCCCCGGGCCGGAGGAGGCGAACGAGGTCTTCGAGGCCCGTGCGTTGCTGGAACCGGCGATTGCGCGTCAGGTCGTCGCGGACATCATGCCCGAAAGGATGGAATTGCTGAGGCAGCACATCTCACTGGAGAGCGAAGCGCGAGGCAACAACAGGGTGACGGATCTCATCCGGCTGTCCGGAGAATTTCATGTGAAGCTTGCACAGGCGTCGGGGAATTCCATTCTGCGGCGCGTTGTTCGCGAGCTGGTGACCAGATCGTCCCTGATTGTCGGTCTTTTCGGGACTTCAAGTCACACCATGTGCCCGGCGAACGAGCATTCGTACATTCTGAGTGCGATCGAGCGGGGTGATGCGGATTCGGCCGAAGTTCAGATGATCGAACACCTGAATCGGATAAGGGACGGCCTGAATTTCTCCGCGCCCAAGCCGCAGGAAAAAGACCTGGCGGAAATACTCGGATTGCAATGACCCATGCGAACCCCGAATCCCACCGTCTGCGGTAGTTTGCCGGGGACGTATTTCAGCTGACCCGCAGGCGCCGGTGTATCGAATCGGGGAATTCGGGCTTATCGCCCTGCACCGGCAACCTCCATCACCGCGCGCGTCACCGCCGGCGATCGCATCACGGAACTGTGGCCACGGGCATTCGGGGTGGTGACCAGATCGAATCGGGCGTCGATTCCATGGACGATCATTGCCTCGACGCACTGCTGCGCGAAACGGGGCAGCGTATTCCGGTCGCGCTCCTCGGTCAACGCGACAACCCTGGTCGTGACCGGCACCCGGGCAATGTGGTCGTGAGCGGAAAGGCTCCTCAGCCACTGTTTCCTCTTTCCCGCGGAATTGATGCGCCACTGCCGCCATTGCCGAGTATTGCAGGCCCACGACATGAGGACTGCGCCGTCGGCCAGGCCGGGATGCCGGCCCAGAATGATGCCGGAAATCATTGAGCCGCCCGAATGTCCCAGCAACACCAGGCGTGAAGGGCGGTAGTGGGACTTCAGGGCCTTCAGTGCCGCGGCGAGGCCATCGACAACGGGGAGTGTGTACGGATCCTTGTTGAACCGCGCACGGATTCCGGTGGTCGGCCCGTTGGGCAAACGGTAGGCCGGGCGTGCGATGGCCAACACGTTGATCTTCCTTTCCGCGAGCATGCGGAATTGATCCGCGTAGCTTCCGAAGTATTTCCCGCGCTTCGATGCGCCTCCGTCGCCGTGCATGAAAACGACGAGGGGCTTACCGGGTTCGATATCCGGGTCTCCGACAATATCGATCGCGAAGCATCCGTCCCCACCCTGTACTCGACTGACCATGTCGTTCGCGCAGATTTCGGCAGCTTGCGCCGTATGTGGGATCACAGCGAAACCGACGGCCAGGCAGAGCAGAAAGGAATGTACCGCACGTCGTTTCATTGACTGCCCCGTCTGCTGTCCGGGAATACCCCTTGTCCGGCGAGTTCCGGATATGCTTCGATCACCCGGCCTGTTTCCCTTACCCTGGTTTTCTTCAGGATATCCGAACATGCCTGAATGGTTCCACCAACGGATTCCCAAGCCGGATCAGAACCGTATCTTGAACTGGAGGGTGCCGACGAATTGGCCTTCGGGCTGCGCCTCGAACTCCTTCCCGAGCCAGCTCAGACCGTAGAACAGGTCAAATCTCCTGCCGGTGTATTGGATTCCGCCTCGAAGCCTCACCCGCACCGGGGTCAGCCTGTAGCCGAGGGATTCTGGCAAATAGATGCTCTCTCCTACCCAGGCAACGTCGGCGCCTGCCACGTAATGGAGGCCGGTCCGGCGGATGAGCCCGAAGGGCACCCGGTGGCCGGTGGCTACCGCACGCATCGCTAGATCGTCCGGTCCTGAGCCCGACTTCAGGTCGATGCCCAAGCGGAAAATGTCCTCCGTACCGGAACGCAACTCGACAAAGGGCCTGATAGTCCAGCCCCTCGAGCGCAGGATGGCGCCCGCCTCGGCGCTTGCCTCCAGACGGACGGTATTGCCGATCTGGAAATCCGGCAGGTTCGGGATATCGAACCCGAGAATCCTGTGAAGCCTGGTCTGAATATCATACAGCCCGGTCTGGGGACCAATCACGACCAGTTCCCCGCCCACACGCAGGTCGAGGTTTCTCCTGCGCGCATGACTGTGCAAACCAAAAGCCACCATCCCGGCATGTCTCCGGTCGCCCGGATGCGGGCTGCGGACATTGGCGGGCATCAGGATATCCGAGCGAAAACGGTACTCCATCAATTGCCCCAGCCTTGGGGGCGCCTGATCCATCCCTGCCGGCCCGGTCAGTATGCCCGCTTCGGACGACGAACTTCGCCAGCGGTCATGCCAGTCACCGAGGGAGTCATTGGAATGCGACCACGCAAATCCGAGAAAGCCGGTTTCTTCCGTTTCGGCAAGAGTCGGCAGGGCCCCGGACAGGCCGGTAGAGTTCGCGACCCTGATTCCGGACTGAGTTTCCCCTTCGGTTGTCATGCCGGACTGCCCGTATGGCACCTGGATTTCGCTGCCGCTGCTGCCATCCGGCATGCCGATGCCGATCGCGAAAAGGATGACAGCGGCCACAAGGGGGCCGGCCGTTTCCCGCCTGAACCGACGTAAGCCGACCGTACTCATTCCGTCTGTTGCTTTTCGGGGTTTTGTATCATGCTGAATCCTGCTCTGTACCGGTTCCGTTCATGCGGCATTGGTCCGCTCCGGGCATTGCCGGGTATCGGGGCCCGTTCCGCCGTTCGCTCCGCACTGTATCGCTTCAACCCGGAGGCTCCCCATCAGGAACCAGGGCCTGAAATGGACGATACCGATAGAGAGGTGATCCACAATGGGCGCAGGATTCATCGGTTTCAAGGGTTGCGAGGAGCCTCGCCGGCGGGTTAGTGGTTCCGCCTGTTGATCTTTCGCCCACAGTGCTTCAGGGCGCGTGTCGCATCGTCATCGGGACAGCGCGAACTATAGTGCAGGCCGCTGACCGTACGGTCCGGCAGGCCGGCAAACCGGGACGGAGCCGACAGGGTCCGAAGAGGCCCGTCAGCTGATGTTCCAGCGCAGCCGCACTGTCTAATTCCCGTGGCACTTTGCGGGCTTGTCCGGATGGGGGTGTGTTTCGTCAAACCGTGTGGATGTCATTGAGCCCGGGAGCTTCGGGACTGGCAATGGAACGTGCCCCGGGACAGGTTGCGCACGGATTGTACATTTCCGGCCTGCCTATTGCAGTAAACAGGATACATCCACGGAAAGAAAAATGACTGCATCGCAGATCCTTTTCGATGTCACCGAAGATGAACGGACGGGGGCTACTCGGCAACGGTACTCAGACTCGGTATTCACACGCAAGGCGACACGATTGGGGACTCCGCCAAAATGCCGGGGAGGCGGTGGACTGTTCTTTCGATGAAGTCATGGAACGGCCGAATCTGATCCGCCTGCACTTCGTGCAGTACGAGGTTCCTGTGGCATGAGAACTTTACGCGATGTCAGCGGTAACATCCTGCTTGTCAGTGCTTCGCCGGATGGGTTACGAGCCGGTACGTCAACGTGGCTCGCATGTGCGAATCACGACGCAGGAATGCGGGAACCACCACAGGGGTGATTCCATGGCAGAATCCAAATCGGGCAAGGCTCTGTCCGGCATACTGAAGAGTGATGCCGGCCATCACGGAATTTCTGTACAAGAATCTAATGCGTGAGCTGTACTTATGATCGACTGCAGGCATTACATGGGCGCTGATCTTCGTATAGCCTCGTAAGGCTGTCTGACAGGGGATCGCCAACCGGACATGCGAGAAACTGCTTTCCATCGTGCAACGGTCGTGGGATCGATTGGCCGGCGCCACACCGGGAGGCGCCAACTCTGGGGTGGGCAATGATGAAGGGTCTTTCGCAGTACACATGGTTCGCATATCTGCAGGACGTGGTCCGGCGGGATTCCACCATGAGCGCCGGATTCTGGGCGGTGGCACTGCTGTGGTTGCCCGTCGTCGAACGGACCGATGTTCTGATTTCTGTGGTCCCATGGATGGATCGTCTGGGTCATCCCGACCCCTACCTGCACCTCCTGGTGGAATCGACGGTCGCACTGGTGATCCTCGCTCCGATGGGATTGCCGAGCGCATTATTGTGCAGAGAACTCTGGCGATCGGGATACCGCCGCATGGCTTGGTCGGCCGGCGCGGCGGTGCTCGCCGCGGCGGTTGTGATCATCTTCTCCGACACGGAGATAATCTACTCGCTCCAGGGAACCATCGGCAGGCTCGCGCTTGCGCTGGGCATCCTGACGCCGGTCCTGCCAGTGTGGACTGTCGTCTGCCCGGCGATCATCGGCATGCTGATCTGGGTTGCGACCGCGGCGCTACGGCGCCGCCGGAAAGAAACCGTGGTGATGCATCACCGGGATGCCACTCGGGGTACGTGGTTCTGGCTGCTTTCGTTGCTGTGGCTGCCGGCACTGGTCATCGGGGCAATCCTGATCGAACTGTTTCCGGCCCTGGGCGCCTCACCTTCCGAGTTCGATTTGAGCGTGTTCCACCTGCCGCTGACTGTCGTGCCGATGGGCGAGGTCCAACTGTGGGTCAGGCTTGTGCCGATGTTCGTGATTGCATTCTTCGTGTTCTCCCCCGCCGGCCTGACGGTCGCGCTGCCTTGCCGGCAGCTCTGGCGCCTGGGATATCGCCGTACCGCCTGGACCGTCGGCGTGGTGGCGGTGTTGACGAACGCGGCCCTGATGACCCTGGCGATGGAACTGTTCCTGCTCGTGAGCGCGCCGAGCTTCTCCGGTACCATCGGACAAGTTGTGGGAACACTGTACTACCTCGCGCAGACGCTGCCCGCGGACATCCCCGTATATCTGGCAATCTTCAACCTGCCGCTGCTGGCAGCGGTCCTGCTCCTGGGACGGCACAACCGAACACGGGACGGGGGATCGGGCATCAACGGCGATCGTAACGACCGAGGGAACGGCGCTACGATACCGGAATCGGATGGTGGTTGAGGAGGGAGAGCCAGGAACCGGATCTTGCTGGAGGCATCGTTTGCATGGAACAAGATAAGCAAGAGCCCCTGAAGACCCCGGGAGGAACATTGGATTCTCGCGAGCATGGAAAAATAATGGGGAAATCTGTCAAGTTGGTGGGGCAGGAAGCTGGCAATTTCCGAAACCCTCAATCGATGTATCCACTCACGTAAACAGGGGGCCGAACATCCGCCGTTCTGCAGTTTTCCGTGAGATTCCTTGAAATTGCTTGAATTTCCGCTTGAATTCGGTTGCAGGGATTGGATATAGTTTCATTCCGGGCGCGGGTGCTTAATCCTGATTTCAGCGCAATATCTCGCAGTTCCGAACCGTTTGCAGGAATCTGGATCCCCTCAGGATTTATGCGGAAATTAGCGAAAAACCCGTTATATGGAGGATGGATTTTGGGCAAACAGGCTCTTGCAATCTGTGATGCGCCAATATACGATTAGGCGCACTGTGCAACTGCTCGGTGGCTTGCAATCCGGTGGGTGCCCATATACCATTAAAACCCTCGTTGAATTTATAAACCTAAAGCGGAGGAAATCCCGTGAAAGAGTCATATCGACAAAAACCCTTTTTGACACTTGCGGCGGGGGTTCAAGTACAACCACCACGCCGACAGAGCCCACCCCTCCCCCACCGCCGCCTGGACCGCCGCCTGGACCGTCGGCTGAAAGCGTGAAAGCCGATGCGGCGGATGCGATCACAGCTGCTGTAGCCGCCCGCATGGCCGGGGTACAGGCCGAGAAGGACGCACTCAAGTACGCGGGCATGCTCACTGCTGAGTCCGTCAAAGGCGATTCGGCAATGGCCGTGATGAATGCGCAGATGATTCTCGATGCGGAGATGGCTGCGAACCAGGCCGTCATGGACGCAGACGATGCGCTGGACGCTGCCATGATGGCAAAGACCGCGGCTGAGGGCCTTCCCGAGGATGACGCGGAGCGCGCAGGTGCGATCGCGGCAGCCGAACGGGCGATTGAGGAGGCGATGACCGAGAAAGATGCGGCACAAGCGATCCTCGACAAGAACCCGCTGCAGGCTGACGGCACCACCCCGACCACGGAGGTGGATTCGCTGAGGGACGCGGTTGCCCAGGTCAAGGATGCCAACAAGTTGGCTGATGACTACCCGATGATGCCCTCTGCCATCGGCAAGAGAATAGCAGGTGAGGTCATGACGGCTATCGCCGCCGCAACTCCGGGCACCAACGGCACCCTCGCCGCTGACACGCCTAGGGATGGCATCATGAACGATGCCGCGGACATCGGGGCGATGACCTGGGCCATGATCGTCGGCGAAGACGACGTCATGATGAAGCGGCTTGGTACGATCGATAACACCGGCGCGCTTACCGCGGGCAATGCGGAGGTTTCGGTGGCGTCGCTCGAAGGTATGACCGCTTCGGCCGTGACCAGTACCACTCTAACCGACGGCACAATCGACGCTGATGGTGGTACTACCCCCGGCAATTACAAGGGCATTGTCGGCGCTGTCATTTGCTTGGGAGGTACCGACGGCTGTAAGGTGACGGACGGCAAGCTGGGCGCCGGCTGGTATTTCTCGCCGGCTTCGCCAATGGAACTCTACGTTGCGAATCCGGACATGGCGGGAATGTATATGGTGGCAACCATGTATGCCACCTACGGCTACTGGCTGACCTATACTGACGGCGCGGCCTCCGGCGTAACCCTGTACTCAAACACGACCGCAAATAAGGCTAACCTCAATCTTGGGCAGGCCGGCACAGGCGATGATGCGACCGACGTTACCGCGAGATACAGCGGCTCGGCTGTCGGCATTTCGAAGCGTGGAGACAATTCCGGTCAGTTCACCGCCGATGTCAACCTGATAGCAAAGTTCGCATTAGCTCCAACACTGCGCGGGTCCATTTCGAACTTCCAGGGTGGCGCGGTCGGGAGCAACTGGTCCGTCATCCTTAACGAAACTGCCCTGAATGCCAGCGCCAGCTTTGACACCAACGGCACGACCGCTGGTAGCGGTACCCCGGGCGTGTGGACGACACAGGGCTACGGTCCGACACCCGTCGACCACGATGGCGACTCGACTACGGATCCCCAAAACCAGCGTCCGACGGGTTTTCACGGCCGGTTCAGCGCTAACTTCGGTGATGGCGCTGCGGCCGGGGCCTACACGACCCGGGCGGACGACTAAATCCCCCAAGGGGCACCTTGCTTGCTCAAAGGGCGGCGCACAAGCGCCGCCCTTTTTTATGGTGTGCCGAGCATGGCTGACAGCTTGGAGGTGGAAGTCCTCTCTATCCAGCCTGATGGCGGCGAAGGATTAGTGAAGCGTAAGGGCGCCCCCGCGAGGTGTCGTCTGAAGGAAGCGTGGAACCAAGCTGCGACCCGATGAACAAGAACCGGATATGAGCACCCGGCCGGACGAGCGGGCAAATGACCGCGAAGTCCACGGCCATCAAGGACTGGGGTGGTAGATTCGGCGGGCGTGCAGCGAAGGCGGTCAGTCTTACCCCGGGAGGTCTGTGTCGTGTCCGGGCGCCCCGGACTGAATGGGTCGCAAGGCCTGTGATCGCGGCACAGAAGTCAGCAGAGGGCATAGTGTGTGCTGGGCAGTGCCCAGATCAGGTGGGTTGAAGTCCCACTCGCGCCCGGGTAAGGGGTGCGATTTCCAAAGGTGGGGGTAACGCCTTACCGGCCGGGGTACGCCGATAAGCGGAACCCTTCCGGGCAGGAGCCGGAAACGGCGGATTCATTGCCAAGGGGTAGGCTAAGTCGGTCCATTGCCGAGAGGCAACCGGAGGGCAGGGTGTCCATCGTGAGGTGGAATCTGAGGGGCTTGCGGAGAAGTACCGGGCCGTAGTCGAAGGGGCTGCCCCACAGACGAATCGGTCGGCCAAAGGCGGGGCAAGGTCGAGCCGGCACTATGACGGCGAAGGCGCTACTTACCCACCTGACGAACTAGGGTGTTTGCGAACGGCACGGTACGGAAGATCTGGACGTGACCCCAGGAGGGCTCGTCGCGTTCCCGGGTGGCGCCGGGATAACGGACCCTATAAGTCTGAGACGAAATGGGAAAGGACGCACGGCGTGCAATCGGACAACCGCGCAAGCGGCGGCCGGGTGGGCCGGGGAAGGCTGACTATTCCACGGAAACCTGCCACTCCAAGTCAACCGAACCCCCGGACCCAGCGTCTACAGGAACGATTAAGCCTCCGTTCAGGCCCCGTGGCGACAATGGCGCTTTTTTCAGGCCAAGGGTTGTCACAACGCCCTGACCGGCGACCGAGACTTGCAACTGAGAACAGGGTATATGACGACATTCGGCCAACTTTCCCGCCTGCTGGCAACCGCCGCCTTCCTGCTGC
>VYFG01000005.1 GCA_009842505.1 Gammaproteobacteria bacterium
AGACGGACGACGGATCGGCGACCTTCTGCGTGCCGGTGGCGTCGGTGATCCACGGGTTCGTCTACAACCGGGACGCGTTCCGTGAACTCGGCATCGGTCCCCCGGAGACGGAGGCGGAGTTCTTCGCGGCCCTGGAAAGGATCCGGGAGGACGGCGCCCGGGTTCCGCTGGCGATGGGCGTCCGCGACCGCTGGGAGGCCGCGGTCCTGGGCTACGACAACATCGGGCCGGCGTACTGGAAGGGGGAGGAAGGCCGCCGGGCGCTGATCGGGGGCCGGCAGAAGCTGACCGACGGGCCCTGGGTGGCGCCGTTCCGGATGCTGGCGAAGTGGCGCCGTTATCTCGGCGACGGGTACCGGGCGCGCGGCTACCGGGACAGCCGGGACCTCTTCGCCTGGGGCCGGGCGGCGGTGTATCCCGCCGGGAGCTGGGAAATCGCCGGCCTGCGGAAATCCCGTCCCGGTTTCGCAATGGGCGCCTTCCGTCCGCCGGTGCCCCGTGCCGGGGATGCCTGCCACATCTCCGATCACCTTGACATGGGGATCGGCCTGAACGCCGCAAGCCCGCACGGGGAGGCGGCGCGGGTCTTCCTGGACTGGCTCGGCTCGGCGGAGTTCGCCTCGCTCCTCGCCGACGCGCTGCCCGGATTCTACCCGCTGTCGGACCATGCCGCGGAGCCGGACGATCCGCTGGCCCGGGCCTTCGTGTCCTGGCGCGATGACTGTCGTTCGACCATCCGGTTCGCGGCGCAGTACCTGTCCCGGGGCACGCCGGACCTTGGGCGGGCGGTCTGGGATGCGGCGGTCGATGCGATCACCGGGGCGGCCACCGCCGAAGAGATCGGCGCCCGGCTGCAGGCGGGGCTGGAGAGCCGGCATGTCCCGCGGCGCTGAACGGGGAGGCGCCGGCGCCGAAAATCCGCGGGGGCGCCCCTGCGGGAACCGGACGGGCCGTGCCGTCCTGGCCTGGCCGCATTCCCGGACCACGCACACCGGCGTTGCCGTCCCGCGCCGACCGCCTTGCCGGTTTCCATGCCGGCCATGCCACGGCCGGCGGCGGCCATCATCCATCGGGTCCGTCCATGCCCGGGGGCACGCCGCCCTCGGCGACCGCCCGGTCGATCTGCCACTTCAGTTCGGAAAGGCTGGAAGCCGAGAGCGTGACGGTCCGGCAACCCGGGGCGCCATCGGGCCGGCAGACCTGGGTGCGATAGGTGAAATGACTCCCCTTGTCACGGCTGACCTTGAAGCCAAGGTACGTCCATTCTCCCTGGCGGGTCTGTCTGAACGAACTCATCGCTTCAGGCGCCGCGCCACGGCATCCATGGATTCCCTCGTCTTCCGGTCCAGGCTCCTTGCCCGGATGGACCTGGGGCTGCACCGGTCGATGGCCAGGTCGCGCTCCTGCCGTGCGCATGACGGACAGCAGATCGGCTTTCCCGGTTTCCCCCTGTGCGGGCTGAATGCCCGCCCGCACAGTTCGCAGTCCAGATACACCTGGATTACCGGTGACTCGCCATCCGGGGTCATTGGCCGAACCGGTATTGCCGGGTGAGTTTCCGTCGCCGCCTGGCGGCCCCACGGAAGGGGGTCGCCGGGATGACGGCCGGCGCCGCCACGATCGTCCTGCCCATCCGGGATTGCCCCCCCCAGGCCACGCCCGGATTCGGCGCGTTCGTGCCCTTGGCCGGATACGCCCCGCCGGCCGGCTCGTCCAGCCGCGTTTCGGACGCCTGGTCGTTGCGCACGATGACGTGGGCCGGGATGATTTTCCCATGCAGCTCGCCGAACCCGAGATTTCCCGTCGTGCTGACGCGCCCGATGCACACCCAGTCGATTTCCTCCGCCTTCATCCCGTAATGTCCGGCCAGCAGGGCCCGCCCCTTCCGGGAGTGGGCGACGATCACCGGGCGGGCGGTCGTGGCGTTGCAGATGGCAATGTCCGGGTTCATGCTCGGCTCGGTGACGGCGCTCCGGGGCGTCGCCGGAATCAGAAAGAAATCTCCCCGTCCCAGTCGCCTTCCCCATCTCCGTCATCCCCGAACAGGTCCCGCGCCAGGTCCCTTTCAAGGTTCGCCATGTCGAAGGCCTGACCCATCACCTGCAGCTTCACCGACTCCCCCACCAGCATCGACAGGCAGCCGTCGCCGTCTTCATGGGTCTCCTCCACGGTTGCGGCCGCCAGGGCCAGCACCCGCGCGGCGTCGGCCGCGGGCAGGTCGGCGACCACCACCGCCGCCGCCATGGCCCGGTTCATCATCCGGGTGCCTTCGTCCACTTCCCCGTCCACGGGACCGGGACATTCGACGAAGTCGTCGATGGCCTCCCCCAGCGCGTCCATGGCTCTTTCATGTTCCGCCCCGGGATTCTTTCCGGAGTTGTTCCCGAAGTTGTTCCCGGCATTCTTCCCGCGTTTTCTCCCCCGCCTCGCCATGTGTCGCTCCCCGCCGGTTCTCCGGCTGTTTCGGTTCTTTCAGGTTTCAGTTCCAGCCGCCGTGCCGGCGGGACGCATTGCGTATCATGGAGCCGGAAGTAACCGACAGGCTCCTCCCCCTGACGACTTCCATGCATCCGCTTTCCCGGATAGCCGGCGTCATCGGTACATGTTGTGGGAGAGTTCAATCATGACCGGCGGAAGTTAACCACGATCCGATGGATTTTTCCATGATCCCGGAACCATCGGATGATCAACCGACATCGATGCGCAGGGGCGCGCCCTGATTTCCTGAATCCTGGTTGCGGTTTGTCGACGGCGAAACCATGGGCCGTCAGACAATCCCCCCCGAAGCGCACCCGTTGGGACGCAATCTCACTGGTGCCGACCATGGCCTCCGGCCGAAGAAGTAATGGCCTAGAAAACTGCCTTTCCGGATCGCCTGTGTGGAATACTGATCGGCAAACCAGTGGCCTTTCCTTCCGTAAGCCGTCGATCAGGAACCGGAACAATCCGTGTTGAGGCTGCAGGTCCGGGGATCGCTCACAGCATTGGGGGACCGGGGGTGCGACAGGCACTCCACGACCTTGCGACGTGCCCGCTCCAGGCGGCCGTGCAGCATTCCTCGATTTCCAGGTCGAAGCCGGACCATCCGCACGCGTACAATACCACTCCGGCAAGAAAGGACGGAGCGAGATGTTGCGACCCGCAGGTGGATACGCCCTGTACTGGGCCATTCTGTTGTTCTCCGGCATCGCGTTCGGGTCGTCGTTCTCGCTGTTCAGGGTGGCCGCGGGTTCGGGACAGGGGCCGCCGGGACTGGCTTTCTGGTATTCGGCCCTGTCGGCGGTCCTGGTTCTGGGGCCGTTTCTGGCAGGGAAGTGCTGGAGGCGTCTGAATGGGCGGGTGATCGTCTTCTGCATCCTGTGGGGACTCCTCAGCACCGCCATGCCATCGGTATTCTTCTTTCTCGCAGCACGGGAACTGCCCGCCGGCATCGTGGCCCTGTCGATCGCCCTGGTGCCGATGGCGACGTTCGCCGGGGCGGTCGCGCTGCGACGCGACCGGGCCGACGCTCGCCGCTGCACCGGGCTTGGCCTGGGAATCGCCGCGGCACTGCTGGTGCTTCTGCCGGAGACCAGCCTGCCGGAGCGGGAAGACATGCCGTGGCTGCTGTTCCCCTTCGGCGCCGTCCTGTGCTATGCGGCGGAGCATCTCTACTATTCGATCAGGGTGCCGGAGAGGATGCCGGTCGCGGGCCTGCTGTTCGTGATGTTCTCATGCACCGCCCTGATGCTGATGCCGGTTTCCCTGGCGACTTCGGGGTTTTTCCTGCCGGGCTGGCCGCCCGCCCGCGAGGAGTGGGCGCTGGCGGGTCTGGCCGTGGTGACCGTGCTCGATTATTTCCTGTTCGCGTTCCTGATCGCCAGGACCGGTCCGGTCTTCACGAGCCAGGCGGCGTATGTCGTCACCCTGGCCGGCGTCGGCTGGGGTGTGCTGCTTTTCGGTGAACGTCATTCCCCGTGGGTCTGGCTGGCACTGGTCCTGTCGCTGGCCGGGATTTTCCTGGTGCGGCCGAAAGGCGGTGCGGCGTGAACCCTGCGGACAGGTTCGGTCATGACCGCCACGACGGTGTCGAGCGATCTTCCACTCCTGTGTCCGCTCAACCGGTTGGCGGGAAGGAACGCGAATGTGGCCATAGGTTGATGGCCATGCCCGGAGCCGTTGTCTGACCCTGAAGAAAAATGAAACGGGCGACGGGGTCGCGAGTCCCGGCCCCGGGATCGGTCATGTTCCGATAGGCGGATTTCGACCATCCCGAGAGAGCCGCCATGACCGACGCCCTTGCTGCCTGCCGCCCCGCTGTCGCCACTGAAACTCCCGGGAATAGAACCGCTCCACCATTCCCGTCAGCGAATTCGTCACCGACAGCGCCGTGATCGGAATGCCCCGGACCTTCTGAGCCGCTCGACCCGGTTCATGGGCAGTGATGCGCCGGGGTGCGCCCGAATACGGAAAATCCGAGTTGCGGTTTGAAGATGCCGATATCGGCATTGTCGGTTTTGTCGAGTCCAGGGACTATGCGGTGGAGTGGATCATCGAAACCCACATACACGCGGACCACCTGTCTGCGGCGCCTTACATCCGGGGGTGGCTCGGCGGCAAGTCGGCCATCGGCGAACGGATTTCCGATGTCCAGGAGGTTTTCGGGGGAATTTTCAATGCAGGCATTGGTTTCCATGCCGATGGCCGCCAGTTCGACCACCTTTTCGGGGACCGGGAAAACTACCGGGTCGGCTCGATCGAGGCACGCGCCATTCACACCCCGGGCCATACGCCTGCCTGCATGAGCCACCTGATCGGAGATGCCCTGTTTGTCGGCGACACCCTCCTGATGCCGGACTTCGGGACGGCCCGGTGCGATTTTCCCGGAGGGGATGCCGGCACGATGTACGACTCCATCCGGAAGCTGTACGAACTGGACGATGATACGCGGATGTTTCTTTGCCATGACTACAAGGCGCCGAGTCGTGACGGGCATGTCTGGGAAACCACGGTGGGTGAACAAAAGAAAGGGAATGTCCACCTGCGGCACGGCACAACCCGGGATGCGTTCGTCAGGATGCGGAAAGAACGCGACGCGACGCTCTCCATGCCGAAGCTGATCCTGCCGTCCATACAGGTGAACATGCGCGCCGGCGAGCTGCCGCATCCGGAGGAAAACGGCATACGGTATCTCAAAGTCCCGATCGACGCCCTGTAGAGGCGTATCATGGCAGTCTGCGCCGTGACGCGCTGGCCATTGTTTTAGGCGATGGCGGACACATAAACAGGATCCTGGACCCTGGACGAACCAATTATAAGGAAACCGATCATGAAGGCAATGACCGAACGTCTGTCGGTGCTGCTCAGGCATGAAGCGGCCGGGGGTGTCCTGCTGCTGCTTGCCGCCGCCTTTGCTCTCGCGCTCGACAACTCGCCCCTGGCCCATCTGTACGACCGGCTCTTGACGGTTCCGGTGGTCGTGCAGGTGGGGGGCCTGTTGCTGGAGAAGCCGCTGCTTCTGTGGATCAACGACGGCCTGATGGCACTCTTCTTCCTGCTGGTCGGGCTGGAGATCAAGCGGGAGCTGATGGAGGGCAACCTGTCCTCCTGGCGGCAGGCCACGCTGCCGGTGGTGGCCGCATTCGGCGGCATGCTCGTTCCGGCGCTGGTCTACGCCGTCCTCAATGCGGGCGATCCGGTCGCGATGAGGGGCTGGGCCATACCCGCGGCCACCGACATCGCGTTCGCCGTGGGCATTCTCGCCCTTCTGGGTTCCCGGGTGCCCGTCGGGCTCAAGGTGTTCCTGCTGGCGCTGGCGGTGATCGACGACCTGGGCGTGATCCTGATCATCGCGCTGTTCTATACCTCCGAACTGTCCATTCACTCCCTGGCCATTGCGGGCGCCGCCGCGGCCGTCCTGCTGGCGCTGAACCTGGGTGGGGTCTCCCGGCTGCTGCCCTATATCCTCGCGGGCATCGTGATGTGGGTGGCGGTCCTCAAGTCCGGCGTGCACGCCACCCTCGCCGGGGTCGTGATCGCGCTGTTCATCCCCCTTCACACGGACCGGGCCGGCGAGACACCGCCGCTGGTCCGGGCGGAGCATGGCCTGCACGGCTACGTCATGCTGCTGGTGATGCCCCTGTTCGCCTTCGCCAATGCGGGGGTGCACCTCGAGGGCCTTTCCGTCGGGGACTTCCTGTCCCCGATCCCCCTCGGCATCGCGGCGGGCCTGTTCGCCGGCAAGCAGCTCGGCATATTCGGGCTCTCCTTCCTGGCCGTCCGGTTCGGGTTTTGCCGGCTTCCCGTGGGGGTGAACTGGCTGCACCTGTACGGGGCCGCGGCGCTCGCCGGGATCGGCTTCACCATGAGCCTGTTCATCGGCACGCTGGCTTTCGGGAATCCGGAATACCAGGCGGCCGTGCGCATCGGGGTGCTTTCCGGCTCGCTCCTATCGGGGATTGTCGGTTACGCAACGTTGCGCTGGTTCGCGGACACCCCCAAAGGGCCGGTCACGGGAGCCGCACGCTGACGGGGCTGGTGTGGGCTGGCTTCAATGGTGCCGAGGCCGCGCCCGATTTGACGGGCTGATTACAGTTTGCTGGCGGATGGAGTCAGGTTCCAGGAGGGTATCAGTCCTGAACGCAGGGTATGGTGCGCAAGGGTGCCCGGCATCGTGGGTGGTGCCAGGCTGATCAGGTTTTTGCGTCAGAGGCGAACCGGGACCGGAACCGAATGGCCGGTTCCGCGGCCTTCCGTCCCCGGTCAGGATGAGATCCGCTTCCCGGGAGTCTCAGTCTCGGAAACGGCATTAATCGGGTGTGATATCCTTGCCATCTCTTCTTTACGCAATATCCAGGCTAGTGATATATCATGATCAGAAGGTGCGTAGAACAGCCCTCCGATTGATTGTGTCCGCGCTCTTGCTGGCGACTGGTTCGGGGATTGCGATCAGTGCGGCGGCACAGAATCTCCGTTCGCTAAAGGTCCACACGGACTTCCTGGCGCAAGCCCCAACCGAATTGCCTTTGGCAAGCAGGGAGATTCCGCTGCGCCCTTCATCGGAATACACAGACGATGGATACGTTATGGACGTGCCGGCTAGCGTGACCGGGATCACGATGGTGTTCGAGCCGGACACCCTCCGTGAGGTAAGGGCCGTAGAAGCCAAAAGTGCGTCGGGCACCGATCTCGGCAGGAACGCCAACGCCTGGAGGCTTAATCGGAGTGTCCACATGGGAATCGAAGAACAAATTGTGGTTTTGTCGTTTGATGATCTGGAGCCTGGGACAAACACCGTCCGTGTTCAGCAATGCCTGGGCCCGTCCACCTTGGATTGCGATATCTGGTCACTGACGGTGAATCGGGCCGCCGAAATATCGTCCGGCGGTACACTGGTGGCATTGAATTTCGGAGCGGAAGAGGTTGTGCCGGAGTTTCACGAGGACACCACGCAATACGCCGTGGAATTGCCGGCCGGCCAGGACCGGCTGGCAATCGAGGCGACCGTCGAGCCATGGTGGGCGCGGGTCGAGATGAGTGGCGTCGCGGCGGACGGAAGCCCCCTGTCAGTGGACGGAAACAGCATTTCTGGCATCGTCCCGGGCACGAATACAGTAGAAGTGAATATCGTGGCGGAGGATGGGTCGATGGTTTCGACTTACCTTGCGTCGGTGACTCGGGCTATTCCCCAGGGAGATGCGAGTTTGCATGCGCTTCAACTGTCGGAGTCGCCACCGTCTCGGGGAATAATGCATAGCGCCGCTGCAGGAAGCCTCTTGGCGGGCAACCTTGGCCTGACCCCCGCCTTTGCCGCCGACATCGAGCGGTATACGGCAAGGACGACCGCTTCACGCATTACGCTCCGCGCCCAGGCGGCGCCCCGATCCGCGGTCGAAGTCGGAATGATCGAAGGTGGCAGCAATTTGAGAACGATCGGCATAGGTGCTGACAATGGCCAATTTTATAGCTCCACGCTTAGCTTGGATCACGGCATTAACACGGTCGAGATCGCAGTGGAAGCGAATGAGGGGAATCGCAGGACGTATTTGCTGGATATCGAGCGGTACGGTTCGGTTTCAGTCGTGCTGTGGGACCTCCGAGTTCTGGAGGGGAAAACAGGTACGGTTTTGGACATCTTGCCGGAATTCGACCCGGCCATCCTCAGTTACGCAGCACGCATGAGGAGTTCAGAAGTAATGATTCGGCACGAAGCGGACCCCGAGATTGAGATCGGGGTCGTCGGCCGGAGCGCATCTGGGGAAGACCTTTCGGTCCATTCACCGACTTCCTCTTTTTTGGGTGCATTCGTGACTGCACTGCTAAACCCGGACTCAAATACGACAAGGTTTGAAGATTTGCCGCCGGGGCTGAATGTCGTCACGGTTTCGGTCTCAGGGGGTGACGGCAAGATGACGGTTTACACGCTGAACCTGTTGGTCGAGGAGTGAACGGGAGATGCTCCGGGGCCGTTCCGACCTGCACAACGAGATACAGGTGTTACATCCAACATTAAACCAGCCGATATGAGGGTATTTGTCCCGGACTAGTCGGGTGGGCATTGGTGCAGGAAATGGAATAAGTCGGGAAGGCTTTTTTTCCGGGCAGCCCGGTTTCAGGCAGCCTTTCAGGGAGCTTTCAGGGAGCCGGGATATGGTAGGGTGCGAGGGAGCGGGGCAGGACCATCGAGGATACGCACGTCGATGAGGTCACCTGGACGGGGGCCGACCGGCTGCGGGTGAACTTCCATGGTCCCGGGGACGGGGAGGCTTTGGGTGTGTTCGACATGGCCAGCTACATCGGCGCGTTCGGGGCCAGGCAGGATTCCTGAAAGGTGCGCCGGGTTGCGCCCGGATTATACCCGGGCTGGGTGCATTTCATCGACGGACCGGATCGGGGTCGGCAGTCGATCAGGCCCGGACGCGATCGATGATGCGAAAGCGCAGCCATGTCCGACAAGGTGGCCGTGAAATGACGTAATCGACCGATTTAGAACCGACAGTGGGTCGGAATCCCCGGAAACCATGAATGTTCCGGGTGGCTCGGCAACATGTTATCTGGCCCTGCCGGTTTCAGTGAGTCGATTTTCCAGTTCCAGGTTCAAGACCTGGGAGGTTGCCGATGTCATCATGAATTCCATGGTCCGTGGAAAAAGCTGACCAGCCCGCCACGGGGCCGTGGTACCATCCGGCTTGCGTTGATATTACGATCTCATCTTGAGTTCCCTCCGGTCGATCATGGTCGGGGGTTCTTTTCTCCCCTCATGACCGGCCCGGCGGCGCGGCTCTCCTGATAGATACGCCGCCCTTTTAGGGGCCGCCGGGTCCGGTCGCCAGGCGGGGCCGCGCCGTTACGCTCCGCCAGTACCCGATTGCGGGACAAAGTCAGGCGTGGCGACCACCTGACCGGCCGGGTTCTTCGGGGAGCGAACCAAGGTCCCGTTCCAGCCGATGGCCGTCCTGCCGATATCGATGTCGACACCGCCATGCCCGGCGACGCGCCCGACCGGAAAGATCGCGACCCGCCGTGAGTTCTCCTGACCTGACCCGGGGCCGGACGGCCGGCGGTCAACAGGCCGTCATGGCCGGTCCCGACGAAGGTCGCCGGATCAGGGCCGGCGATGCGTTGCATTGCTGTATGGGTACCGTGCAATAATGCGGCACCTTTTCGCGGGACCGGGTTCCATGCCGCACTGCCGATCGAACTTCCATACCGGCTCCCGGTTCTTTCCGGCGGCCCGGCGCGGCCAGCCCCCGGCGTTCTGCCCGGAATGCGACCGGCGGTGGATCGTCCGGCGCAACGTCGAGTGGAACCCCCGGGAGTTCCGGTGCGTCGTGTGCGGGATGTCGATGCGGGGTTCCCGGCTCGGCCGCCGAGCCTGTTCCGGGGCCTGCCGGTTCAGGCTGCGTCGCCTGCTGGAACGGGTGGGCCGGTGACTCCCTGGTTGGAGCAGCCGTGGGTCCGGACGGGCGGATTGCGGCAAGGGGTCCTGCGGGGGCTCGGGCGGATGGCGAGGGACCTGGGCGTCGGGCACTTCTCCTTCGTCCTGGCGAGGCCGGCCGGGGGACTGGCCCATGGCGGCGGCCATCCTTCGGCCCTGCTGTCCAACTTCCCGCCGGCCTGGCTGGACTGTCATTCGGAAGATGAATATCGCCGGGTGGACCCGGTGCCCCAGCTGGCGATGCGCAGGGGCCGGCCCTTCTTCCTGGAATGGGAGCGTTTCCCGAGATTCCTTCCACAGGCCCAGCGCCGGTTCCTGGTGGAGGCCGGGAACCATGGGCTTCGCAACTGGCTGGTCATTCCGGTGCAGGGCCCCCTGGGCTCGTTCGGCGTCCTGTGCCTGGTGGACGGGGACGCCGCGCGGCTGCGCGATGCGGTACGCGGGGAATACGGACGGCTCTGGGCGGTGGCGCTGGACGTGCACGGTTTCCTGCTCCGGGAGGATGCCGGACCGGATCCGCTGCCGGCCCTGACGGAAGGGGAAAGGATCTGCCTGGCGCTGGCCCTGGAGGGCCATTCGACGGAACGCATGGCCGCCGCGACGGGGTGGTCCCGGTCCACGGCGAATCATCACGTCTCGAAGGCCCAGCGCAAGCTCGGCTGCGGCAACCGGTTCGAGGCGGCCGTCTGCGCCATGCGCCTGGGTTTGCTCTGACTTCAGCGGTCAGTCGGATCGGGATCCGGCCACGCTTGGCGCATGAAAAAACCGCCGGGACTGCAAGCGTCCCGGCGGACATGAAAGTGATATGAAGAAAGACCGTTCCATGGAGGAACGGCAGCCGCAGTCTGCCACGATGTCCGATGGAGAACTGAAAACCGCGCGGAGCCGTCCCCGGTGATGTCGAGGTCAGTCCCCGGGTCGGAACCGTTCTTTCGGGAAATGCCTGGCGACCTGCCTGTGACTCCGGGCATCCCCTCCTTCCTCCTCTGCGTGCTGCGTCCGGTTCGCCAGAACATCGCCAGGGTGGAGGCGGCGAAGAGGATGATCAGTACAAACGGCATGGCGCTGTCCAGCTGTGGCTTCCGGTGCCGGTCTTCGGCGTCAGGCGACGCGCGGATTCGACGCGGCGGAAAAGGCCGAATAGTGCCCGCCGGTCAGTTCGTCCAGCCGCGCCCGGGAAGCCTGTTCGTGGCGCACCCGCAGGCGGGCGTCCACGATCCGCCCATGAAGCGCCCGGAACCTCCGGGCCGCCGCCGTGCCCGTCGGCTCGATGCAGACCCAGTCGGCCACCTCGGCGCTCAGTCCGTAATGTTCCGCCAGCAGGTTCCTTCCGGCTTCGCTGTGGGCGAAAACCACCGCGTGGAGGCTCGTGGCGTTGTAGATCGTCAGGTCCGGGTCCGGCATCTTGGTGAAGGGCATGGGTTGTCCGTGAGCGGGTGTCTCCGGGGCCAGAGCGGAAATCAGAACGGGATTGTCCCGTCGTCTTCCCCATCCATGTCATCCCCGTACAGGTCCCGTGCCAGATCCCTCCCGAGGTCCGCCGCATCCAGGATCCGGCCCATGGCCTGAAGCCGCACCGCTTCCCCCACCAGCATCGACAGGCAGCCGTCCCCGTCCTCCCGCCCTTCCTCGATCATCGCCGCGGCGTGCGCCAGTACCCGCGCCGCATCGACCGCGGGAAGGTCGTTGGCCACCGCCACGGCCGCCATGGCCCGGTTCATCATCCGCGTGCCTTCGTCCACCTCCCCGTCCACCGGGTCCGGGCATTCCACCAGGCCGTCGATGGCCTCCAGCAGGACCGCCATCGCTTTCCGGTGTCGTTCCTCAGGTTTCGGCGCCATGGATTTCATCCGGTCGTGCTTTCCATTTTGGTTCGGCGCAAGTAGACCACGATTCGACCGGTTTTTCCATGGCCGGATGCGGACCATGTGACGGGCCAACAGGGATGCACCGGAGTACGCCAGAGCCTTTCCCTCGTCCTTCCCGGGAATGAATACGGCAGCACCGGATTACTGCATGGGAATCACCCCGGAACGCGGCCGATGGTGAGTAATCGCACCCGTGCCGGCCATGGCCGCGAGGTAGGCATGCATGAACCGATGTAGCCTGCCGGACCATGTCGGGCAGCATGACGGGGGGAAGGGTAACGCCTGAATTCACACGGCATGCGCGTGATGCCGCCCCCGAACTGCACGGCAGAATGGTCCGGACCGATTTACAGGCTGTCGAGGAAGTCGAGCAGCTTGTCGCCGGGCTTGCCGCCATGCGGCGAGGTTCCCGCCAGCGCCTCCTCCTTCATGGCCAGTGTCGCCCCGACGCACACCTGGGTGGCTTCCATCCCTTCATCTCCGAGCCACAGCGCGATCACCGCGCAGTCCACGCCGGCCTGGAGCGGGTCCATGGCGGCGGTGTGGCGCGAGCGGTGGACGGTGACCCGCTCATGCTTCAGCTACGGGCATTCCCGGGAGGCCGTGATGCGGTGCCTGTTCAGCAGGTACTGCACCCCATGCACGGTCAGCCGCCCGCCCCGGGCGTTGGGGAACAGGAAACCGCGGATGCCCCGCGGCGGCTCGCGCAGCCACGCCTTCAGCACCGCCCGGGTGGGCCTTGCCGGCGGCGTGCGGCGTTCCTTGCGGCCCTTGCCCACGGCACGCGGGTGGGACCGCCGCCCGGGTGTTACACCGTCACAGATCCTCGTCCGGCCGGCAGGAGCGAGCCTGCCCGGCGCGGCGCATGTCGCGGCCACGATGGTCTTGGGGGGCGGCCCGCGCATGCCGCTCATCGGCAAGGCCACCGATGCGCACCATCAGACCGGGACGGCCTGCAAGACCTGCCACGCCGGGCCCCGTTCCCCGATGCGGCGGTGGCAGGGAAGGTGCCGAACGGGACTTGCCTGGACTGCCGCGAAGTGTTCGCGGTTCCGATCACGGCGCTCACCGTCTCCCGCCGAAGGCCGCGGACAGGTCATGGCGTTCGAGGACGCCGCCCATGGCCTCATGGCCGGGCCCGAGGAAGGCGCCGGTCACGGTGCCGAGATCCCTGCCGGTCCAGTCAAAGCCTTCCCCGTCCTTGACGAATTCCGCATCCGCCCGCACGAACGTGTTGCCGGGGCCCAGGGCGCGCACCGCGTAATGGAGATCGCTGTCTCCCCACGCGCCACCGCCGTCGTAGCGCATGCCGGTGAAGGCCAGCTCCCCCGAAAGGCTTTCCATGTCGAGCGTGAGTGAGGCGTCGCCCGCCACTCCCATGCCGGCCGGCGTAATGCCCAGAAGCGCGCCGTTCCAGGTCGCGCTTCCGGGCAGCGCCGGGTTGTGATCGAACGCGCCCGCGGGCTTCGGCCCGAAGGCCCATGGCTGCGCCAGGCCGTTGCGGAACGCGACCCCGAAAGAGACTTCTCCGGCCCCGGTGTCGAAACCGCCGCGCAGATGGTACGAGGTTTCGGTCCACGGCCCGAGGTTGTCCACGGAGATCTCCTCCGGCAGCGTGCCGGGCGGGATCCGGCTGTAGGCCGCGAGCAGACCGTCCCGGTCGATCGGATGGATCAGACCGCGCGGCTGCGCCCCGGGATAGAAACCTGCTTCGCTCAGGGTCGAGTCGAACTCCGCCGGGTCGGTGTGGCTGGCGAAGCCCACCGCGTGCAGCAATTCGTGGACAAGTACGTGGATGACTTCCGGATCGGCATGGGAAGCGACCGCGTCGGGATCGATCAGGACCTCGGAGTCGAACGCGCCGCCCGCCGAGACTTCGAGCGTTGCCGCCGCCTCGTCCCTGACGTCGAAGGACACCCTGGAGGTTCCCAGCGCCGATGGATTGGCATCGGAGGGATATGCCGGATGCGTCTTGGGAACGAACCGCACCCGAATCTCGCCCTGGCCCCGCCCCGAAGTCGCACGGTCGTAGTCCCTCGGGGCAGGATGCGGATTGATGCGGAGCTGTCTCCCGAAGGGGAGCGCCGCATTGAGAATCGAGACGGCCTCCTGCGTGAGGCGTCCGAAACGCGTGCCCCAGCCGCGCGCCGCCTCGCTGGACACCAGCCTGACTGTCGGCGGTGGCGGCGTCTCCGGGTAGGTCGCGAGTCCGGCAAACCTTCCCCCGGCCAGATTGTGGCTCGCCGCGATGCGCAGATAGCGGACCACGTCCGCGGCGCCCGTCCCGTCGCGCACCGTGCCCGCCGACAGCGCGACCCCGTTGCGCTCTCCGCCCGCGGCGAGCGCACCTGCCGGCGGCGCGACATCGGCCCCGACATGCACCGAGCCGCCGAACTCCATGACCGGGGCGCCCGGGCGAAAGCTGCCCGGCCACAGGTAGGCATTGACGGGAAAGCCGGGCGGCAGGCTCGGCCGCTCCACGGCCCGGTCCGTTTCCGGGGGGACTGCAGGAGGGCCGCCCCCTCCACCGCCGCACCCCTGGAGCACGAACGAGACGAGGACGACAGGGGCGATCCCAAGCGCCCGGCGGCTCAGTGGAACAGGGGCTTGCGGGACGCTCACCATGGTCACGCGGTTCGATACATGTTGACAATCCCATGTCCGGCTGTTGCGCCCGCAACTATAGCAGTTTTCGGTGGGACGGTCTCCCGACTTGTCGCACTGGCTCTGTAGGGCTTTTTCGATGGCGCTGCGGGCAATCGACACGAGGGGTCATCATGTCCAACCATCACAGCAAGCCGGATCATGGCGTTCCGGGAGCGTTTCGGGTCTGATTTTCGCCGTTTTCGGGCGGTTGGGGCCTGATTCGGGCCTGTCAGGGGGTTCGGGCGATGGGAGGCCCCGGCAGGCCTGTGGCGAGCCGGAAGGCGTGCGTGGTGTCGGCGGGAACCTATCCGGTGTCCGCCGGCGGCACCGGCTCGACCAGGGCATCCGTGCCTCGTGTCCCGCCGCGACGCGGGCCAGCGCCATGGCCATCATCACCGCGAAGGCCGGGGAGGCCCGGGCCCCCATCTTCGCGATGCCGCGGACGAAGTGCATCTCGAAGCCGTGTGCCGTGTTGATCCTTGGACCCGACGGAGGAATGGACATGAAGCAGGCGGAAAGATCGCCGGCAAGAAGGACGGAATCGTGGAGTACATGCTGCCGGAAGCGGGCTCCGTGATCGTGTTGGAGCCCCACGGGTGGATTCGGCGGCCGGCCCGGCCTGCACGACGGGATGCGGGAGTGGCTCTTCACGCCTGGCGCGGAGTGACTGAAACCGGCCGGAAATGGCCGGGGCAGTGGTTTTTCGGTCCGCCGTGGCGGTAGCGGCATGGCCGCCAACGACTGGCCCGATGCCTGGTTCGGGCGGTTCGGGGGTGCCGAAAAAAATCGGCCCACTCCCGGTGGATGCTGATATACTGTCGCCACCATCCGGTCGTATCCAATCGATCCTGATTGATTGAGCGCCCTGCGCAACTTCAAGGTCCGAACCGGCTTCAACTCAACAGATAGCGGGAGGAGGAGTGATGAACAAGCTTCGAATCGCCAGGCGGATTCAGTCCCTGGCGCTGGGCGCCGCGGTCGCCGTGCCGGCGGTGATCGGCGCCACCCTTTTGCCGTCGGAGGCGGCGGCGTGGTCCGAGACGGTGTGCGAGGGACAGCGGCTCAGTTTCGGGATCAAAAGACCCCGGGCGGACATTTACCGCGGAACCCTGACCTACAGGTACAGAACCGCAAACGGCACCGCCGTGGCCGGAAAGGACTACCTGGCGGCCCAGGGCACCGTGACGTTCCGCGCAAGCGTCGATGGCGCGCGCGTCTATGTCAAGACGCTCAAGGACGGCGTCAGCGAAGGCACGGAGTCCGTCTTCCTGGTGCTGCATGAGCCGGAAGCTCCCCAATACGGGGGCTGGATAGAGGTGAATGGCAAACACGTGCGCGTGGAGACCGAATTGCCGGCAACCCGCTCCTATACGGGCTATATCCGTGACCGGCAGTCCGTCCATCCCAAGCTGGATGCGATCGGCGGAGGCTGTTGACGGTGTCCCGCCGATCCCTTCACTTTCTGTTTTTCCGGGTCTCGGTCAGGCCCTCATCAACCCGTCAGGGTTTCAACCGGTAAATCAGCCATGATCTTCAAAACATTGAATAATAAGGTAAATTTGAGGAGGGGGGGGGTGACTGTTCCCTGGTTGAGGCTGGCACCGGCGGTTGCGTGCGCAGGTCCAGCACGCAGACATCGGAGGTGCCTTCGGTCCCGGCGCATGCGCCAGGTCGTTGGCGGGCCGGCGCTAATCCAGGGGCGGTTCTCATCGCCCTGGTCTTGACGGTGCTGGCCTGGCCGGTTGCGGCGCAGCAGTTCCAGGCGCCGGACATCAGGATATGGGAAGGCGGGACCGCGATCTTCAAGTTCACCCTGCCGAGCATCAACGATTTCGCCGTCCGCTACGCATACAGAACCCGCGACGGCAGCGCCTTGGCCGAAGAGGACTACCAGGCGAAGCAGGGCCATGTGGTGTTCCCCGCCGGCATCCGGAGGCTCACAACACCCCACATACGACTCAGTCAGTCTTGATCATTCCCATGGATTTC
>VYFG01000034.1 GCA_009842505.1 Gammaproteobacteria bacterium
CGATTTCTCCTTTCAAATCAAAATTCTATGAGTTTGCCGCCGGACACTAATTAACCATGGGTGAGTTCTGGACTGGTCCATCGGCGATACTCGGCACAGGCATCAGGTCCCCCAACCTCATACTGAAGGCTGCGGCCGGTATCGCTGGACGGTGATCCGGTTCTGTTCCTTGCGTGCCTTGGCAAGATCGTAGGTGGCCTGTCGACGCAGCCAGAACTCGGCATTTGACCAGCCCGCCATCTCCAGGCGAATCGCCATTTCCGGAGATATGGCGGCATGGCCGTTAAGAACCCTCGAGAGAGTGTGGCGGGCAACACCCAGCACTCGCGCCGCCTCAGTTACGTTCAGACCGAGTGGCTCCAGGCAGTTTTCGCGAATGCCGCGCCCAGGATGGGGGGGATTGTTCATCGTCATGGCTTTGCCTCCTGCTAATGGTAGTCTGTCAGGCTGACGTCGAAAGTGTCGCCATCTTCGAAACGAAAAGTAATCCGCCAGTTTCCGGAAACCGATATGCTCCAGTATCCCTTAAGATCTCCCTTCAACGGGTGAAGCCGGTAACCGGGCAAGTCGAGGTCCGAGGGACCCCGGGCAACATCCAAGTCGGCCAGCGCCAAGGTGATGCGGTTGACCAGGTCTGGACTCACCTTGCTCGCATCGCCGTGCTCGTACAGGCGCCTGAGACCTCGATGACGGAAACTTCGGATCATGGTGAAGTGTGCCGTATACCGGTACAGATATCAACTGCAATCATCTACCAAACACATCAATAGTGGCCTGTTGACAACGTAGATAATCCAGGTGTCCCTATTCGGATTACGGGATGAGAGGCAAAGCGTCGGATGAGCACGGACACCCACCCTGGCAAACGATAAAGCCGATTCCCCCCGGGCCCCGACCAGCCGAAACATCAAGGGAATTCGGCAATGGTCATATCATCCGATAAACGGTAATCGGATTGAATCAACCTGGAGACAGGCGCCGTTGGCTTCAGCAGTCCGGACCCCACTGTTGGTGCAAATGTTGGTTCACATCGTTCGGGAATCATCGTCAACCGGATGGCTGGGTAGTGGGTCGCGCGCCGCACCGGTCTTGCGTGGTAGGGTCGTTTTGCGGTCGGGCACCTTCCCCTTTCGCAAGAACAGCGCCGATCTTCTCCGCCGCACCGACATGGCGACCGCCCGCAACATGGGCATGGCTACCGTTGTCCGGTGTCGGCGAGAGCCGAGCAGCTTGCCGGCCAACGGCAGACTCCCGCCGGATATCACACCCTGACCGGCTGCGGAATAACTGCCATGTTCCGGACGGGATGGCGGCTCCACTCCTGCCGGGCAGATCCTGCCGGCTCGGCATTAGGGGAAATGATGGACATGGTGGACTGTGCGTGACAAGATCGGCCAGGATCTGGTCGTGCCAGGACACGTCCCCATCGATCTCGCGGTACGACACTGAACGTGGAACCGTTCGCGCTACGTACTTGAAGATGTGTAAACATGTATGTTCGGGCCGTTCAGGCAGACAACATCACGCAGGCCGACGCGAGCGCAGATTTCGACATCCTCACCGGCAATAGCGGAGCGGAGGTGCCTCGCGAGGATCATTGAAGACACGACGATGAGATCGTTCGCAGGGGAACCCAAGACAGAAGCCAGCCTGCAAATGGATCTGGCGGCGATCGGCGTCACACACAGGATGACCTTGCTGGTCCACTCTTCGTTGAGTTCGATCGGCTGGGTTGTCGGTGGTGCGCCGACCGTGGTGCGTGTGCTCCTGTCCGCAATCGGACAAAGCGGTACGCTGGTCATGCCGTCCGCGACGCCTCATTGCACGGATCCTGCGACATGGGCAAGTCCCCGACTGCCGGATGCCTGGTTGGCGGACGTACGGGAGCATCTCCCGGTCTTCGACGCCCGGACGACTCCCACAACGCTGGGCGCCATATGCGAAAGCTTCCGCAACTGGCCGAACACCCTGCGGAGCGATCACCCGGTGGAATCCGTCTGTGCCCGCGGTGCTGCCGCGTCCACAATTGTCAGCGAACATCCCCTGGCATTTTCGGAAGGTCCGGGCGGGCCGTTCGAGAAGCTTTACAACCTCGATTGCCGTGTATTGCTTCTCGGAGTGGGTTTCAATCGGTGCACTGCACTGCACTTCGCCGAGTCGCTGGCCGACAGGCGAAGAATCAAGACCCTGCGATTCCCGGTGCTGGACAATGGGCAACGTGTATGGACGGAAGTGCCGAATGTTGCGGACGACAACGGTGCCCATTTCCCCAACGTCGGACAACAGTACGTCGCCGAAGGGGAGGTACGGCAAGGCAGCATTGGCGATGCCGCATCCATGCTGTTTCCGATGCGTGGTCTGGTCGATTTTGCCGTGCGCTATTTTGATGATGTGCTGTAGGGGAACCAGCGATGCAGACCATCCGCAGTGAGGCAGTATCTGCCTGATGCCCTTGCCCCTTTACCGCCAATTCGGCGGTTGGCCATTTTTCAGGCCGAGACCCTGGTCGACAGCGGTCAGTTCATCGAGCCCCATTCGGCAACGGGATTCAGTCCCGCGACGGCAGCCGAGGATATCCCGGGCCCGGACACAGTGATGCGTTCCTGCCTTTCTGCCAGGGATTCGACCGTCTTCGGGCAACCGCACGGGGTGCATTTGTGACACCTGCAGGAGGCCGGCACGACGGCCCGAAGCAAACCGAAAATAAGCACATTCGGTCAGGCCGGAAGCCGGGTTCCATGCGATGATGCATCCATGCGATCCGTCACTGCAGAGTCTCATTTCCGCCGGCTGGTCCGGGCCCTTGTGTACATTGCAGGCAATCTCGAACGTCCTTGCACGGTCGAGGAAGTTGCCGCCGCAGCGGCCTTCTCCCGATTTCATTGCCAACGCATGTTCCTGGCAATGACCGGCGAGTCGATTGCCGACCTGGTACGGCGGCTGCGTCTGGAACGGGCCGCCTGGCGCCTTCGCCGGGAACCGGTCGATGTGACCGAGGCTGCCCTGGATGCCGGTTACGGTTCGGCGGAGGCCTTTTCGAGGGCGTTCCGGCGCGGTTTTGGCATGACCCCCAGCCGGTTCCGCACTGCCTGGCCGCCTCCGAGATTCGGCAGTCAGGCGCTGCGGGTCAGGTACTACCCCGGCGAGGGGCGCATTGAAATCGATCCACCATCCGGAGAAACAAACATGGATATCAGAATAGAGTCTTTAGATGAAATCAAGTTGGCCCGAATCCGTCATGTCGGTCCCTACAACGAGGTTGGGCAACACTTCGAACGCCTGTTCGGGTGGGCGGGGCGTGTCGGCGCCCGGCCCGGCCGTGTTCTTTGCCTTTCGTACGATGACCCCGATACCGTCGCGCCGGAAAACCTGCGCTCGGACGCCTGTCTCGAGGTTGACACCGACACCGCGCCGCCGCCCGGCATCACGGTGGACACGCTCCCCGCGGGGCGCTACGCCATCTATACCCATCGCGGTTCCTACGATGGCATTCCTGAAGCGTTCAGGCGCCTGTTCGAGTTGTGGTTGCCCCAAAGCGGCGAGGAGATCGATGACCGGCCGTGCCTGGAGATCTTCCACAACTCGCCCATCGATACCCGGCCCGATGAACTGCTGACAGACCTGTGCCTGCCGCTGCACGACGGCCCGGCTGAAGCCACGGGGAAGTGAATTTTTCCATGGAATACAACAGGTCACTTGGGGATCAGGAGAACAGCCGTGTCGAATGGCAGCCGTAACCGGCAGGGACATCGGTCAAGACGATACGGCCTGTTTCAACGTCACGCCATACGGAGTATCGACGGGCCATCCCGGGCAGCCCCGGACTTCCTTCCATCCAGGGCCACTCCCGCGGCCACCGGGGCAACGCAAATGATCCACCTGGCTCTGGTCCGGCAGCTTCCCGATCATCGGCAATCCCGCTCCTCCTAGCGGCCGGAAGAAAATAACCGCATTCAGGGCCCGGGAAATCCCGATCCCGGACCACCGAATCGACTGCAGAAACACAATATGAAATGTTCGGGTTGACATGTCCGGGATGGACCAATAACCTGCGTGCCGGCAGCTTTCACCGAGCTGTCCGGCAACATTTTGATCCGCTTGACCGCCTGCCGTAATCGTCAGGCGGTTTTCTATTTCCCCGATTCATCCGGAGTACTGCCCATGCACAGGTATACTGTGGCCAGATACGCGGAACAGATGCGCAGTTCTCATGGATCTCCTTCGGCGGCCCCTTTCCCCGGAGGAACGAAGACCGCAATGACCGCAGTACCGGAACAGGGTGCATCCGATGCCGGGCGCGCTTGAAAACCGAGCGAGACTCGCCTGCCTATACGCCGGGGCGGTTTGGGGGCTGTTCTGGATCCCGCTGCGGAAACTGGAGGGGGCCGGTCTGCACGATCTGTGGATCACCACGATCTATTTCCTGGTTCCCGCCCTGTGCGCTCTGCCGGTGCTGTGCCTGCGCTGGCGGGCCGTCCGGCAGGGCGGGCTGTCGTTGCAGCTGACCGCGCTGACCGGCGGTGCCGCACTGACATTCTATTCCACATCCATCATCTACACGGAAGTGGTGCGTGCGCTGATGCTGTACTCCCTCATGCCGATCTGGAGCACGCTTCTCGCGCGCATGTTCCTGCACGAGCGGATCACGTTGATTCATGTCTTCGCGATGATGCTCGCCGCCCTGGGCATACTGACGCTATTCGGGTTGGGCATGGGCCCTCCGGTCCCAAGGAACGCGGGTGACTGGATGGGCCTGGCGTCGGGAATATTCTGGGCCATTACGATGGTACGCGTTCGAATGCACGGGAACCATTCGGCGATGGAACTCACCACGGGATTTTTCCTGTGGGGACTGGCCCTGTCGCTGGGGGTTGCGCTGGCCCTGGCGCCGGGGTGGGAGCCGTCGTTCGCGCAGGCCGGGCCGGTCCTGCCCCTGCTGGTCGCTTTCGTCCTGTTTCTTCTGATACCCGGCACCTATGCATCGTTCTGGGGGCCGAAATTTCTCAATCCCGGTATCGTGGGCTTGCTGTTAATGACGGAAATCGTGGTGGGCACGATCACCGCCGCGCTGTTCGCCGGAGAGCCCTTTGGCGTCCGGGAACTCGTCGGCGTGACGCTGATCACCGGGGCGTGCCTCCTGGAGCCTTTGGCATCCGTTCTTCGGCGCAACCCGGCGCCGGCCTGATGGGTTGAGTCCGGGGATGGGAAAAGTCATGACCGAACCGTTTCCGGGGCGATGGCCGGATCATGGAAAGGGCGTGGAAGGGCGCCGCTCCTTGGATGCCGAACGGGAACACCGGCGCTGTTCCGGTTGGTGCACGCCGCACGCCTCCACCCAGCGAGAAGCGTACTGCCCGACGCCGGGACCCGACACGGGCTTCTCCCTGGCCAGGTCTCTATGGCCACAGAAATACAAGACGAATCGACGACGCATTTGGTATGCTTGGCGGTTTTCCGTCCAGCCGTGCGGACACCTCCAGTTATGAGCATTCTTGTGGCCGGAGGTGGTGGCGATTCCGCAAGCAAACCGCAATCGACCGATGTCTATCCGGGGCATATCCATGAGGATCCCCGGCATCGGCCGGAGCGGAAGACCGAATCCCGGAAGATCAATGACTGAATTGCAACAGCGGATCACACCGCTGCCAAGACATCCGCACGACTGACGTTATTCCCTGAAACCTACATCATATTCCCATGCTCGATACGACAAACGCCCAGACGGTCTGGCAGGCCATGACCGCCAACGGCATTGACAAGGTCTGCTACCTGCCCTGCAACAAGCTCAACGCCCTCATGGGTGTGGCACCGTCAGACGTTGAGATCTGGAACATCACCAAGGAATCCGTGGGGCTCGGTCTTTGTTTCGGCCGCAGCCTGGCGGGCCGGCGGAGCGCCATGTGCATCCAGAGCACCGGCCTCGGCAACCTCATCACCGAGCTCTACACCATGCAGAAGCTGTACCAGGAGGCCCTGCCGGTCTTTGTCTCCTGGCGCGGTTACTACCAGGAACCCATCGAGGCCCAGATCATCCTGGGAGACAAGATCGAGGATATCCTGGGCGCCATCGACGTGGAATACCGCGTGTGCAGGGAGCGGGGCGACGTGGCCGACCTCAAGGAAGATCTTGCCCAGGTGTTCGCCCAGAACAAGGTCAAGGTCTACCTGATGTCCCCGGAACTCTGGGAAACCAACAGCCCCGACTACCATGTTTTCGGGGAGCCCCGCATCAACGGGATCTCGGTGGAGGTGGCCGAGTACAGCGGCACCCCCACGCTGACCCGGATCGAGGCCATCGCCGAGATCATGGAAGCCATCGGCGAGCGCGATATCGTGATATCGCAGATCGGCTTCCCCTCCAAGGAGGTCTACAACACCCGGGACAGGGCGGAAAATTTCTACATGCTGGGCGCCCTCGGGTCCGCTACGGAGGTGGGAATCGGGCTCGCTCTGGAGCTGCCGGACCGGCAGGTCTACGTCATCGACGGCGACGGCTCGTTTTTCTTCAACCCCAACCAGCTCATCGATATCGCAACCTACCGGCCGGACAACCTGTCCGTCATCTGCCTCGACAACGGCAGCTGGGGCTCCACCGGAAACCAGCCCACCCTGAGTTCCCGGGGCATGAACCTGACCGCCATGGTCAGGGCCATGGGGCTTTCGTCCACCGGCATGACCGACCGGTCCGACGCGTTCACCGCCATGATCCGTGACCGGATCGGGTTCATCCACTACATGATCCGCGCCGGCAACGACAAGAAGGGCGGCGAGATTCCGCTGAAGGCACTGGAGATCAAGCAGCGCTTCATGGGCGCCCTGGCCTGATCCCCGAAACCATGGCCCGGGATGGTGACAGGGGGTGCCGGGAATCCCGGCGCCGCGGATCCGGTGAACCCGCTACGACCCCAAGGCCGCACGGCGGAAACCGCCCGGCCGCCAACCCGTCCATCCCCGCAACCGGTTCCCTGACATGAAAAGCGCCGTCGGCATGTTGCTGCTGGTGGCCGCGTACGGCCTCCTCTGGCCGGGCCTGACCCAGCCCGTGCTCACCCTCACCGGCGTCGTCGACAAGGCCGACATCGCCGTGATCGGCAAAGACATCATCGTCGACAGTCCGCAGACCCCGCAGGTGGTCGCGAATATCGCCGAATACCTGCTGGAGAACATGGAGATTTCCGGCGATGTGGAGGCGTACCATCGAACCAGGAGCATCCTGGGTGCGATCAGGGAGCTGCATGAAAATGGGTATCCGCTGGTGGCCTTCCTGGTGGCCCTGTTCAGTATCGTGATTCCCGTCGTCAAGGGGTTGATGCTGCTGCTCAGCCACCTGCCCGCTCCGCCCGCCCTCGCAGCGGGGCTGCGCAGGACCGCGGACCTGATCAGCAGGTGGTCCATGGCGGACGTTTTCGTGGTCGGCGTATTCGTCGCGTTCCTCGCCGCCAACGCCATCCGCCGGGAGGGGGGGCTGCTCAGCTTCGAAGCGGAACTCGGTACCGGGTTCTACTGTTTTCTCGGCTACTGCCTGCTGTCGATACTATCCAGCCAGATTCTTTCCGCGGTGCCCGCGCGGTCCTCGAGATAGCCTGTGCCATCGGGCGGGATACCGTCCCGCCCGCGATTTCAGGCCATGCCGATCGCAGATTCCCCAGTCGCCGGCCGGGGCCTGGAGTTCAGCCTGGCCGAAGATCGGAAAGCGCGGACTCCAGTCCTTCCATTGCAGAGCCGATATCCCCGGTTTCGCAGGTTCCTACCGATATCCGGAACCAGTTGCCGCGGGAGCGGGCACCGAACCAGGAGAACGGCAGCACCCCGATGTGCGCCCGGTCCACCAGGTACTGCTGCACGTCCCCGTCACTGCCGAGGACCCGGCCGTCGGCGGTAACCCGGCCGTTCAGGTCCATCCGGACGCTGAGATAGATCGCGGCCTCGGGCCCGATGGCGTCCACCGGCAATCCCCGATCCTTCAGTGCACTGAATCCCCGGTGGAAGCCCGCAAGACGCTCTTCCAGTGCGTGCCTGAAGCCGCACAGGTATTCGTCCACGGCATCGTCCATGAACAGGAACTCGCCCACGGCAACCTGGTCCGGCCTGGGCGCCCATGCACCCACATGGGCCACCACCGAAACCATCCTGGACAGGATGTGCGGCGCACCCGTAGCCCAGCCCACGCGAAGCCCGGTGCCGGCGAAGGCCTTGGATATGCCGTCAACAAACACCGCGTAATCGCCGATTTCGGGACAGACCCCAAGCGGATGCACGAACTCGGTTCTGCTGAACGTCAGCATCCAGTACACCTGGTCGAACAGCACGTACAGCGGCTTGCGGTCTTCGCCGCGGCGCCGGTTGATTGACATCACCAGTTCGCAGATGTCCCGCAGGTCCCCGGGGGACAGCACCGTGCCCGAGGGATTGAGCGGGGAGCACAGGGCGAGCAGGGTGGCATCCTCCAGGTGCGGCTCCAGCAGCGCCGCCGTCGGCATGAAGTGATTCTCCGGCCCGGTTTCCACCGTCACGATCCTGGCGCCGCACATCTGCGCGTAATGCTCGTTGTTCCAGGATGGCACCGGAAACACCACCTTGTCCTCGGGATCCACGATGGTCCGATAGGCCGCGTAGATCATCGGCCTGGATCCGCTGGCGATGATCACGTCGTCGCCGCGATAATCAAGTCCGCATTCCCGGTTCAGCAGGTGGGCCACGCCGTCACGGATCCCGGGCAGCCCGACGGCGCCGGGATAGTTGGTCTGGTGGTCCCGGTAGGCCCGGATGGCGGCTTCGGTCAGGGCGCCGGGAACGGGGAAGATGCGGGGGTCGAAATCCCCGACGGTGAGGTTGTGCAGGTTCTCACCGGCGGCCTTGCGGGCATTGAGCTCCGCGGCGAAGGTGAGTATGGGCGAAGTCTGTATCCTGTCCGCGAGGCGGGAGAGTTTCATGGGGATGAAGCCGTGGCGATTCATGCAGATTGCAGTGGGGATGCGAAGTGTATATTTTTTGCCGGCAAACGGAAACCGAGGCGGCATGGCAGGCGCCCGGACCCCGGATCGCCCGGACCGCCCGGACCGCCGCTGCCGGTTTCCATCGCCCTGCCCGGCATTCGATACCGGATCCCGGATTCCGGCGATACGGGGGAGGTGCCCGAAATTTCCTGCATCACCGCCCGGATCGGGTAAAGTCGCACCCTGGGCGACAGGACGAATCGTTCGGTGCGGTGTCGGGTATTCCGGCATGGCACCCGGCAAGGGCGGGTACGACGGCAAGGAATGTCTCGCCGCCGGCAACGCTATCACCTGGATAACCTATGACCACCACCGGTGAACGCCTGATCCAGCTCCTGGACGCCTACGGCATCGAAATCGCCTCCGGAATACCGGGCACCCACAACATCGAGTTGTACCGGGGCCTGCCGGATACGGGCATCCGCCACATCACGCCGCGTCACGAGCAGGGCGCGGGCTTTCTTGCGGACGGCTATGCCAGGGTCTCGGGAAAACCCGCGCTGTGCATCACCATCTCCGGACCCGGCGCACTCAATATCGCCACGCCCATGTGCCAGGCCCTGGCGGATTCCGTGCCCATGCTGGTGATCTCCGCCGACAACAAGACCTACCAGCGTGGACTCGGGGAGGGCCGGCTGCACGAGACGCCGGACCTCGGTGCGGTGATGAACGAATGCAGCCGCTGGAGCCATGTCCTGGCCCGCCCGGACGAACTGCCCCGGGTGCTGGCGCGGGCGTTCTCGATCTTTCGCAGCGAGCGGCCGGGACCGGTGCATCTCACCATCCCCCTGGACGTGATCACGGCAAGCGCGGAGCACGTGGATCCTGAACCCTGGGAAACGCCGTTGCCTCCGGTCCCGCATCCGGACGGCATCGGACGCGCCGCGGACCTTCTGAACGACGCCCGGACGCCCGTCATCGCGCTCGGCGGCGGCGCGGCGAACGCGGCGGGGCTCTGCGTGGCGCTGGCGGAAAAGCTCGACGCCCCGGTCACCACGACCCATAATGCCAAGGGCATACTGCCGAGGAGCCATCCGCTCCATGTCGGCAGCAGCCCGGCCCAGGACGCCATCCAGGATCTCTACGAGCAGGCCGACGTCGTGCTCGCCGTGGGCACCGAACTCGGTGAAACCGACTACGATTTCTTCTTCAAGGAATACGCGCGCATGTCCAGGTGCCTCATACGCATTGACATCGACCCGCGCCAGTTCAGCCGCAACCAGCGCCCGGCGGTGGCAATCCTCGGCGACAGCCGGCAGAGCCTGGAGGCCCTGGAGCCCCTGGTGCATGCCAGGGGGATCGGCACCGGCGGCGGCAGAACCGCCGCCGTCCGCGCGGAACTCGCCAAGACCGATCATGCGGGCTACGCCGCGCTCTTCGAGTCGCTCCACCGCGCCCTGCCGGACCATATCCTCGTCGGGGACTCCACCCAGCCGACCTACTATGCTGCCTTCCAGTACGACGCCACCGCACCGCGCAGTTTCGCCGCCTCGAGTACCGGCTACGGCACTCTGGGCTTCGCCCTGCCCGCGGCCCTTGGCGCCAAGCTGGCCTGCCCGGACCGGCCCGTTGTCGCCCTTGCCGGCGACGGCGGCTTCCAGTACACGCTCAACGAGCTGTCCACCGCGGTGGAGGCGAGAATCCCGGTCACGGTGCTGCTCTGGCACAACCACGGCTACGGCGAGATCGCGGCCAATTTCAGCGGCGCCGGCATGGACCCCGTCGCCTGCGACATCCATTCGCCGGATTTTCTCGGCCTGGCGCGGGCCTATGGCTGTGGGGCCGTACGGGTGGAAAGCCACGCCGCACTGGAATCGGCCCTGGCCGATGCCCGTGGATCGGACGTGCCCACGCTGATCGAGTTGCCCGAGGAGAAATTCCTGTGAACCAGGCCAGGGAGCACGCGCTTCCCGGGTCCTCCGGGGCCGGCCGGGCCCTTCGACGCAACCCGGCGGCGGCACCATGAGCTGGAAAGACACTTCACCGGCGGATTCCCGGGGCGAATCCCAAGCACAATTGAAGGCAGGGACCGTGGAACGCTTTCCGTCCCGGATCGTCTGCATGACCGAGGAAACCACGGAGATGCTGTACCTGCTCGGTGAGGATCACCGTATCGTCGGCATCTCGGGATTCACCGTCCGCCCGCCGAGGGCTCGCAGGGAGAAGCCCAGAGTGTCCGCGTTCACCTCGGCCAAGATCGACAAGATCCTGGCGCTGGAGCCGGATCTCGTGCTGGGGTTTTCCGACCTGCAGGCGGACATCGCCGCGGACCTGATCAGAAGGGGCGTCAACGTGCACGTGTTCAACCAGCGCTCCGTCGAGGAGATCCTGTCCATGATCTGCCAGCTGGGCGCCATGGTCGGCGCGGCCGACAGGGCCATGGCCTTTGTCGACGGTGTTTCGGCAAGGCTGGACGCACTGCGGCAAAGGGCGTCGTCCATGTCCCTGAGGCCCAGGGTGTATTTCGAGGAATGGAACGATCCGCTCATCACCGGAATTCGGTGGGTGGCGGAACTGGTGGAGATCGCGGGGGGGATCGATTGTTTTCCGGACCGCTCCCGTGAACCCCTGGGCAAGGACCGCATCCTCGCCGACCCCCTCGAGGTGGTGCGCCGGGCGCCGGACATCCTCATCGCCTCCTGGTGCGGACGCAAGTTTCGCGCGGAACAGGTACGCGCCAGGCCCGGCTGGGAAAACGTGCCGGCGCTCCGGAACGACGAACTGCATGAAATCAAGTCGCCGCTGATCCTGCAGCCGGGGCCGGCGGCGCTCACCGACGGCCTGGACGCACTGGTGGCCATCGTCGACGGCTGGGCGGCGAAGCAATGACCAACCCCCTGGACATCAGCCGGCCCATCGACGAGACGGCGGTGCGCAGGTACCGCTTGGACAGGGTGCGCTCCCTGGCCGCCCGGGAGGATGTGGCGGCGGTGCTCCTGTTCGACCCGATCAACATCCGCTACGCCAACGGCTCGCGCAACATGCAGGTCTGGACCATGCACAACTTCTGCCGTTATGCGCTGATCCTGACTGCCGGCCCCTCGGTGATGTTCGAGCTTCCCACGGGCATGCACCTGCTCGAAGGCCTGGAAACCATTGACGAGGTGCGAACGGCCTGGTCCACGGACTATTTCGTGATCGGGTACCGCACGACGGAAATCGCTGCCAACTGGGCGAGCGAGATCGGGGACCTGGTGCGGCAACATGGCGGCGGCAACCGCCGCCTGGCGGTGGACCGGCTGGACGTGGATACCGCCGCAGCCCTCACCGGCGCCGGCCTTGAATTGATGGACGGCAAGAAGGTGATGGAGCACGCGCGGGCCATCAAGTCCCTCGAGGAAATCCGCGCCCTCCGGTTTTCCCTGTCCACCTGCGACGCCGCGATGCGGGAACTGAAGGAGCGGGCAACCCCCGGAATGACCGAACAGGAAGCATTGTCCGTCCTGCTGGCCGGTAGTGTCCGCCGCGGCGGCGAATATCCGGAAACCCGCCTGATGACTTCGGGGCCGCGCACCAATCCCTGGTTCCAGGAGACCGGCGACCGGATCATGGCGGACGGCGACTTTCTCTCCTTCGACACCGACCTGGTGGGCCCGATGGGCTTCTACAACGACATCTCCCGCAGCTGGATCGTCGGGGACGCCAGGCCCACGGACGGGCAAAGGCGCCTGTACGCCGTCTCCCGGGCGCAGCTGGAAACCAACATCGCATTGCTGGTTCCGGGCATGTCCTTCCTGGAGTACGCCTCCAGGACCTACCGGCTGCCGGAAGAATATCTCGCGAACCGGTACGCCGATGTCGGCCACGGCTGCGGCCTCGGTGTCGAGTATCCCTTCCTCTGGTATCCCGAGGACGAGAAGTACGGGGCCTACGACGGCGTGTTCGCCGAGAACATGGTGGTCTGCATCGAAAGCTACGTCGGCGCCGTGGGCGGGCGCGAGGGCGTGAAACTGGAGCAGCCTGTCTGGCTCAGCCCGGACGGCCCGGTGGTGCTGTCGGACTACCCCCTGGAAGACGACCTCGGGTGAGTCCCCTTATGGGGATTGCCCGGCACGTCAGCGCCCATCCCGTATTGTCCGCATCGGCGCGGCATGCGGCCGGTCAGGCACACCGGATTTTTCCGGCCCTTACTGCCCGAGCCGCAACTCAAGGAAGCACGTGGCGGGATCCGGGTTGAACCGGTAGGGCGGAATCTCGACAAAGCCCATGCTCCGGTACAGTTCCCGGGCCGCCGTCATGTGCCCCAGCGTGTCGAGTCGCATGGCCCGGTATCCCATCGCTCCCGCACGGCCGACCGCACGCTCGCACAGGGCACGGCCGACGCCCCTGCCCGTGTGGCCGGGGTACACGTAGAGCCGCTTCATCTCGCAGATTCCCGGCTCCAACGGCCGCAGCCCGACGCCGCCGACGACCCGGTCCTCCATTCGAGCCAGCAGGTAAGCCCCGTCCGGCGGTCCGTACATGCCGGCGAAATCCGCCATCTCCCGGTCGATGTCCTGGAAACCGAGGTCGATGCCGAGCCAGTCGACATAGGCCCGGGTGACCGCCTCCGCCGCGGCATAGTCCTCCGCGGTGCGGCATTCACGGATGAGGGAATCCGGCGCCACCGGAATCACCTATCGGTGCGCCAGGGCGGCGGCCAGCACCAGCAGCACCGACGCCAGGATTGACGGCAGGAGAAAGCTGCCGAAGGCGTCGCGCATGTATCCCGCCACCGCGGGGCCGATGATCTGGCCGGCGCCGAACGCCGCCGTCATCATGGCCAGGGCGTGCCGGGGATCCTTGCCGGACCGCTCGCGGGCCTCCACCAGGCCGATGGCCGTGATCGCCATGAAGGTACTGCCCAGCAGCACCGCGCCCGGCACGAGCCCCCACAGTCCCGGCAGCAGCACACTGGCCCCTACCCCCACGGCCAGCACCACGCAGGCTACGGAGAACGCCCTGCTGTTGCCCGCAACGGCGGCATAGCGATTCCAGAGCCACACGGAGGGAATCCCGGCGATGCCCACCAGGACCCAGATCGCGATCTCGGCCTCCGGGGGGTAGGCGGCGGACCTGACCAGCTGCACGATGAACGTCGCGGTGATCACGTAGCCGAAACCGAACAGGCCATAGGCCGCCAGCAGGCCGCCGATGGACCGGCCGCGGTTCTCGGACCGGACAGGCATCGCCGCGGCGTCCGTTCGCCGTCCCGGCACGAGCACCGCCACCAGCAGGGTGGCGGCCAGGGCCGCGGCGCCGCTGTTGATCCATGCGCCCCGCCACCCGTCCTGGTTATCCATGGCGAGCCCAGTCAGCAGCGAGGCGAACACGATCCCGAGGCCGACCCCGGCGAACAGCACCGCGGTCAGTCCGCCCCGCCCCATGTCGGTCAGCCGCGTGATCACCAGGGTGGTGGCGAACACCAGCACCCAGGCACTGACCAGCCCGCCGATGAACCGCGTGGCGAGAAAGCCCGCATAGCTCTCCGTCCAGGCCATGTAGAGGGTGGTGACGGCACTGGCGAAGAGCGCACCCAGCAGCCATGCCCGCTGGGATCCCCTGAGCATGGCCGTTGCCGCGATCATCGCGCCGATCAGGTAGCCGAGATAGTTGCTCGAGGCGATCATCCCCGCCTGGCCGGCGCTGAGGCTCTCCTGTGCCATCATCATCGGCAGGATCGGTGTGTACACGAATCGGCCGATGCCGATGGCCGCCGCCATGGCGAACATGCCGCCGAGGGCAAGCCGCCAGGGGCTGATCCGGGCCGGGGCCGGGGCCGGGTTCAATTCGGCGTCCCCTGCCGGGTGCATGTCCTGCCCACATCCCGTTCACTGCCCCGGCCGGCCGCGGGCGCATCAACGGGTCTGCCGGCCACGGAAGCAATCCTGCCGAACTTCATTTTTCTCATTACCGGGTAGTCAGAATCCGTCACCAGGGCCTGCGGTCGCAACGCGGAGTCTATCAGCCCGGTGCCCGGAAACGGGAGGCTGCCGTCATGGGGGCTGCCCGCGGTTGCCCGTGACACCGGTCACGGTTACCCTTGGAAGCCCGGGCCCGTGCCGCAAAGATGCCATGGAAAACCAGGCGCCCCGACAACCTGCCGTGATCCGGGACCGGCAGATTCCGGATTCGACGCCAAGAGGGCTGAAGCCACCATGAAAACCGCACCCGATATCAGCGACGTCCGGGCCGCCCGGGAAAGGATCATGCCCCACGTGCACCAAACGCCCGTCCTCACCTGCGGGCACATGGACGCACTGGCCGGGGCGCGCCTGTTCTTCAAATGCGAGAACCTGCAGAAGGTGGGCGCGTTCAAGGCCCGCGGCGCCTGCAACGCGGTCTACAGCCTGACCGACGAGGCGGCAGGCGCCGGCGTTCTCACCCACTCCTCGGGAAACCACGGCCAGGCGCTTTGCTATGCCGCGGCCAGGCGCGGCATCCCGGCGACCGTGGTCATGCCGGAGAACGCGCCGGCACCGAAGAAAGCCGCCGTGCGGGGATACGGCGGAACCATCGTGGAATGCGCCCCCACCACCGCCGCGCGGGAAGAGACCGCCGCCAGGATCGGGGCTGAGACCGGCGCGGAATTCGTCCATCCCTACAACGACAGCCGCGTCATCGCCGGCCAGGGAACCTGCGCCCTGGAACTGCTGGAACAGGTGGACGGTCTTGACGCGGTGATCGCGCCGGTGGGCGGTGGCGGCCTGGTGTCCGGCACCTGCATTGCCGTCAAGGCGCTGGCGCCGGATACCCTGGTCCATGCCGCGGAACCGTCCGGGGCGGACGATGCCTGGCGCTCCCGCAGGGCCGGCCGCATGCTCCCCCAGGAAGATCCCCGAACCATCGCCGACGGCCTGAGAACCGGGCTCGGAGAACTGACATGGCCGTTCGTGTCGCGGGACATCGCCGGGGTCCTGCTGTCGGAAGAGCGGGATATCGTGGCGGCCATGCGGCTCATCTGGGAGCGGATGAAACTGGTCGTGGAGCCGAGTGCCGCGGTTCCGCTGGCGGCGATGCTGGCGCATCCGGAGCCGTTCCGGGAGAAACGCGTGGGCATCATCCTGTCCGGCGGGAACGTGGACCTGGAGGCATTGCCGTTTTCATTGGCCCCCCGGGACCGGGACGGGTAAACCCCCGGCAAAGGATGCCTCAGCCTATCGGGGGCTTCAGTTCCACCACGTTGCCCTCCGGGTCGGCAACGTAGATGGAGGGGCCCTTGCCCTGGGCTCCGTAGCGCATGGCCGGCTCTCCCGGGTCGATGCCGTTCTCCCGCAGCCACGCGGCAAGCCTCGCAGGCCCGATGTCGGCGATGCGCAGGCAAAGATGGTCCATGTTCCGCCCCTCGGGGCCCGGCGCCTCACAACGTCCCACAGTTGACTCACTGGGCCTGAGCGAGTACATTCCCG
>VYFG01000030.1 GCA_009842505.1 Gammaproteobacteria bacterium
GGGAATGTACTCGCTCAGGCCCAGTGAGTCAACTGTGGGACGTTGTGAGGTCCGGAGCAGGGGCAATGAAGCTGACCGATGCGGATATCACGGCAATCCGTGATCAGCTGCTGTCAAGGAGGCTGACCCTGGAAGCCAGTGCCACCAGCCACCGCGACGCCGTCGCCAGGACAGGCCATATCGAGCGTGGCGGCGTGGACCGGGGCGACGAGTCCAACCAGGTGGTGGAATCCGGAATCGAGATCACCCAGGCCGACAGGGCTGTCTACGAACTGTCCCTGGTCAACGGCGCGCTTGCGCGGCTGGAAAATGGCGAGTTCGGCATCTGCGTGGATTGCGGGGAATCCATCGGGAGCGCCCGCCTGCTGGCCAACCCCATCGCGAAACGCTGCCTAGCCTGCCAGTCCAGGCGGGAGGAAGTCTAGGGCGGGGGTGGCCGCCGCTCACTGGGCGGTACGGGCCAGCCGCAGTCTAGGTGTCCGGTGGCCGTCATCCCACCCTCTCGGCAGGGGCCATCACCAAGCTTCGCAAGGGCGCATGGGCCCCACTGCAATCATCAACGGACAGGGGGTCCCGCTCCGGCGGCATGTCCGAAATCACGCTCTTCCAGTCCTCCAGTGTCAGCCTGTTCTCGAGCAGGGGAAAGACCGTATCCTCTTCCAGCCGCATGTGCCGAAGCTTGGCACTGATGAATGCCCTTGCGGATTTCCCCAGCACTCTGCCGTAGGCCGCCTTCCCATCCTCCACCAGCCTGGCGGTCCGGCGGAGATGTTCGGCATTGTGCGTCAGCAGCCGGTGCTCCGCAGTCAGCACGTCGATGTACACCCTTGCCGATTCATCCCGAGCGGCCAGCCTCCGGAACAGCACATCCTCCTTGTCGTGGTGCACGACCACCGAATAGGAGCAGATGTATTCGATGCACTGCCGCATCGCCCGGATGCGGTCCGGTTGCCATCGGGCCCGCTCCCCGGGCAGATTCTCCTGGATGTACCTGAGGAGTCTCGACAGGCGCCGATGATCCGACCTCAATTCCTGAATATAGACATTCATCAGCCTGCTTCACCCGCCTCGCCGCAAGTGACCCGGATGTTCTGACCGGCCAGTAGCAGTATGTGCATTCGTGATCCCGTTTGGGTGCCCGGCACCTTCTGGTGTTGCCGTGACAGTTCGCGGTCCCCGCATGGTTGCCGGCCACCGATGAAGCCGGGTTCCCGGCGGGTACCTGCCTGTAGTTAAAGATATCGGATCGGAACCCGGTCGGATTGACATGGGTCAAGTTCGCGGGAAACTCAGGCGCCGGCAGGCATCCGCCTGCGGATAATGGACAGACACGAATTCCTTCCGTCCCTGCACAAGCAAGCCGGACCTGGCCGCGCATGGAGCAGCGCAGATCTACGCCGCAGACGGCAAACTGCGCGGCGCCGGCAGGGGTTCTGCCAGTTTCCAGAAGGCTGGACAGCGCTGGAACCGACGCCAGTGCGGCTGGGCGGCGCCGAGACACTGCCGAATGGTTTCCCGTGACCAGTCCTGGATGATCCGGTCAACCGGGGATGCCAGCCGGCCGGGATGAAGCGTGAGAAGCAGCTGCCGCGCCACGACCGCATCATTGGTCTCACCCAGTTTCTCCTGGATCAGCCGCAGTTGGGTCAGCAGGAGGCGGTGATCGGACTCCGCCCATAGCGGGGCGAAGAATTCGGTAGCGTAACGGGCCTTCTTGCCGCGCTTGCGCAGGGTGTGCAGTTCATCCGGCGTCATGCGAGAAAGGGGGCGTTCGTCCAACAGCATGTCCTGGCGGGCCCTCTCGAGAGCCCGGCACGCGAACGGCAGCAGCGAGGTCCCGCTCCCGCCGGACGCGGTATCGGTCTCCAGTGCATTCAGCCAGCGCAGCATATGCATCTGCAGCCTGGCGTATCGCCTCGACCCAACCACATCAATGGCCTCGCGGGTTGCCCGCCGCCGCTCGCCGAGGGCGACGCTGCGCAACCGTTCAAGCCCCCGTTCGGGCAACTGCCGCACCACGGAAACCTTTGGAATAGTATCCTCCCGGAATACCTGCCAGTCCCGGGCTGCGCCCAGGCGTTGCTGGAACCAGCGCAATTCCCCGTTGAAGGCCTTCCGCTTGTCATAGGGCAATACGGCCTTGAATGCCCGCAGGGCAGCACGGATTCTCCGCAGTGCGACGCGTGTCTGATGCACGGCGTCCGGGTTGCTTGCCAGCAGCAGTTCCTGGTTTGACAGCAGGTGATCCAGGGTTTCGGACATCACGGCGCGAAACGCGTCCAGCACGGACATGTCCACCGACAACTCCGGCCTGGCGCCCTTCGTGATGTCCCTATCCAGCACCGGTCTTTGCAGCCGGTATCCCGCCTCCGGGATCTCCCTGGTGGTGATGCGCGCGCCCTGGTATTCGTTGATGGCAATGGCAATGTCGAAAAGGGCCAGCGGGCTGCCCGATTCAAGTGCCAAGACGACTTCAGCAACCGGCACTTTCCGGCGACCGGATTGCGCCGGGCTGAGGATGCCCCGGCGGATTTGCATCCGGACCCTGGAATCCCCGATCGCAAGTCCGATGACGACCTCGGCGAAATCCACATAGTGAAACACCGGCACCAGGCGCCAGCGCGCGATACGCCGTCTGAGCTGCGGATCATCCGCCTCCTCGGCCAGGGCCCCGACATCCGGCATGCCGGGCGACGCATCCGTCACCTTCACGCCCCGTGACGTGAAGGTCCGCTGGACCACCCTGCCATTGCCGACGGTAAGCAGTTCCATGCCGAACCCCTGCTTGCGCAGCAGGAGACGTGCCGTGTCATAGCGCGTACCCCGGAACCGGGTGCGCCGTGTCTTGCCTTCGCGGTTGCGGGTTACCAGGCCGAGCCGGGGAAGGCGGGCCGCTGTCTCGGGGCTGACGCTGAGGTGAAGTCTCGTGGTGGGCAGCACGAGTGGGGGCTATCCCTACGGATTGTGTCAATCAATGGACGGCCATGGTAACACATGCCCATGGACTAAAGTACCACCTGCCCCAACCAATCAATCACTTACAGGTCAATTCTCGGCGAATTATCAGATTCTCCGTCGAATGGATACCGGACTGGCGCGCAGCCGGCTCTCCTCATTCCGGCAGATAACGCGACGACCATCTCTCCCCCGCCACGCCTTCCGCCAGAAGCTCCTTCACCTCGGCGTGGTCATAGCCAAGATCGCGCAGGATCCGGACGGTCTGCGCGCCGTATTTGGGCATGGGCCCCGGTATGGTGACACGGCCCTTCCCGGGGCGTACCGCGTTGGGCGCCACCAGGTCCACCCACCGGCCCATGGGGTGACGATCGTGACGGATCACGCGGAAGGTGTCACGTTCCAGGTCAATGCCGCCGTCGCTCTCCAGCTCAAGTGCCCCGTCCCGGATCTGCATGAGGGTTGTGAGGGGCACTGCCGCGGAGGAAGTGCCGGCCAGTGACTCGGCCCAGTAAGCGATGGGTTCGCGGGAAAACCGGGACGCAAGTGCCTCGCCCAGCGAGTCTTCCGGCAGCGCCGCCAGGTCGGCGAGTTCCGGCACCCGGGACAGGACAGCCTCGCGTTCCCCGGGCGCGGCGAAAAACATCCAGCCGTCCGCGGCCCGATAGCAGTGGTAGTACGGCCCCCACCCGAGGGCCTCCCGGCCGGCCGGTTCGTCGAACGGTCCCCGCCCGTCGAAATCAAACATGAACGGGGCCTGGATCAGGTTGCCCGCGGCGGCGAGGGACGCCCTGGCCAGATCCCCCCTGCCGGTCCTCCCCCGCCGGTGCAGGGCCGCGCCGATGGCAACACAGGCGCAGTAGCCGGCCAGAACGTCTATGGTCCCGAAATGCGCGTGCTCCTCCGGCGTCTCCATGCTGCCGCCGAAGCGGAGCATGACGCCGGTGGCCGCCTGGGCCAGGTCATCGTAGCCGAGATGATCCGACTTGGGCCCCCGGGCCGGCCCTCCGAAGGCATCCAGCTGGGCCAGGATCAGGGCCGGATTCATGCCCTGCAGGCGCCCGGGATTCAGCCCGAGCCGGTCACGTTGCTCGTCGGTGCCATTGAACGTGATGACATCGGTCCGCCGGATCAGCCGATCCAGCACCTCCCGGCCGCGCCCGGTTCCCAGGTCGAGCAGGATGCTCTCCTTGCCCCGGTTTGCCTGGAGTCCGAACACGACGGTGTTCCAGGGATCCACGGATGGATGCACGGGCTGAACGTGGATCACCTCCGCGCCGAACCGGGAAAGCGTCGAGGCGATGGTCGGCCCTGCGATCACATTCGTCAGGTCCAGGACCCTGATGCCCTCAAGCCAGCCGGTCGCCCCTTTCGCGCCTCCCGGTTCCCGGGGCGGCTCGGCGAGTACCCGCTCCAGTACCCCGCCGCCATTGCGGACATCCGGCGCCGGTGATTTTTGCAGCACCCCGGCGTCGGAACCCAGCCAGGCGACGTTGCCCATCTGGCGCATCGGACCGAACCCGGCATCTTCCACCTTCACAATGAGCCCCGACGCCAGCGAATGGGGATCCGCAAGCCATTCCGACGTCCATCGCTGCATGGTGGCCGGGGCCTTTGCAGCACCGAACAGGGCCTCCCATTCGTGGGCGGGCCGACGCAGGAAGGCGCGCTGCATGGCCGCTGTGATGCGTTCACGGTCATCGGGGCCGACCGGATAGTTGCGCAGGGACCAGGGGGCGGGCCACCGATCCGTGTCCAGGTAGGCATCGAAATCCGGGAGCTCCTCCAGCAGCCCTTCCAGCCCCAGGGTTTCAAGCACGCGCCGGGGATGGGACACCACACTGCCGGCAACCACATAGAAGCCACGGCCATCCGCGCAGATGTAGGTGCGGTAGAAGGGATCGAGCAGCCCTGTCAGGTCCCCGTAATCGAGATCCATGGGAAGACCTTCCCGGCCGCGCCGTTCGATCTCCAGCTCCCGGGGGGACTTGTAGCGGTCGGGATAGTTCTCGATGCGTTCACAGTTGTAGGACAGTCCCTCCAGCAGCGCGGAGGCCAGCGGCACCTCGATCCTGTCTCCGCCGTTGTGCGGGCGGGCTCCGAGGGCAAACAGCACGGACATGGCCCCGAATGCGGCGCCATAGGCGGATGCCAGCGTGAGCGGTGTGAACGACGGGCTGATCCCCATCAACCGGCGGTTCAGTCCCATATCGGTAAACTGGCCGGTCGAAGCGGCGATGACTGCCTCCCAGGCCGGCAGGTGGCGGCGTCCTGCGTCCCCGGAAGCAAATCCCGGAAGGGAAAGGCAGATCAGGTCGGCGTTCGCCTGGCGCAGCACCTCCCAGTCGAGGCCGAGCCTTGCCATGACTCCCGGGCGGAAATTCTCGACGAGCACATCCGACCGACGCACCAGCGAAAGCAGGACATCCCGGCCATGCCCGGACTTGAGGTCCAGTTCCACCGCCGACTTGCCCCTGGCGAACATCCTGGCAGCAGGGGTCCCGTACACCGGGCCACCCGGCGGATCGACGCGGATGACCTCGGTGCCCATGTCGGCAAGCATCATCCCCACCAGGGGGCCGGCAAGATAGTGTCCAAGGTCCAGGACCCGGATGTCGTCAAGGGGTCTGCGTGACACGGCGGTCTTGAGATCTGTCGTTGCGGCTGCGTGAATGTAGGGTAAAGTTCCCCACCGGGTCCACCAGGCCGCGCTGCAATGTCGTTACCGCTGATGCGCCATGCGCACAGAGACACGATCGTCGTCCGGGGCGATGCGGACAGGCCCGTGCATGCCCGCCAGTGGTACGAGTTTCCGCTCGGCGGAGGCGGCGCAACCGAAACCTGGTGCTACACCGACCGATTGTCCTACGCGGCGGGAGACGATGTCGCCGTTCACGGCATCTCCACGGCGGACCGCGTGGACATCGGGATCGTCCGCTGCGGGAAGGCATGCGCCGGCATCGACACCCTTGCCGGCGTACCCGCCCGCTGGGAAAAGACCCCCGCGGATGCATCGGTCAACGGCTGCCGCTGGCCGGTGCTGGCCGGCTTCACCGTCGACCCCCGCTGGCTGAGCGGTGTCTACCTTCTCACCGTCCGGCCGTCGGGGCAGCCGGACGACCGTCAATGCGCGCGGTATCTGTTCGTGGTCCGGCCCCGGGAGCCGGATCCCGGCAGGCTGCTCCTGATTACGGCGGATTCCACCTGGCACGCCTACAACGACTGGGGGGGTTCCAACCACTACGAAGGGATCGTTGATCCGCTGGGCGACCGGTTTTCACCCAGGCTGTCCCGCCTTCGCCCGTTCGCGCGCGGATTCGTCGCACTGCCCGAGGACGCGCCCCGGACCCTGCCGCACCGGCCGCCGGCCATCGGGGCACCGGTCAGCTATGACCACATGGACTGGGCCTGGCGTAACGGTTATTCCAAGAAATACGCATCCGCCGGCTGGGCCAGTTACGAACGGCATTTCCTGCAGTGGGCCGAACGGCGGGGTTATGGCGTGGATGTGGCGACACAGTCCGATCTGCACTACCGGCCCGAGGTTCTTTCCGGATACCGCTGCGCGGTAATCGTCGGCCACGACGAATACTGGAGCTGGGAGATGCGCGACACGGTGGAAGACTTCGTGGTGTGCGGCGGATGCGTGGCCCGTTTCGCGGGCAACTTCTTCTGGCAAGTTCGCCTGGAAAATGACGGGCAGACGCAGATCTGCCACAAGTACCGGGTGCGGGAAGACGACCCGGTCCGCAACGGTCCGTCACCCCATCTGGCCACGGGCCAGTGGGAATCCCCGGAGGTGGATCGGCCGGGCCACGGAACGTTCGGGCTCGACGGCAGCCGCGGCGTCTATGCCGGCTGGGGCGGCCTGGCGCCCCGGGGGCCGGGCGGTTTCACGGTGTTTCGCCCGGAGCACTGGGCCCTTGCGGGCTCGGGCCTCGGCTACGGCGATGTGCTCGGCGGGCAGAGCCGGATTTTCGGCTACGAGGTGGACGGCCTGGACTATCGCTTCGAGGACGGCCTGCCATACCCGGTTCCCGCCGCCACGCTGCCCGGCGACCTCGAAATCCTGGCCATGGGGTTCGCCAGGCTCCGGGAAGACGGGTTCGGGGAACACCCCGACATGCTGTTTGTCGGCGACGCCGATGCTCGATTCGTGGCCGGACATGTGCACGGGTCCCGGGACCCGTACACGGTGGCGCGCGTGGACCGGGGGTCGGGCATGGTCGTCAGCTTTTCCCGGGGCCGGGGCGAGGTATTCAATGCCGGCACGACCGAATGGGTGGCTGGCCTCCTGCGCAGGGACCGGTCAGTGGAACGGGTCACCCGGAACGTGCTCGACCGGTTCATGGACCGCTGAAGCCTTCCGGGGCCATCGGGGTCCGCACCCCCTGCCAGGTTCATGGTCGTTCCCCGGCCCGGGTTTCACTGCCCGACCTCGATCCCGAGAAACCGGCTGGCGTTGGTCAGCCGCACCTGCTCCTCCACGTCCGGCGGGAGGTCCTCGAGCCACTTCCGGTGATAGTCCATCAGTTTCTCGAAGTGATCCCAGCCGTCGTCCGCCATGTCCCAGGACTGGGTCCGGGTGACACTCCATACGGGATCGGTGCCGGTGGCGAAGCGGTCCGGAAAGTCGAGTACCAGCCGTCGCCACCCGGGCAGCAGCAGGCCGTCCTCGCCAGTCAGCCCGCCGTAGCGCCAGGGGTCCCGCGCCGAGAACTCCACCAGGACATTGTCACAGGCCTTAAGGATGCGGCGGATATGCTCCGGGTACAGGTTTCCCCCGGCATGGGCGAATATCAACCGCACGTCGGGATGGGCGAGGCACAGTTCCCGGAACGGCACGTCGCTACCGGCATCCAGATGGACCAGCACCGGGACATCGTACTTCCGCGCCAGCTGCAGCAGCTGGAGAAAAATGTCATTGTCGGTTTTCGGCTTGAATCCCCGCATGAAATGCACTTCACCGATCCCCTGGTAATGGCCCTCCCGCAGGCCGGTCTCGGCCTGTTCGAGAACCCTGGCGGTCCGGAACCAGTCCCGCCTTCCGAGTGGATGGATATAGGGGGAGAAGAAAGCCAGCACCCGGTCCCCTGCCGCCTCCTTGAGCCGGAGCGCCAGGTGCGAAGGCGTTCCCGCCACCACGGTGAAGGCGACGTTCGCCCGGGCCAGTTTCCGGGCCACCTCCTCGGCGCTGATCACCTCGACCTGGTCCCAGTTGTAGTGCGTGTGGATGTCGGCGAACGGCTTCGCCGGCTCGCCGCGGGCCGGGGCTGCCAGCACCACAGTGAAGACCAGAACCGCCTTGAGGATGGACCGCATTACCCCCATGCTCCAAGTGAACGAAAACCGTGTGACCGTTGCCATGTTACCACCGGTTCCGCCCCGGGGCCGGTACCGGCCCGCACCGGGGTCACGCGACCCTCAGTCCGGGTCAGCGACCGGATTGCACGTGCTGCCAAGACCCTGGACCTCCACTTCCACCCGGTCGCCGGCGCGCAGGAACCTCGGGGGGTCGTGCGAGGCCGCGACGCCGGCCGGGGTGCCGGTCGCGATGATGTCGCCCGGCACCAGGGTCATGATCCTGGACAGGAAGGCGATGAGCTGGGCCACCGTGAAAACCATCCGGGCGGTGGTTCCGTCCTGCAGGGTTTCGCCGTTGACACGGGTACGGACCCGCAGGTCCTGGATATCGCCCAGTTCATCCAGGGTAACCAGCGCGGGCCCGCAGGGTCCGAACGTGTCCACTGCCTTGCCGCCGGTCCAGAGCTGGTTCGACAGCTGCAGGTCCCGGGCGCTGACGTCGTTGAAATTCATTGCGCCCGCCACGTGGGCAAGCGCGTCCTCCTCCCGGATATACCGACCGGGTCCCCCGATGACCACCGCAAGCTCCGCTTCGTAATCCACCTTCTGGGTGTCGCGCGGCGGAACGATGGTATCGGCGGGACCGATCAGCGAGTTGGCATACTTGGCAAAGAAGATCGGCTCCTTCGGCACCTCGATGCCGATTTCCTCGGCATGGTCATGGTAGTTGAGGCCGATACAGATGATTTTCTCCGGATCGGGGACCGGCGGCCCGAGGCGGACGGAGTCCAGGGCATGAATCCCGGGGGCCGAGACATTCTGCCCGACGTACCCGGCCGCCGCCAGTTCCAGTTCCAGCCTTGCCTCCGGCTTGAGCGAAAGGAGATTCCGGTTGGTCGACGTCGCGGCCAGCATGGAGCCGCTCCAGCCCGCAAATCCGGCGACGGCACGGGAGTCCGCCACGCACTCTCCCACCTGGATACCCGGGCGGCCGCCGTCTCCGGCGTCGTACATTACCAATCGCATGTGCCTGCTCCTGTCTGTTCGTGCCGCGGCATCGGTTCAGCCGGAAACGCACCCGGCCCGTCTGCGGTCCCCATTCAGTGTTCGCCCTTGGTACGCAGCAACCCGGCCAACCGGTTGCCCTGTTTCTGCGGTCCGCCGCGCGGGAAGATGGCATGCAGGTGGCGGTTGCTCCCCCGTTCCGGGCCCCACACGGCCCGGAAGTGCTTGATGATCTCACGTACGTTGGCCTGGACCCGGCGCCTTTCGTAGTAGTCGCGCAGGTAGCGGATGACCTCCCAGGTCTCATCGGTCAGTTTCAGGCCTTCCCGCTCGGCCTGGGCGCGCACGAAGGCCTCCGACCAGTCGCCCAGGTTCACCAGGTAGCCCTCGCTGTCGGTTTCGATCTCGCGGCCCCCGACCCGAAGCCCGTGCACCTGCATGCCGGGATAGGCCACGCTGCCGCCTTCGTCACCGCCCGGCATGCCCTGCTCGGCCACGCTATCGGAATCCGTCGGTGACCACAGCTGGATTTCGATTTCGCCTTCGAGCCGCCCATGATAGCGGGTTGAACCGTTGATCACGATTTTGCCGCTGGCCGGCGGAATGTCGAAACTGGCGACACCGCCGCGGTCCGTAGCACCCCGGATGGGGTTGTCCGGATCCGTGTCCAGGTAGAGCGTCACCGGGGTGCGCTTGACCGGCTCGCGGGTGAATTTCATGGATGCGCGAATATGCAGCATACGGGTCTCCTGGATGTCAGGAAAATATGTAATCATCCGGCACCCCAAAGTCAACATCAACGCCGCCTCCAGGCGGGCGACCGGCCGGAATGCCGGGCGGCTATTCCCCGTGGTGGCCGCGGAACAGCCCGGCCAGGGCCGTTTCATCGGGGGGCACCACGCCCCGCTCGGTAATCAGCGAATCGATCAGCCTGGCGGGGGTGACGTCAAAGGCATAGTTGGCCGCCCGGGTGTCGTCCGGCGCAATTCTGACCGTGGCAACGCCGCCGCCGGGTAATGTCCCGGAGACCCGCGTGACCTCGTTTCCGTCCCTCTGCTCGATGGGTATCCCACCGACGCCGTCGGAGACGGACCAGTCGATCGTGGTCCCGGGCAAGCAGACATGGAACGGCACCCCGTTGTCCCTTGCGGCCAGCGCTTTCAGGTAGGTGCCGACCTTGTTGCAGACATCCCCGGTGCGCGTGGTGCGATCGGTACCCACCAGGCACAGGTCCACCATGCCGTGCTGCATCAGGTGACCGCCGGCATTGTCCACCACCAGGGTATGCGGGACCCCGTGCATGCCCAGTTCCCAGGCCGTCAGGCCGGCGCCCTGGTTCCTGGGCCGCGTCTCGTCCACCCAGACATGTACCGGAATGCCGGCATCGTGCGCCATGTAGACGGGCGCCGTGGCCGTACCCCAGTCCACCGTCGCCAGCCAGCCGGCATTGCAGTGGGTCAGGATGTTGACCGGCTCCCCCGGATCCTTTGCCGCATGGACTTCACGGATGATCCCAAGGCCATGCCGCCCGATGGATTCGCAGGTCCTGACATCCTCGTCCGCGATTTCACCGCACAGCGACCGGGCCCTGTCCACCCGTCCTGCAGGCGGCACTGGCAACAGGGCCTCGCGCATCCGCTCCAGGGCCCAGCGCAGGTTCACCGCGGTGGGGCGGGTTGCGAGCAGTGCCGAGCAGGCCGACGTCATGGCGTCGTCCGACGCGTCCTCGCGCAGGGCGAGATACAACCCGTAGGCGGACGTCGCGCCGATCAGGGGCGCCCCCCGTACCACCATGGTCCGGATCGCCTCGCAGGCCTCGGCCAGGGACCGGAGGTTGGCGACCGCGAAGGCATGGGGCAGGCGCATCTGGTCGATCACGTTGACCGACCAGCCGTCAGCGTCGAGCCAGATGGTGCGGTAGGGTATGCCGTCGACCTTCACGCCGCGGTCACCGTGTCGAGTGCCGGCCGTAACCGTCGAACTGCGCGATGACTTCCGCCATCTCCGCATCCGTCAGCAGCACCGGCTCCCCGATCCGGCAGGCATGCCAGTACTGCCTGGCCAGCGTTTCCACCTCCACGGCGAGCCGGAGCGCCTTGTCGAGATCGTCGTGGTAGCAGATCATGCCATGGGTTCCGAGCAGGCAGGCACGCCGTCCTTCCAGCGCCGAAAGCATGGTGTCGGAAAGGGCCTGGGTGCCGAACAGGGCATATCCCGAACAGCGGATATCCGCTCCCCCGGCAACCGCCACCATGTAGTGGAACGGCGGAATGTCCTTTCTCAGGCAGGCCAGGGCCGTGCAGAAGGTGGGATGCGCGTGCACCACCGCCCCGGCATCCGGCCGTGTCCGGTAGATGTCCCGGTGCATGCGCCATTCACTGGAGGGCTTGCGCTCCCCCGCAAAGCGGCCCTCGAGATTCACCTGCACCATGTCCTCCGGGTGCATGCGTTCATACGCCAGCGCCGACGGGGTGATTAGGAATCCCCCGGCCGAACGCATGCTGATGTTGCCTGCGCTCCCCTGGTTGATCCCTTCCCTGTTCATGGCCAGGCAGGCGTCTATGATCTGCTGGCCCGGTGTTGGATCCATGGCGGTCACATATGATGTATGCAGACGATATTCGTATGCGGGAGGCAGCATAGTACCGCGATTTGCCGCACGGCGCAGCGGCCGGCCGGTCTTCCCGGTCCGTCCGTCAGGGAACCAGCTGGTAGTGCTGCCGGGCGGGAATCACTCCCCGGATGCCGCCCTTGGGATTCTCCACGTCGCCCCGGTACCGGGGAATGATGTGGATGTGCAGGTGCATGATCGACTGGCCGGCGTGCTCCCCGATGTTGACGCCGATGTTGTATCCGTCGGGATGATGTTCCCGTTCGATGATCTCCTTGGCCCGATCGACCATTTCCCACATCTCCCGCTTCACCTCCGGGGTGGCATCGAAGTAGGTGGGAAAATGCCGGTACGGTATGACCAGCATGTGGCCCGGGTTGACCGGGTGCCGGTCCCATCCGGCAAAGCAGTGCTCCCCCCGGATCAGGGCCCTTCCCGGCCTGGAATTGCAAAACCGGCACTCCGGCTGTTGCACCTGCTGTTGGGCTTGTTGCTGCATCGACGTACCGGACATGAAATACGGGATAACGGGCGGCTCATTCGAGTGAACGGGGCGGTCCCGCGCTCACGGGATCATATTTTGTCCCGGCCCCTGCCTCAAGGACACGGGGACTTATGCCCGGATCAAATCAGCTTGTGTCTCCCTCCCGGCCCGCATTCCCGGACACCCCGCAGGGTGTCATCTCCCCGCCCCTCTCACCCGCCGATCGGCTCGTTCAGTTCGATCAGATAACCGTTCGGATCCCTGAAGAATGCGATGATGCGCGTACCGGCCTTCATCGGGCCGGGCTCGCGGGCGAACTCGACGCCCTGGGACTTCAGGTAGTCCGCAGTCGCGTAAACGTCCGACACCTTGAGCGCGAAATGCCCCCAGGCGTTGCCCATTTCATAGGGTTCTTCCTGGTCCCAGTTGTAGGTCATTTCGATGGTCGTGCCCTCGTCCTCGCCCTGGTAGCCGACGAAGGTGTTGGTGAACCGGCCTTCTGGATAGTCGTTCTGGCGCAGGATCTTCATGCCCAGGATGCGGGTGTAGAAATCCAGGGTCTTGTCCTGGTCGAATACGCGGATCATCGTGTGGTCCAGCCGGAAGTCGGGTTTTTGGTCATTCATCGTCTGCCTCTATCGTGTCAGTGCAGGCCGAATCGCATCGGCCACCAGTGCCTGGAAAGTACGCACGCCTCTTTCCCAGTGCGGTGAAAGCACGCCGCCCTGGGCAGCGAGCGGGGAATGCCGCCCCTGCTGCAGGCGCACGCACATCTCGTGATCCTCCAGGTGCACGCTTCGCCACAGGTCCGCCAGCTGCTGTATCTCCCCGTCACTATAATGTGAGTCTGCATGGGTGTAAATCACCCGCTGCTGGGAGGTGCGGCCGGCGCCGAGCGGCGTGTTCAGGTGCACCCCGATCTGGTCGGGCTGGTACGTGCCCAGGACGAAATTCGGGAACAGGGTCAGGTAATGGGAGGTGACGCCCAAGGTGCCCTGCCGCGCGCTGACCAGTTGGGACTCGCTCAATTCAACCGCGCTGCCCAGGCAGTGCCCGTCCATCACGATGTAGTGGTTTTCCAGGGGCTGGTCGGTGGTTTCGCTGTGCACGAACTGGACATGGTACGGCTCGATGAAGTTTTCCATCAGCAGTTTCCAGTTGCAGGCCACGACACCGAGATCCAGCACCGCCACGGGCCGGTACCCGGCAACGTCATTTTCACCCAGCTGCCGGTGGATCGGAGCCAGGAAGTCATCGAACGATGAAGGCTCTGACGACAGGTTGACAAAGATCCAGTCATGCCAGACCTCGCAGTGCACCGGCACCAGGCCGTTGTCCTCGTAGCGGAAATCCGCGGGCACCTCCCGTGCACCGCCCCCGAAATAGGGCGCGTTCCTTAAGGCGCCGCACAGGTCATAGCTCCAGCTGTGATAGGGGCAGCGAATCAGTTTCCCGGCATTGCGGTCGCCGTCGACCAGCTTCAGGTTGCGGTGTCGGCAGACGTTGTGGAAAGCGGATATCTTTCCATCCCGGCCGCGAAGCAGGAACAGCGGCTGTCCCGAGACCTCGATGGGACGGACATCCCCGGCCCTGTCCATCAGGTGCGCGAAGCCCACGAAGACCCAGTTGTGGCCGAACAGGTGGCTTTGCTCGAGGCGAAAGAATGTGTCGTCGGTATAGGCCGGCCCCGGCAAGCCGTGCACCGTCTCACCCGCCCTGTCGAAATGTTCCAGTAACGCCGAATCCGGTTCGGGTTGCATCACATGGCCCTCTCGAAACACCAGTCAAACACAGGAGGAATTCGAATATCGTAGCCAAATTTAACATATATTGCCTAATCGGTAAAATTATTTGCATAAAATTATTTATTCATTAATAATTGCACGGTATTTTTCTTGTATCCATAATCATGGCACTGGAATCAGCGGAACCCGCCAGGTTGAAATCCATCGGACTCGCATCCGTCGACAACGATCTCAACCGCAAGATCGTCAAGATGCTGCAAAGCGATGGCCGCCGGCCCTACAAGGACATCGCCATGGCGCTTGACGTGTCCGAGGGCACCGTGCGCAACCGGGTGCAGTCCATGAAGCAGGCAGGTGCGCTGCGCATCTGCGCCCTGGTCGATCCGACCGAGGTCCGCTACAAGGCGGACGCGATGATCGGCATCAAGGTCGCGCCGGGCTGCCCGGTGGAGCAGGTGGCGGAACGGCTCGGCCGGTCACCCGACGTCGTCTACATCCTGTGGGTCACCGGCCGCTACGACCTGCTGGTCGAGATCGTCACCAACGACCGCCGCGACTTTCACGATTTCCTGGAACAGGAAATCCATGTCCAGCCGGACATCGCCTCGAGCGAAACCATGTCGGGGCTGAAGAACTTCAAGAACCAGTTCCTGCTCAAGCAAAACTGAATCCGCAACAGCCAAACCGAAAAAACCATTCATGCCGGAGAATCATCAATGACCGCCTATGTAGAAGACTTTGCCGATGCGCTGCCTTCGGACGAGCGCATCGCCGAGGTGCGCAAGCAACTCGAGGACGCCGGTGTCAGGTACGTTCTGTCGAGCTGGATCGACCTGTTCGGCATTCCCAAGACCAAGCCGGTGCCGATGAGCGACTTCGAGTTGCTGTGCAAGGGAAAGGGGCCGCAGTTCGCGGTGCACTCGATCTCCTACGTGCCGGAACTGACTCCGGCGGATTCCGACCAGGTCATGGTTCCCGACCTCGACGCGGTCTATGTCTGCCCGTGGGATAACAGCACGGCGATCATCTTTGCCGACCTGTTCTGGGAAGACAGGCCGTACGACCACTGCCCCCGTCAGGCATTGAAACGCGCCGTTCGCGATGCCGGCAAGACGGGCTATATTGGTTATGCCGGCATAGAGCCCGAGTTCATCGCAATGCGCTACGACGAGCAGGGAAATCCGGTCAAGGCCATCGACAACGACCCGCCCAATGGCCTGCGCCCGCGCCGGCAGGCCTTCGGCTACGACGTCGAGTACTCGCTGGATTCGATGTATTTCTTCAAGGACATGATCGATATCCTCGAAGACCTCGGCTGGAACCTGCATGATGTGGTCGCCGAGGGCGCCTATTCGCAGTTCGAACTCGACTTTCACTACACCGACCTGGTGGAAATGGCCGACCGGCTGGTCTTCCTGCGGATCCTGCTCAAGGAAGTCGCGAAAAAGCACGGAATGTTCATCACCTTCATGCCGAAGCCCACCACCGGCGACTGGCGCTCGGGCGCCCATATCAATTTCTCGCTGCAGTCGGTTGACCGCCCCGGGGAAAACCTGTTCGGCTCGGATGGAACCGGCTGGACCGAAGAGGTGCGTCATGCAGTGGGCGGCCTCATGGCCCACGCCGAGGCGCTGACTGCCATTACCTGCCCGACGGTGAATTCCTACAACGGCCTGGTGCCGAGGGTCGGCGGCTTCGAGGGCGGCACAGTGACCTGGGCGCCGACCAACATCACCTACGGCCACAACAACCGCTCTGCGCAGTTCCGCCTGCCGCAAAGCCGTTTCTGCATCGAAAACCGCGCCGCCGACATGTGCATGAATGTCTATCTCGGTCTCGCCATGACCCTGAAGGCGGCGCTCAAGGGGATCGTCAACAGGATCGACCCCGGCCCTGCGACCGACCGCGACCTCTACCAGATGACCGAGGCTGAATTGCAGGGCGCGGGCATTCGCCGCCTGCCGCGGAACCTTGCGGCGGCCACCGAGGCACTGGGCCGGGACGAGCTCGCATGCGAGGTCATGGGCGAGGGAATGCGCAACTCCTATATCGCCTACAAGGTCGACGAATGGGAGCGTTACCACCAGACCGTCACCGACTGGGAAGTCCAGGAATACCTGCGGCTCTACTAGTCGGCGAGCAGCAGGTGGGGGACGGGGCAACAGCATGTCTGACGGGACGGGACGATTCCTTCATCCACATCCGGTAGCGGGTGCGGGCCCGCCCCGTGCC
>VYFG01000069.1 GCA_009842505.1 Gammaproteobacteria bacterium
GCGGGTTCGTGCGCCTGCACACCGCTGGAGAAAGGCTCAGTTACACAGCAAATACACAGGCCCTGTCTGGGGCCGGGTATATGACGGCTTTACCCGTACCCCTACAGGCCAGCATTTTGACGACGGAGAGCGGGTGCGGGGTGAAATGTCCGTAACCTATCGTCCCCTGTCCGCAACCAGGAGCATGTCAGTCCTCCTTTATGGATTGAGGAAGGAATATCCCTCCGTGGATCCCACACAGGGTCAAAATTATGCCCCGTTGCCGGATATGAAATACATCGGCAATATCAGTGAAACCGCGACGTTCTCGCTGGATGCGGAGGGATTGGAAGACCGGTATGGCAGGGAATCGGGGGAGGCAACCGGCAGCTTTTTCGGACCGAACGGGGAAGCCGTGGCCGGCACGTTCTGGTATCGGCGCAACGGCCACCGGGTCGTGGGTGCCTTTGGCGGGGAGCTGGACGATTAACCCAATCCGCCCGGGTGAGAAGGTCGAGTAACAGACAGGAAGTTGTTTTCGGGAATGGGAAGACGGCCCGCACCCGCCATCGACGAAGGATCCGCAGCCGGAAGCGCCGAGAAATCTCCGGGCCACAGAGGTGGGCGGCACCGGCGGAAACCGGGACGTTGCGGGGGTGGCTGTACGGGAGATTGCGAACGGGGCAGGGCGATTCCCGGGCGAGGCTGGATGCGGAACTGTCCTATCGTGTCGAGTCCCGGAGTTCCGAAGTGATTCCCTATACGGGCTGCGTTCTCGGAATCCGACGAGACCTGGCGTGCGGGAACGCGCCGGAGTCACAGATCCGGCTTCAACGTCAATGTGGCGGCGAGTCACAGGCTGCCGGGGGATGAAACCGCTCCCGGATGCGGGCTTGTCTTCCGGGGCTCCAGTCGGTGGTGAGCCTGCGGGCATCCCGACTCCAGGAACTTGGCCGCTCCGGCGACCGGCAGCGGGCCGGTTTCGCTGTTGGTGCCGTCACGATGGGTGCGTTTTGTCACGGGGCGATATCGACAAAGATGAACGCATCGGGCTGTCCAGGCACTCGAATCAGGCAACAGGCACACCAACAGACTTTGTGCCGAGGATCCTCTCACCCGGGGGTGTTTCGTCCGTATTCAAGTTTCTGACGGCGATTTGAATGGCGGCACGACGGACCCCTTTCGGAGCTCGCTGTGACCATAGCCTGTAAAAACCCCGGAAAGCCCCGAAATACCCCTCAAATTAGGGGCGCGAAGTTTCCCGTGATTGGATAGGATGCGCGTCGCATTTCAGGCAGGCGGTCAAGAGCGCAACGTCCTTTGTCGATCATGTGGAGACACTTTCCCTGGGAATTGGGCGACGTATCGACATGGATGCCTGGAGCCTGCCCTGAAAACACCCATGCAAAATCCCGCGCCACGGGCTTCCCTGGCCCGTCTGTGAGGCGAACGGACGCCATCCCCCCACGCACGCGATGGGGAGCGGTCCGCCAAGACTGTTGCCGCAGCGCTCAACCCATCCCCAGCAAGAGAACACCCGGGGCCGGACCTGTGACCGACGGACGACGAAGGCTTGGCAACTGGCTGACATGGAAGTGCTGCGAGAAGGTTATTCGTCCGAATCTCCGCGATCATATCCTGATCCAACCAGCCTTTCCCCCATCGAGGAAAACAGTGAGGAAAGCAGAACATGCGACAGAATGACGTGCACTTCCATGCCAGACCGGGACGGAAGGAATTTTCCCTGAAGTCTGGATGGAAGTAACCCGTTCCTGACAAATGAATTCTGGCCCCAATCAGCTCGATTTGGGTGTGACCCGCAGATCAATTGCGCCCAGGAACAGACTACGATGACAAATAAATGTACAGCCCAGGCCGCGTGGGATGAGGCCCTGTTCGGGGCCGTACCATCCAGCCGAATATGCGGGATTCCCCTGCTTCTGCTGCTTTGCAAGGTTCTCGTTGCCATATACCCCGTTGACAAGTTACATGCGGACGACTCTCCTTCCCTTTGCTTGACTGAAAACCCGGTGTATTTTGCTGAACGTGGGGATTACCTCGATCACACCTATTCCTGGCTGAACGTCAACACTGTGCGGGCCACCTATTACATCGGAAAACCAACCTATGCCGTCATCACCAAACTCGACGATGCGGGTTTCGATGCCATATCTGGCCTTCGGCAAGGACCATATGGTGTGGTTGCATCAGTTCTGACAGGCCAAGGAGTGGACGCAGCGCTTGCTTTGCTCCAGAGCATCATCGAAACGCCACAGCAGCTGGCAGTGGAAACCGGTGCACGGGTAATGGCTCAGGGAATGAAAGCCATGAATGAGAACTACGGTTTGTATCGGCGTGGCATTCCAAACTTGTCTGGTCCCGAACTGGAGCGGTTTCGCAAAAACCAACTGTATGTCGATCTCATGGGATCCGGAAAGAGACTCTATCTGGATTCCAAGGACACAACATCCGAAACTTCGGCAGACACCTTAGAGTTGGACGCCCTATCGAGTCTGGAACGAGTATTCCACGATTCTCTTGTTCTGGGCCGAGTACTTGGTGCTGTGGAAATATTTGAAATACTCACACAGTTCGGTCTTGATCTGGAAAGTTACGAGCCGTATTCCCGATATATGTCAAGCGTGGCCGAAGTGCGCGGCCGTAACGGTGTCATTCCCTGTTCGACGGCATCGGCTCAGCAGGAAGGACGTGGTTTGCGCGATTCCAACACGCGCAAACTGGTAGAGTTCCGCGACTGCCCGGAATGCCCGGAGATGGTGGTGATTCCGGCGGGTTCTTACACTATGGGAAGTCCAAAGGACGAGATCGGGAGGGCCGTTACAAAGGAAGACCCCGCACACCTGGTAACGATAGCCGGGCCGTTCGCAGTGGGTAAATACGAGGTGACATTTTCGGAATGGGACGCATGCGTGGCGGCAGGCGGTTGCGGTGGCTACCGTCCGGACGACGAGGGATGGGGCCGTGGCCGCCAACCGGTCATCAACGTGAATTGGGAGGATGCAAAAGCATATATCCAGTGGCTCACAGGCAGGACAGGAAAGGCGTACCGGTTGTTGTCTGAGTCGGAATGGGAGTATGCGGCCCGCGCGGGGACGACGACCCCGTTCCACTTCGGAGAGACCATATTGACCGAACAGGCGAACTACAATGGTCGCGATGACGTTTACAACATGCTCGGGCGCTTTGGGGTCTATCGAATGAAGACGGTACCTGTGGGGAGTTTTCCCGGGAACTGGTTCAGGCTGCACGACATGCACGGCAACGTCTGGGAGTGGGTGGAGGACTGCTGGGGGTATGAGAGTTATTCAGGGGCACCAACGGACGGGAGTGCGCTGCTTGAGTGCATCCGGTCCACTTTTGTGGACGGCGCCTGGGTGGATGTCCCAAGCGACATGCATGGTCGACGGGGCGGTTCCTGGGCCAGCCCCCCGAGTTCACTCCGATCTGCGAGACGCAGCGCGAAATCTGCCGACTACCGGAGCAATAGACTCGGTTTCCGGGTTGCCCTTACAGTACCCCCATGAATACCGCTTCGTAGCTTTCCCTTGGATCAGGATAGGGGAACGACGGGAAGATTCACTGGTGGAGATCGCAGATAAATCAATGGGGGTTCGGCAAGCACACGACGGCAGCACAACCTTCGAGGTAAGAGTCTGTTTCTGCCAGTCCGTGGAAACGTCGCCCGCCGTGACGGCGACGAACGCCGATGTGACAACCGTCGCGCCCGTGGGCAACAATGGCCATGTCAATCGGATTGTCATCACGCCCGACTCGGATGCGTCGGTGGAGACGGACGTGTTGGCGGTCCCCATCGTCGAGGCTATGTTGGCGCTGGTGCGAGTCCCATGGGGTGGGGTATATCGTGGGGATTGCCCGGAACAGCCGGCTGCTGGAGCGGGACCGGGAACTGATGGACCGGACTCCATCTGGCAGGTTGACCGCAGGGGTGGACGACCATGCGTCAATGCGCTCGGACTCACTCGGCCGGTTGTACCCGGGGATTTCTTCAGCGCTGAATCTTGCAGGGAGCCTGCCGGCGGGTGTCGTTCACCGGCACGACGTCCTTGATGTGGCCGGCGAAACTCTCCGCCGACAGGCCGAAGGTGCCAAGCACCCCGCAAACCTTCGGCGCCACGCCCTCCAGCGTCACGCATTCCCGGCCACCCGGCGACATGCCCAGCGACTCTGAAAGCAGGATCGCCCGGCCATCGACCCAGGTCGCCAAAATGTCTTCGTCGGTTGCTGTCATCACTGCATCGTAAGGATCGCCGCCCGCATGTCTGAGGAGGATCAGGTCTGCCCACAGTCCGGGCCTGATCGCGCCGAAGCGGTCCTCCAGGCCCAGTGCATAGGCACCGTTGCCGGTTGACATGTGCCACAGCGCTTCGCCCGGCAGCACCATCCCCGCATCCCCGGCCACCAGTCTCGCGCACTTGGCCTCCTCGCGCATGTTGAACGATCCGCTCGGCGACCAGTCGGTCGAAAGCGCGATCCGCACGTCCAGTTCCAGTGCGTCCTCGAGATCGATGGTCTCGCCGTACAGGGCGAGATTGGAGCGAGGCGACCATACCAGCGTGACGTCAAACTCGCGCATCAGCGCGTAGTCTTCCCGGTCGGTGGCCACGCCGTGAATCAGCGAGTAGCGTCGGTCACGTCGCAGCACGCGCTTCAGGTAGCGCGTCACCTCGGCCCTCGCCGCGCAGCTCGTCCGCCTGCCCTCGCCGACATGGGGAACAAAGGCCATGAACGCCAGGTTGCCGCCGGCCAATGACGGAAACCGGTAGGCCGGGCCACCCGCGCACTCTTCCCTCAGGTCCTCAACCACCCGAAACGAAAACGGGAAGGTCGCCATGTCCGCCTCCGCGTCGTACAGCGCAGGATCGCCACGGCGCTTGTGGCGGTTGATACTGCGGATTACCCCCGGCACGCCACCCGAGCCCGCGATGGCGGTCGCACCACCGAGCAGGTGCCGCAGTTCCATGGCGAGAAGGATCGCGGTGCTCTTCGGGTCACCGGAATCGAAGTCGATACGCGGCGGGATTGGCAACGGCACCCTGCCATCGGTGCCGAGACGCCATTCGTCGCGGTGGGTATAGCCGGGGTTCAGGTTGGCGTCAGGAAAGGCCCAGCTGTATGCGGGGTGTTCGTGCGCGTTGACGAAGCCCGGCGACAGAACGGCGCTGCCGCGGCAATCGAGAACCGCGGCGTTCGGGAAATCGGCACGCATGCTGTCGAACTCACCTATGGCGCCTATGCTCCCGTTGAACCGGATGTGTACGCCGTAGCCGGGCCGGGTGCCTTCGGGCAGCAGGACCTCGGCACCGATGACCAGCCCGGGAGCCCGGCCGCCGGTGTCCGGCGCTGGTGTGAATTCGCAGTACCGTCCGTCATCCGGGCCTCCGCCCTCGCCGGCGAAGGAGATGGCCGACGCACACGTGCCAAGGAGCATGGTAAGCAGGCAGGCCCCCAAACGGCGTTGAAAGGCGCAGGAGGTGATCGAATAGTCAAAGGTGGACATTGTCGGAGTCTTTCAGATAGTCGAACACAGCGGGAATAATTACGCCGGACTGCACAGCCTGCGCCAGGCCCGGGATGAGATTACCCCAATATGCCCATCGGCACCATCAACAAACCGGCTGGCTGACTTTTTCACTCCACGTGGAATCGGCGATCGGTTTGTCGTGAAATTTTCAGACCGGCCACAATGGATCCAGTCCAGAACAACTTTCAGGGTAGGGAAAAGGCTTGTTCTGAAAAGGTACCCGGATACGCATCGCTGCTGGGAATGTAGCGTGATACAGCATGGTACCATCCCGCCGTGCATCCCGATTCCACATCACCCTCACTACGAAATCCCGATGCACATCCGCGCATATTCGGCATTCGCATACCGTTGCGCGTTTTCCATCGGACCCTTTTCACCGCCAATTTCCCTCGGAAACCGCACCTGGCGGCATTCGCGGTCGTGACCGGGATGTGGCTGCTGACCCCGGGGGTCGTGATCGCCGGCGATTTCTACCTGCGCAGCGGCATCGGACTCGACCGGCCGGGCGGCACGGAGTTCACCGACATCGATTGCATGGCCACCTCTCCGGCAGCACTCTACGGCTGCGGAGCGGGCGGTGACGGCGCATCATACCGGTCGTCCCGGGGCGATTTCGGGACGGTTCCGGTTGTGGAGTTCGGGTTCGGCTATCCGTCCGGCGGGAAGCGTCTCGAGATGCTGGTCGAATACCGGCCGCGCTTCTCCTTCGGGGGCCGGGCGAACTTCCTTGCGCCGGAGCACCGTCAATCCGTCTCCATGGACCTGTCATCCGTGTCCAGCATGCTGGCAGGCTTTTTCGACTTCCCGAAGCAGGGGTTCGCCAGGTCCGGCGCCTTCGTCCCGTTCGTCGGGGCCGGCATCGGAATCGCGCACACCCGGACCCGGGAGATGTCCATGACGTTCCCGGTGAGGACGACGACCGTGCCGGGCGGGAGCCGGGAGGAGTTGGCCTGGATGGTGACAGCGGGCGTCGCGATGGCAGTGGGAAAGCGGACCACCCTGGACCTGGGATGGCGCTACACCGATCTTGGCGAGGTTCGCACGGGCCGGGGCGCGGGCCGGGTGGTCTGGCGCGACGGCAGCCGGGATCCGTTGCCGCTCGATCTTGCCCCGACGCGGGCGAGGCTCGCGGGCCACGGTTTCAGGATATCCCTGCGCATGCCCTTTGAAGACGGCGGCCACAGATAAGTGACCCTTATCTTCGTCCTGATCCGTCCCCTCTGAATCCATTCGGGCAGCCCCTCCGGCTGGCTCCACAACCTCCCCGACCCCACCCCGCTTCGCATCCATGTGAGCATGTCCGGTGCCAGGCAGTAAATGGTCTGGGATCGTCGACTGGTCCGCACACAGGTTCGATGACATCGTGGCATGGGCGGTCCGACACCGATTTGATGCGATATTTATTATTTTCACATCATATTAACGGGTACTGACACACACATTTTATACAAGATTACATAATATTCCGAAGGACACAGGCGCCCGCGCCGTCTGTATACGTAGTGGCGTCATGTTTTGATGATCCAGATATCCCGGAATCACGCTTTGCATTGACAACATCCATTTTCCAGGAGAGGCAGGCATGCGGATTCTTGTGATCCTTCTTATGACGGGGCTTCTTGCGGCTTGTTCGACTTCCGCTCCCGTAGACGAGTCGATCCAGTTCGAGCGCAATTCACAGTTCTCGACACGGTACCTGCGGGTGTTCCTCAACCTGCAGGATGGGCGCCCGCTCTCCGTGAATACGCTGGACGACGTGGAATCGAGCGAGGCCTTCGACACCCCGATTCCCGGCCACCGGGGGCACGCATGGCGGTTCCTGAAAGAGGAGGAGCACGGCACGTCGCATGCCTACGCCGTGGTGAGCTGGGACGATGACAATCCCCCTGACTACCTGATGGTGGGATGGTGGGCCTACTATCCCGGTCAGCATCCACCTGATCTAGACCCCCTCGACACGGAGGAATACGCCATCATCGACGGTCCGGAGGTCGATCCGGCCCATCTGCCCGAGATGCCCGTCGCCGGGACCGCTGCTTACGCCGGACTGGCAGGCGGGATTTACGTGTATGTCCCCGGTGCCACGATCGAGGAGCGTCACTTCGTGTCCGACGGATGGGAGGGACCGGTAACGCTCACCGCGGACTTCGGGGAAGGGACGGTGAGCGGATGCATCGGCTGTGCCGGCGATCTCACCGCCCGTCCAGCTGTCGCGCCCGCTTCGCGCGGCGATGTCCGGCACGACATCTCAGGCTACGAGCTGCACCTTGCCGAGCAGCCCTTCGGGATCGGCAACTTCGATGGGGGCGCGGCCGAGGTCCGGCATCCCTCCCGCCAAATCGCCCACTCGGAGGGCCGCTGGGGCGGCAGCTTTTCCAACAAGCCGGACGCGACTGACAACCCGCGGCTCGTAACCGGGTTCGGTGTGGGCAGATTCGAGGAAGCCGACGGGAGTCTCGGCCAGCTGTTCGGATCGTTCGTCGGGCTGAGCGAGGATTTCCGCGAACAGTGACGGACCCGGATCTGAACATGCCTGGCCGGAATCACGAACGGCATCCGATTTCACCTTGCCGGACGGTACCGGGCCTCAGGTACCGGTCATGCGGGAGACCGGGGCACACCCCGGGCCGAGAACAGCATGGGAAAACTTCCCCGGCAGGGCGGAGGATATCCGGGGGCCAACGGCCGGATGTCCGTCTGCTGCGAAGGAGTCATGTATGCGGAGATGGGAGACGGCGACCGGGTGGCCAGCGCCTCTTCAATGGGGAAGGGCGCCACGCTCAAGATCCGCTACCGGCTACCGAAAAACTCCTGCGGCAGCCATCTTTCGCGACCATCGGTTCGATTGTTTGCGAATAAATCCGTGGCTGCTTGCCCGGGTGAACAAGGTTGGATCAGTCACATCGAATAAGCTGAATACTCTGCCATGTCGGACATCACCCTCCACGAGGAAATCAGGAACATTCTCATCGCCAACGACAACGCCTGGCTGACCACGCACGAGATTGCTGAACAGGTGAACCGACGGGGCAAGTACAGGAAGAAGGACCGCAGCAAGGTCACCGACCACCAGATACATGGAAGTACGGAGAACTATCCTGACCTGTTCGTACGGAAAGGCAGCCTGGTACGGTGCCTGCAACTTCCGTAACCTGATTGTCACCTCCTGCCACTGCCATCCAGGGATTCAACATCGACGATCATTCCCTGTTCATAGTGGTAGCGCAGATAACGCCAGTGAATGGCATCCGAGAGCGCTCTGGGACGCATCACACCAAAACACTCGCCATTCACTCTTACGCTTTGGTAGTGGACACCGTAACTTTTTGCATCCCGTAACGCACGTCCGAGCTGCTGCGCTTCTCGATAATCATCGGAGTCGTAGATGGCATCTCCGACCAGGTGTCGCACATCATGCAGGGTTGTCGGCCCAAGTCGTGCGCGGATAACGCGCATTTCCTGGCTGGTTTGTTCGATTCTGGATTCCCGCAGAAAACGCGTGCGATGAAATGAAGACTCACCGATGGCCACAGCCTCATCCGGGGCGCAGTAGTAGACTCCGAAGTCCCGATTGAAACGGCCACCGCGACCACCGGTCGGCGGGTGGGTAAATGCCGCCATAATCCAGGATGCGCCATCGCCATATACCCGGTCTTCCGGCGGTACCAGATGAATATCACCCACTTCATCGCGTAGCCTTGAGTTGGTCAAGGACTCCACGGTATAGAGCACATCCCAAGCCTGCGGACTGGAGACGCGCTCGAACAGGCTGATCTGGGGATAGCGCGACAGAATGACCCGATAGACCGGTTCATTCACCTCGCTACGGGGTAACGAAACAATATCGGTCACCAGCCACCCCGCTCCGCATCGAGGAAACCTCTGACTACGGCCAGATCCATCACCTGTCCGGCCAGCAACCGGTCAAGCGGCGCCGTGCCATTGAACAATGGGTTATCGTTGGGTGTGGCCAGCCACTGATCGGCCAATGCCTGGTCGGGCAACAGGATTTGCAGGGATTTGTAGATCCCCAGGATATAGCTGGCCCGTTCCAATAGATCCTTTGTTAACCTGGCCTTTTCAGGCTGGCTCTTCCAGTTGTAGAGGGTCTTCTCGTTGCCGAGTCCCAACAGGGTCATCTGCTGGGCACCGGTCAGGCGCCACTGGCCGAAAATGGCAAAAATCGCCGGCAGCAGTGAACCGGCGAAACTGGGTCCGCGTTGCAGCAGTTGCTCGGCTTGCACGATCACGTTTCCCTCCAATACTGTATCATTACAGAGCTTAAATGCAGCCTAGCAGACTGTAATAGTACAGTCAACTGAATCAGCGATCCTTGCCAGAGATCCTTTCAGGGAAGGTCCGGTCAGGCGGGTTCCTGAATGGCGGTTTCAGTGGTTCCGAATGATCGGATTGACCGGCATCAGCCGACGGGAACGGGTAAATGATGGCGGTATCAATCAGGGATTCCCTGAACAAAAATCGAGCCCCGTGTCCCGGGGTTGTTCCTACAACTCCCAGGGGAAGCTGTCCAGCCGGCTCGCGCCGGAATCGGTGATCAACACCTGGGTCTCCAACTTCACGCTCTCCGAACCTTCTTCGGCAATCAGGCTCTCCACGCAGATCACCTGGCCTGTCTCGAAACAGCCGCCATGGCTCGTATCGAAGTCCGGGTGCAGCAGGATCACCGGCCATTCATCCGCCATGCCCACCCCGTGCGCCGCCAGCGAATACCGGTACGGCTGGTGGGCTGCGGGTATCTGCCAGCTCCGGGCGTTGAACTCGGTGAAATCCAGTCCGGGTTCCAGCAACGCCAGGTTGTGCTCGATCTGCTCACGGGCCGTCGCGTAAAGCCGTTTCTGCAGGCCGGTCATCGGCACGTCTCCGCACGTCCAGGACCTGCTCAGGTCGGCGCAGTAACCATACGGACCGACCATGTCGGTATCGAATGAAATCATCTCGCCCAACCGGCATTCCCGATCCGAGCATTCCCGGTACCATGGGTTCGTGTTCGGGCCGCAGGTCAGGAGCTTGGTTTCCAGCCATTCGCCTCCGGACCGCGCGTTCTCGAAATGAAGGTGGGCCCAGAGCTCACGTTCGGTGACGCCGGGAACCGAATGCCGGTAGATGCGCGCCATGCCTGCCTCGCAGACACGGATGGTCCAGCGCATCAGCTCGATCTCGTCGGCGGACTTGATCGAGCGGGCGATCTCGGTGATCTGCCCTCCATCGATGATCTCGATCCCGCGTGCGTTCAGCGCCGCAACCCCCTCGGGCTCGATGCGGTCCACGGCCAGCCGCCGGTTGCCGCCGCCGTGTGCCCGCACTTCCGCCGCGATTTCATCGGCCCAGAGCGACAGGCGCTCCTCGGAGCGATCACCTGCGCACATGAACATCCAGCCGGTCGAAATCCTTATTTCGTCAATTCCGGACAGTCCGTGATTCAGGTGCTCGCAGCTCTTGAATTCGAACATGATCCCCGGCCCGCCGTTCAGGATCAGCGCATACCGCAGCGGATTGTGGCTGGTCCAGATGCTCATGTTCTGGCAGTCAAAGGCGTAGCGGATATTGACCGGATCGTAAAGCAGCAATCCCGCCACGTCGTGCCGGTCCATCAGCATGCGCAACCTCGACAACCGGTAGGCGCGGGCGCGGTCCAGGATGTCCTCGGGAAGAGGGCTCTTCAGTGGCCGGTCAGCGCCTTCGGAATTCAGGTACGCAAGCTTCCGGTCGTCCCTGAATGGGGCGGTATCGTTCAAAGGGCGCGTCCGTAGAAGCCGACCTGCTCGCTTTTCGAAAACATCACGCCGGGTTTCTCATAGTAGGAGAACACCGCAATCACACGCGGTCTGGTTCCCGAGACCGGGGTAACCCGATGGGCGGTGTTCTTTCCCTTGAAGACGTTGAGGGTGCCGGGATCCAGTACGATGATCCTGGTATCCGGGTCGTTGCCCTGCAGCAGGCGCGCGACGCCCTCGAAGTTCGGATCATCGTCGCTGCGAAGCCCCGTGCGGTACTGGAAGCCGCCGCCTTTCTCGGGGGCCTGCAGCATCATCGTGGTGGTGAACTCGGAACGGTCGAAATGCCAGTTCAGCTCCTGGCCCTCCCGGTAGGACATCACGTTCACGCGCGCCAGCGGATCCTCCATGACGTGCAGTTCGGGCTTGTCCATCGTGGCCGCGAGAAACATGGCGAATGGCGGCCATTCGTAAAGCCGTATCAGGGGTGATCCTTCGATCTGATCGGCGCACAGGGTTCGGTTCGATGTCCGGAACACCCGCAGGGCCGGGTGGTCCTCTGGCAGGTCCTCGATCGGTTTGAAGTAGATGTTGTGCAGACGCTCATGCAGGAAGGATTCGGCTTCGAAAAGCGGCATCATTTCCGCCACCGCCTGCGCGGCAATCCGGGGCTTCATCAGTCCGTCGAGGTTGTACATGCCCCCGGTTGCCAGATCATCCCGGCATCGGTTCACCAGGGCCTGCCAGTCATCGCTACCGGGACGGTCAAGCGGAAACCGTTCGAGGTCGAGTATGTCGCGCATGCGCTTCAATCCCCTTTCTTTCTGCAAATTGCACTTGGGGACTGAAAGTATCCACTGGGTCCATCCGGGTCAATACGCTGCAAGGTCCGACTTTCATCGGATTTCGTTGTTTTTGATCAACACCCGTCGTTCGGGATACCGTATTGCACTGGATCGTTGGGAAAGCGCCTGATGCCTACGACGATAGGTTACGGCAGGCGATGCCTAAAGATGTTCCTCGAAGAGGCAGCTGTGGGGCAGGGGGTGTGGCAGAGAAAGGAGCGCCTCTTTGAAAGCGATTTTCAAATTCAATCGATCCCTAGTGTATATCTGATGTAAAAATACATCAGATATACACTAAGGAGAACAGATCATGGCCGGAACGAGAGCAAGCCTGTCCCTGTCAGCACCCTACGAAGAATGGATCCAGGGGCAAATTTCCAGCGGCGAATTCTCGAGCCGCAGCGAAGTGGTCAATGACCTGATACGCCGGGCGAGAGAGATTGAAATGATTCGGCATCGGCTGATTGCTGCCGAGCAATCGATTGTGCGGCATGGATGGGTCGACAAATCACCGGAGGAGATGCTCGACGGCTTCAAGGCGAATGCCCTTCGTGATGGCAAGCTATAGGCTTTCACGCGGAGGCTGATCTGGGGCGCATCTGGCTGTATGGGCTGGAACGGTGGGGCGTTGCGGCCGCAGACCGATACCATGCAGCGTTTTTCGAGCATTTTGAACATGTTGCAGCACAACCGTTCTTGTATCCGGCAGGTGATGATATTCGCGAAGGGTACAGGCGCAGTGTGCGCGGCAGAGGCAACGTGTATTACCGGGTCGAGCGGACACGGTAGAGATCATGGCGATCATTGGCCGCCAGGATTGGGACGAATGGCTTTGATTGACGAGGTCTCGATTTTATCCGTTCGGATTATCACCGGTTGAGGAAATAGACATGGGCATGCACAATCCGCCGCACTCCGGCGGGATCGTATTGAGGCAATGCCTCGAACCCCTGGACCTTTCCGTGACACGGGCTGCCCAGGGCCTGGGAGTCACAAGACAGGCGCTGTCGAATCTGGTGAACGAACGGAGGTTTCGGTTGACATGTCGATACGGCTGTCGAAGGCTTTCGGCCCATCGCCCGAGACCTGGCTGGGAATGCAGATGGCCTCTGATCTCTGGCAGGCACGTGAGCGCTCCGCTGAAATTTCAGTGGAACATTTCGTGGATGCGTTATCAAATTCTTGTAACGCTGTCTTTGGTCGTGGACTATTGGGGCGACCGTTCTTGCCGGCACGCAGTCCGAAGTTCGAGATTCTCGAATACAACTTAAATTGTCAGAAGGTGAACGATCCGAACTGATTTCCGGCCGAAAAAGGACATGGATGGCATTGCCACCGAACGTGGCGTTGGGGGTTGCGATAAGAAAGACGGATGCGGCCGCATTCGCCCATCCGCCCTGCAATCTCAAGCAAGGCCCCGCATGGCGTTTACCATGCGGGGCGATGCAGGAACCGGGGAGGCGTGCCGGTACGGCTACCAGTACAGCTCCCCGCGCAGCATGACGCTGTGATCGGCCTCGCCGCTCGCCGGGCGGCTGTGCACACCCTCGAGACTCATCCTGACCGACGATCCGATGTCGAGGCGGCTGCCGATGCCAAGATGGTTTGCACCGTCCCCGGACAGCGACACGTCGGTATAGGGCGTCAGCACCCCATGGCCAGCCCACGTGGCGGTGCCGATGCCATAGGCGATCCTGGCATGCACCCGCGCGGCATCCGGGTCCGCCGCCGCTCCCAGGGCCACGCCGCTCTCCCACAGCCGCTCCACCCCGCTCACCGCCTGGCCCCACACCGGACGAACGCTGAGCGACAGACCCCGGCCCGCTGTACCAGGGTCCAGTTTCACCAGACCGCCGACACCCCACTCCTTGTAGTCCCCGTTGTGGTGCAGCAGCACCCGGGCCCGGCCCTCCACGGTCCAGCCGCTCGCCGGGTCATGATAGCGGACGCCCCCGCCTGCCTCGATCCCGCTGCCGGTCTCCCCGTCTCCGCCGTCATGCCGCGTGCCGAGCTCCACCGACGGCGTCAGGGTCCCGCCCGACTCCAGCTTGCGCACGTGGCTCCCCTCCATCACCAGCCGTACCCGGCTCACGTCCAGTTCCAGCTTCGACAGCGTCGCCGAGCCCTCCACCTCGGTCCGCGTGAACGCGGCCTCGCCCTTCAGGCGAAGACTCGTGGTGCCCCCCGCGATCATCCGGCCCCCTTCCACCAGCGGTCCGCTCACCCCCACCGCCGCCATCTGCTGCGTCAGGTCGCTCCGCTGCACTGCCAGGGACGGCTCGTTGACTTCCACGTCCCCCCGGCCGTGGCCCAGGGCGGCCCACAGGCCGATGCCCCCGGGCGACTGCCAGCCGAGGTAGGGATGGACGCTCGTCAGGGAGGTCGACATCTCTCCCGTCAGCACCCCGAGGTCGGTGTAGTCCACCTCGCCCCGGGCCAGGCCCAGGGAGACCCCCGCCAGCAGGTCCTGGCCCATCCGGGTGTCGACCCCGAGGTGGGCGCTCAGCACGCTGCCGTCGTAGTCCAGGGTCTGCGGGCTGCCCCCGGAGAAGCCGCGGTAGTCGCCGCTGCCCCAGAAGGACGCGCTTCCGTACCCGCCCCCGGCGCCGGTCCCGTCGAGGGACAGGGTGAAGGAGGAGTCCGCCAGGAGGCGGCCGGGATCGAGGGTGCCGCTCTTCAGCCCCCGGGCATTCGCCAGCAGGAGGTCGGACAGCGAGGAGGCGCCGGCGAGGCTGAACCCGGCGGCCGGCGGGGCGCCGGAGTTCGCCGCCTGGATGCGGCCCGAGATCGCGTCCACCGTGTTCGCCGTCATCGCCCGCATGACCTGGGGCAGCAAGGTCTCGACAACCCGGGTCGGCTGCGCGGAGGCCGCCTCGTGTGAAGCCGGGTAGAAACCCGATCCGATCACGATAGGATTCGGGGAAACGCTTCCGTCGGCCCTCAGGACCCTGAACTCACGGGCGTAGCCCACCTTGGGGATGTCGGCATCGTCGGTGGCATCAGCGGGATCATCGAAGAAATACTCCACGAAGCCGCCTTCCGGACTGCTCGCCGCCGCCGCGAGGACCTGGGGCAGAATGAGTTCCCCGGTCACGGCGTCGCGCTGGGTCGGTATCAGCGGCCGCAGCTCGAACCGGTTCGGAAACGCTCCGTGAAACAGGATGATGTTGGAGTTGCGATCCAGAACGTAGAGGTATACGGAACCGTGCCGCCAGGGCCCGTTCGGATCCCGCATGGCAACCTTGGCTGTTGAGATGGCCTCCCGGCCGCCGGTTTTCTGGAGTTCGAGAAAGTAGTTCCCGGCAGCCGTAACGAAGGCCTTCAGGGTTCTTCGGTCCACCACGTCCCTGGCCGTAATGCTCGGGCTGCCGTAATCGATGGACTCTTGAGCCACGTGCGATGCATTGAGGTCGAACCCCGCGAGCAGAAGGATCGGTGTACCTTGACGGGCCCTGTTGTAGGCGCTGACATAGCCTCTGGCCCCTGGGATGCCCGGCCGCTGGCCCGGTCTGGGAGTGGTCGCGTCAAACGGGGCATGGGGTTCTTGCCGCAATGTGCTCAAAATCGCAGCAGGGTTGGCCAGGTCCGCAGGGGAGACGCCCAGTGAAAGAAGAATTTCCGCAAGAATCCCGCGGTTGATGGGCCTGCCTGACAATGTCATGTCCTTGGAGTGGACAAACACCCTGCCGTCCAGTGTCAACTGCACCAGGTAGGTGGAGCCGGCGCGCCAGGGTCCTTCGTCCTGCCGGATAAGACATCCGAAGTGATACGCCTGTTGTACGCTTTCTGTTGACACACGCTTGAATTGATCTCTCGCGCCCAGGGCAAAGTCCTGCAGGCTGGCACTGCCGTCTTCGACCTGCTGCGCCGTCACGCTCGGCTCCGGGGCAGGTGTTGCGCCGGGAGGAAGCGGACATTCGTCCTGCATCTGTCCCAGGGCGGTGCCTGTACCAAGAATGACACCTGCCAGCACGAAAAGGCCGGCGGAAAGCACCTTCGATATCGAGGAGAAAAAATTTCTGGTTTTCATTCTGACAAACGTTCATGTTCGCGGCCGTGAACACCCCGCCCGATGTAACTGACTGAG
>VYFG01000026.1 GCA_009842505.1 Gammaproteobacteria bacterium
CTCAGTCAGTTACATCGGGCGGGGTGTTCACGGCCGCGAACATGAACGTTTGAATAATGATTGCCCGGAGCCAGTTCCCGGCCCGAGGCCACGGCATTATAACTGGAATCAATGCCGACGCCAGAAGCAAATGGCAAAATCGCCAAATCTTCCCTCGGATCCGTCTTTACATGGGGACCAGGCTTTTACCTATAATCGTGATCTGACTCACGCCGGATATGACCTTGCGAACCAACGCATCACCCGCCATTCGGATTCGTGCAGATCTCTTGGGGGCGTTGCATGAGCGGTTGCCGAGGGCCAACGTGCTCACGGAGCCCTCCGAACTCATCCCCTACGAATGCGACGGCCTCAGTGCCTATCGCCAGCACCCGATGGCGGTGGTACTGCCGGAAACCCTGGAACAGGTGGTGCACGTGCTGCGTGCCTGCCGTGAACGAGGGGTACCCGTGGTCGCCCGGGGTGCCGGCACCGGTCTTTCCGGCGGCGCATTGCCGCTGGCGGACGGCGTCCTGCTGGTACTGGCCAAATTCAACCGGATCCTGGAAGTCGATGCCGAAAGGCGCATCGCGAGAGTCCAGCCGGGCGTCAGGAACCTCGCAATCTCAGAGGCCGCAGAGCCCCACGGCCTGTACTATGCTCCGGATCCAAGCTCGCAGATTGCCTGCTCCATCGGCGGCAACGTGGCGGAGAATTCCGGAGGCGTCCACTGCCTGAAATACGGCCTGACTGTCCATAACATCCTGTGCCTCAAGGTGGCGACCATGGACGGTGAACTGCTGACCATCGGATCCGATGCGCTGGACTCCCCGGGCTACGATCTCCTGGCGGTGATGACGGGGTCGGAGGGGCTGCTCGGCATCATCCTGGAAGTGACGGTCAAGCTGCTGCCGATGCCGAGCCATACCAGTCTCGTGCTGGCTGCCTTCGGTGACGTGGAGTCCGCCGGAGCGGCCGTCGGCGGGGTCATTGCGGACGGGATCATACCTGCAGGACTGGAAATGATGGACAATTTCGCCATCCGGGCCACCGAGGACTTCGCCCATTGCGGGTACCCGGTGGATGCCGCAGCGATCCTGCTTTGCGAGGTGGATGGAACCGAGGCCGACACCACGGCCCAGATCGGACGCGTGGAAGCGGTGATGCGAAGAAACGGCGCCACCGAAGTCCGGGTGGCCAAGGATGAATCCGAGCGCCTGCTGTTCTGGAAGGGCCGGAAGATGGCATTTCCCGCCATGGGGCGCATCTCGCCGGATTACTACTGCATCGACGGCACCATTCCCAGAAAGAGCCTGCCCGAGGTACTGCGACGGATGCAGGTGTGGTCGAAGGAATACGACCTCAGGGTGGCCAATGTATTCCATGCCGGTGACGGCAACCTTCATCCTCTCATCCTCTACGACGCCAACAGGTCCGGGGAACTCGAGCGGACCGAGGCCTTCGCCGGGAGGATACTCGACCTCTGCGTCGAGGTGGGCGGCACCATCACCGGAGAACACGGCGTGGGCGTGGAGAAGATCAACCAGATGTGCACACAGTTCAGCAGCGATGAACTGGCGCAGTTTCACGCCCTCAAGGCCGCTTTCGACCCGGATGGGCTGCTCAATCCCGGCAAGGCCGTTCCTACGCTGCAACGCTGCGCGGAACTCGGCGGAATGCACGTTCACCACGGGGAATTGCCCTTTCCGGAACTGGAACGGTTTTGATGGAGGATGCAGACCGGACAAAGGACCTGAAGACGCAGGTGGACAGTGCGGTTGCCGACAGAACACCGCTGGAGATTCGCGGCGGGGGCAGCAAGACCTTCTATGGCGGGAAATCCGGTTCGCCGCTGCAATTGCTGGAAACCGCCGGTCACCGGGGAATCGTGCACTACGCGCCCACGGAACTGGTGATCACCGCGCGCGCTGGCACCCTGATCCGCGACATCAATGCCGCCCTGGCGGAAAAGAACCAGAGGATTCCCTTCGAGCCGCCGGAAATGAATGGCCACGGCACGCTGGGGGGTACCCTGGCGACTGGTTTTTCCGGCCCTGCACGACCCTGGGCCGGCGCTGCCCGGGACCATGTTCTCGGGACACGGGTACTGAACGGCCGGGGACAGGTGCTCCGTTTCGGCGGTGAGGTGATGAAGAACGTGGCCGGTTACGATGTCTCGAGACTGATGGTCGGTGCGATGGGAACCCTCGGCGTGATCCTCGAATCGTCTTTCAAGGTTCTGCCGGAGCCGGAAAGGGAGGCAAGCCTGGTGTTGGAGATGGACCACGATTCGGGCCTGGATTTCATAACCGGACTGGGTGCGCAGCCTTTGCCGCTGAGCGGCGCCGTGCTCCACGACGGTTCGCTCCGTCTGCGCCTGAGCGGCACTGAAGCGGGAGTCGGTATGGCCATGCGGCGCCTGGGCGGGGAGGAGCTTGTGGACGGTGAAGGGTTCTGGCGCAACCTGCGGGAATTCACGCACCCGTTCTTCGAAACTGGCCTGCCGGTGTGGCGCATTTCCCTGCCAGCCGGTGCAAGACCGGATCTCCCGGGGGAGGTCCTGGTTGACTGGGGCGGGAGCCAATGGTGGCTGGGCTCACGTGCGCCTGCCGAGGCCATTCGCGAACCAGTCTCCGGAGCCGGCGGGCACGCGACCCTGTTCCGGGGTGGCAACCGCGAATGCGCCGTGTTCCACCCGCTGTCGCCGGCGATGGCCGCACTCCAGGAACGCATCCGGGCATCCTTTGACCCAGAGGGCATTTTTAACCCCGGGCGCATGATACCCCCCGGACAGGGGGGCTGAACGTGGAAACAAGGCTCGCGGACTTTATCCGGGACACCCCGCATGGCCGGGAAGCGGACGCCATCCTGCGCGCATGCGTGCACTGCGGCTTCTGCACCGCCACCTGTCCCACCTACCAGTTGCTCGGCGACGAGTTGGATGGACCCCGGGGCCGCATCTACCAGATCAAACAGGTCCTGGAGGGCCTGCAGCCGGACCGGTCCACCCGGATGCATCTGGACCGCTGCCTGACCTGCCGAAGCTGCGAGACCACCTGTCCTTCCGGGGTACGGTACAGCCGGCTTCTGGATATCGGCAGGGCTGTCGTGGCGGAGAAACTGCCCCGGCCGCTGCATCAGCGGCTGCTCCGATGGTCCCTGCGCAAGATCCTGACCGTTCCCGGACTGTTTGCACCGATGCTTTCCCTGGGCCAGATGACGCGGGGACTGCAGCCGGCTTTCCTCAGGGAGAAAGTCCCGCCGAGGCAGAAGGCTCCGCCGATTCCCGCACCCTCCCATTCCCGTAAGGTCATCCTGGCAGAAGGCTGTGTGCAGCCCGCCTATAAACCAGCCACCAACGCGTCGCTGGCCCGGATACTGCACCGGGCCGGCATCGACGCCATCCGTGCCCCGGGAGAACGTTGCTGCGGTGCAGTAAGCTTCCATCTGGATGCGGAAGCGGAAGCCCTGGACCTGATGCGTGCCAATATCGATGCCTGGTGGCCCCATATTGAAGCCGGCGCCGAGGCCATCATCAGCAGCGCCAGCGGATGCGGTGTGATGATCAAGGACTATGCCCGGGCGCTGGAACACGACCCGCAGTACGTGGAAAGGGCCGCGACGGTCAGCGGTCTCTGCCTGGATGCAGTGGAATTTCTCTCGCGAGTGACCCTGGCGCCGGTCGAGGAGGACAGCCGCCTGACCGTGGCCTTCCAGTCCCCGTGCACCCTGCAGCACGGCCAGCAGCTTGCCGGGCGGGTGGAGGCGCTGTTGTCGGCAGCGGGGCACACCGTCGTGCCGGTGCCCGACTCCCATATGTGCTGCGGCTCTGCGGGCACCTACTCGATACTGCAGAAATCACTGTCGATGCGCCTGCGGGACCGGAAGATATCCTGCCTCATGGAAGGGAATCCCGATGCGATCGCCACCGCCAACATCGGCTGCCAGCTGCACCTCGAAAGTGCCGCCCGGGTACCGGTGCGGCACTGGGTGGAACTGCTGGACGACGGGGCGGGAGCCAACCCGGACGGTGTTGAATCGCGTTGAGCTGCAAACATGCCCGGGTAAACTTAAGTCGCCTTGCGCGGCCCGGCGCCGGGTTTTAAAGTTTTAGCGTACCATTCATATTAACCATATCCAGTCAAGCAGCGAGGAAAGCATGTCAGAAGTCAATACATACCCGGTTGCCGCGGATGTCGCCTCCCACGCCCACGTGGACCAGGGCCGTTACCTCGAAATGTACCAGCGTTCCGTGGACGACCCGGAAGGATTCTGGGCGGAACAGGCCGAGAAATTCGTCACCTGGTTCAAGCCCTGGGACAACGTCATGGACGTGGATTTCCACAAGGCCCATATCCGGTGGTTCGATGGCGGCAAGCTGAATGTCTGTTACAACTGTGTGGACCGGCACCTGGAAAGCCGCGGTGACCAGGTAGCGATCATCTGGGAGGGTGATGAACCTGATATAGATAAATCAATCACATATAATGAATTATTCGAGCAAGTTTGCAAACTTGGAAACGTGCTCAAGGATCGCGGTGTCCAAAAAGGGGACCGGGTATCCATCTACATGCCCATGATCCCCGAGGCCGCGGTAGCCATGCTGGCTTGTGCCCGAATCGGGGCGGTCCACTCCATCGTCTTCGGCGGTTTCTCCCCGGACGCGCTCAAGGACCGGATCCTTGACTCCGACTGCCGGGTGGTGATCACCGCGGACGAGGGCCCCCGGGGAGGCCGGAACGTTCCCCTCAAGGACAACGTGGAAAAGGCGCTCGAGAACTGCCCGGATGTACACACCGTGGTCACCGTGAGACGGACTGGCAACCCGGTTACCGGAAACGCCGACAGGGATGTCTGGTACGACGAGGCCATGGCTTCGGCTTCCCCGGACTGTCCGCCGGAGGAAATGGATGCCGAGGACCCACTGTTCATCCTCTACACCTCCGGTTCAACGGGTATGCCGAAGGGGGTCCTCCACACCTCGGGGGGATACCAGCTCTATGCAGCCATCACCCACAAATACGTCTTCGACTACCATGACGGGGACGTCTACTGGTGTACGGCGGACGTTGGCTGGGTCACCGGCCATTCGTACATTGTCTACGGCCCGCTCGCCAACGGCGCCATCACCCTGATGTTCGAGGGGGTGCCCACCTACCCGGATGCGGGGCGCTTCTGGCAGGTGGTGGACAAGCACAACGTCAACATCTTCTATACCGCCCCCACGGCAATACGCGCGCTCATGGGGCAGGGTGATGAACTGGTCACCAGGCACAGCCGCAAGAGCCTGCGGCTGCTCGGCTCGGTCGGAGAGCCCATCAATCCCGAGGCCTGGGAATGGTACTACCACGTGGTCGGAGACAGTCGCTGCCCCATTGTCGACACCTGGTGGCAGACTGAAACCGGCGGCATCTGCATCACGCCGCTGGCCGGCGCCATCGATCTCAAGCCCGGATCTGCCACCCGGCCGTTCTTCGGGATCCAGCCAGCGCTTCTGGATGCGGATGCCCAAGAGCTGGAGGGCGTTGTTGCCGGAAACCTGGTGATCAAGCAGTCCTGGCCGGGTCAGATGCGGACGGTCTACGGTGATCACCAGCGTTTCTACGACACCTATTTCTCCACCTACAAGGGTTACTACACCACCGGTGACGGTGCCCGCAGGGACGAGGACGGGTACTACTGGATCACGGGACGCGTGGATGATGTCATCAACGTGTCCGGACACCGCATGGGCACGGCCGAAGTGGAGAGCGCCCTGGTGCTGCACGAGAAAGTCTCCGAGGCCGCAGTGGTGGGTTATCCCCATGAGATCAAGGGGCAGGGCATATACGCCTATGTGACGCTGATGGTCGGCGAGGAGCCCAGTGACGACCTCAGGACGGAACTCGTTAACCTGGTACGAAAGGAAATCGGCCCGATCGCAAAGCCGGACGTCATCCAGTGGGCCCCGGGACTGCCAAAAACCCGGTCCGGCAAGATCATGCGACGGATCCTGCGGAAGATCGCCGAGAACGAGTTGGACTCCCTTGGAGACACCAGCACCCTTGCCGAACCGTCCGTGGTGGATGATCTGGTTGCGAACCGGGGCAGTTGATAATATCCCCCGGCTCCAGCCGGAGCCACGACACTACACGGTTCGTCGCATCCGGCGGGCGCCGGCAGTCGCCAGGACGGGAACAGGCAGTTCCCGGGCACACGGATTCGTGGCCGGCGTGACTCGTCAGGTCAGGACATCCCGCTGCCTCACAGGACCCGCAATCCGACTGCCCGTGGGTGGCGATTAACGGAGAAAAGCAGTCACCGCCGCGATGAAACGCTCGGGTTGCTCGACATGCAGCCAATGCCCGGCATCGGGAATCGGCGTCATCTTGGCACGGGTATAGCAATGATCGATTGCGGCGCGCCCGGAACCGGTCATGTAGCGTGAGTTCTCGCCGTAGACGAACAGGGCCCGGGTATCCGTCACCGCCGCAAGATTCCAGCCCAGCAGGGCGGGCATGCTGCGCCGGATCGCGGGCAGGTTGATGCGCCAGTGAAAGCCCCCGTCCCTGCGGACAAGATTCTGCAGCAGGAACTGGCGGATTCCCGGGTCGACTATGTCCCGGGAGAGCTGTTGTTCAGCGTCCACCCGGCGGGTCACGGAGGCAAGGTCCACGGACTCCATTGCGGCGATGAATTCGTCATGATCATGGGAGTAAGGTACCGGGGCGATATCCGCGACGACCAGGGATTCAAGCGTTATCAGGCCCAACTGCGCCAGGGCCATGGCCGTCTTCCCTCCCATGCTGTGGCCCAGCACGACGGGCAGGCGGATCCCTTCCCGGTCCAGCGTTTCGGCGACATCCTCGGCCATGGACACGTAATCCATCGTTTCCGTCCATGCAGAATTGCCGTGATTGCGCAAATCGAGGCATGTGACGTGAAAGTCCCCGGAAAATGCCCGTGCGATGCTTCTCCAGTTGGTGCCGGACCCGAACAGGCCGTGCAGGATTACCAGTGGGGGATTGGCGGGATCTCCGTCTTTCAGGCTGAATAGATGCAACGGTGTGGACATGTGTACTGAACAGGCTTCCTTCCGGACAGTTTACCGGTCATTCCCGGGAATGACCGGAACTGCCGCGCAGGGTAACCGGACGGACTTTATACTACGCTGTAATATTTGTGTAACAATGCCCGGTTTCAATCTCGGCCATGGATAAAGATACTGTCCTGATCGTCGAAGACGACAGCGCACTCAACGAAATGCTGCGCTTCGTCCTGGACCGTAACGGATTCAGGGCGATGCAGGCTGAAGATGCGCAAACCGCAGACCTCTGCATCTCCAGCCGGATACCCGACCTCGTTCTCCTTGACTGGATGCTACCCGGCGCCAGTGGCATCGACTATGCGCGGAAGCTGAAGTCCCACCCGCTCACCGCCGACATCCCAATCATCATGGTAACCGCCCGGGGCGAGGAAGAGGACAAGATCAGGGGCCTGGACCACGGGGCCGATGACTACGTCACCAAGCCATTTTCCAACAACGAACTGATGGCCAGGATCCGGGCGGCGATCCGCAGGACCAAGCCGCAGAAATCCGGTGAGGCGGTTACTTTCGGCAACATCCGCATCGATCCGGACAGTTTCACCTTGGAAATCAGCGGAAGACTGGTGGAAATCGGCACCAAGGAATTCCTGCTGCTGTATCTCTTCCTGCGCAAGCCCGGCCGGGTATATAACCGGGCCCACCTGCTGGACCGGATCTGGGGCAAGGACAGCTACATCGACGAACGTACGGTGGATGTCTATATCCGCAGATTGCGCACCATCCTGGAGAAGTACGATCACTCCAGCCTGATCAAGACCGTTCGTGGCGTAGGGTATCGGGCTGCGGCAAATTGAGTCGCCGATGAACATGGACAGTCCGGGCATGGTTCTATGGGTCGGGCTGATGGCCGGCACCGCCGTGTCCGGCCTGATCTACCTGTTCTACCGGCTGGTTTACCGGGAGAATCCGCCGGGAGAATCCGACGGACTGGCCGATGGACAGAACGGGGCATCCTTACCCGAGGAATCCGGTGATGCGGATGTTACTGATCTGCAGAGCAGCATGTCGGCTTCTCCGGATGCAGTCTTGCTGACCGGAGGACAATGGCAACTCAGGTGGGCGAACGACACGGCATGCCAGTGGTTCGGTGTCGACCTGGATCGTGACAAGGGCCGGCCGATCCGGCAGGTCATGACCATTCCCGGATTTGACCAGTATCTCTCACGGCAGGATTTTGCCGATTCCTTCGAGTGTGACGCGCCGGCTGACGGCACCGTCCGGCTGGGGATTCGCGTGGCACCCTATCGAAGTGGCCAGTACCTGCTCCAGGGGAGGGATATCACTAGGTTCCGCCAGCTTGAACAGATCAGGCGGGATTTCGTGGCCAACGCGTCCCATGAACTGCGCACTCCGCTCAGCATCCTCTACGGGTACCTGGAAATGATGCAGGACGAACCCGACAACAGCATCGGCCCGCAGTGGAAACCTGCAGTACGCCAGATGTTCGAACAGACAACAAGGATCAAGCTGATCATCGACGACATGATGCTGCTCTCCCGGCTGGATGAAGCGGACGAGGACTTGGAACAACAGTACACACCCATGGCGCCGGTCATGCACAGTGCCCGCCAGGACGCCGAAGCGCTGACTTCACAGAAACATCAGCACACCCTTTGCGAAATCGATGAAAATTACTCGTTGTATTGTAATTTCAACGAGATACAGAGCATGGTCACCAATCTCATCACCAATGCGGTCCGCTATACACCCGAAGGCGGAAGCATCACCATCAAATGGAAAGTGGATCTGCTTGGCGGATCGCTCAGTGTCGAGGATACCGGTATCGGTATCGAGGAGGAGAACATACCTCGCCTGACGGAGCGGTTCTATCGAACCGACTCTGCCAGGTCCCGGGCTGCCGGCGGCACCGGGCTTGGCCTGGCCATCGTCAACCACATCGTCAACCGGCACAACGCCAAACTGCTCATCAGGAGTAAAGTGGGTAAGGGCAGCCTGTTCACAGTCCTGTTCCCCAGGGATTCGATCCGTGCGGATCATGAACAGGTGAAACTGCTCCTCAACTGACCTGGCGACCCGGCGTGAATTCCCTGTAACTTGCCTGTAACAATCGGTTTTTACACTCTAGCTTTCCTTTCCAATTCATCCCTGATTTTCCAAAGGAGAGCATTCTGATGCGTAAAAGCGCCATTTCCCTTGTGGCACTAGGCCTGATCACGGCCACCATCCATGCCCATGCGAGGGACCACATCATGATTGTCGGCTCGTCAACCGTATATCCGTTTGCGACGGTCGTTGCCGAAAGCTTCGGCAAGACCAGCGGATTCAAGACCCCGATCATCGAATCCACCGGTTCCGGTGGTGGTATGAAGCTGTTCTGCGCCGGTGTTGGCGTGCAGCACCCGGACATCACCAACTCCTCCCGTCGTATCAAGAAGTCCGAGTTCGACCGGTGCCAGGAAAATGGCGTCAAGGACGTAGTCGAGGTGAAAGTCGGCTACGACGGTATCGTGTTGGGAAGTTCCAAGGAAGCCCAGCGCCTGGACCTCACCCGTCGCGACATCTTCCTGGCTCTGGCCAAGGAAGTGCCGAATTCGGACGGCAGCGAGAGCCTGGTGCCCAATCCCTACAGGACCTGGGCGGATGTCAACGCCGAACTGCCCGCCATCAAGATCGAGGTTCTGGGTCCCCCGCCCACCTCCGGCACTCGTGACGCGTTTGCCGAACTGGCACTGGAAGGCGGCTGCAAGACCTTCGACTGGGTCAGGGCCATGAAGAAGTCCGACAAGAGTGCCTACAAGTCCGCATGTCACACGGTACGTGAGGACGGTGCCTACATCGAAGCAGGCGAAAACGACAACCTTATCATCCAGAAACTGCAGGAAAACCCCGACGCCCTGGGCGTATTCGGGTTCAGCTTCCTGGATCAGAACGCCGACGTGATCCAGGGTGCTTCCATTGACGGCGTTGCGCCGGAATTCGAACTGATCGCGGATGGTTCGTACCCGGTTTCACGCCCCCTGTATTTCTATGCCAAGACGGCCCACATCGGGGTGATTCCCGGAATCCAGGAATTCATGGATGCGTTCACTGGGGATGCTGCGTTCGGCGACGAAGGCTACCTGACCGACAAGGGGCTGATTCCCATGTCCGCCGAAGAGCGCCAGCAGTTCTCGACCGCTGTCAGGAACCGGACCTCGCTGTCCATGTAACACCCGGGGCTGTATTCCTGGCCCTGAAGGCAGTAGGTGCTGACCGAACCGGTTCGGCAGCCCCTTTTCTTTGCCCCACAACGACAGGTACCATGCGCAACCGGATTTCCCGTGAACTGAATCGGACCTAGCAAGACCACCCCGGCCATGAGTATCCTGACCCTGTTGTTCGTGTTCTTCATCCTGGGACCGGTATTCCTGATCCTGGCACTGAATTTCGCCCGCAACAACAGGGCGCTGCAAAGGCGGGTGGAAAGGCTGATCAAGTCGTTCCTGATTCTCTGCTCCTGCATTGCCATTTTCACCACCATCGGCATCGTGCTTTCGGTGCTGTTCGAGTCCATCCGGTTCTTCCAGGCAGTACCGATTACCGATTTTCTCTTCGGCCTGGAATGGTCGCCGCAGACCGCAATCCGTGAAGACCAGGTGGGATCCTCAGGCGCTTTCGGGGCGGTGCCGCTGTTTGCGGGCACCTTCCTGATCACCGCGATCGCTATGGTCATCGCGGTACCGCTCGGACTCATGTCGGCGATCTACCTTTCCGAATATGCCGGTCCGGCCATCCGCACGGTTGCCAAGCCGCTGCTGGAGATCCTTGCCGGAATCCCCACCGTGGTTTACGGATTTTTCGCCGCCCTGACGGTGGCACCGCTCATCCGGCGCACTGCGGAAACTGTCGGATTCGGCGTTTCCAGCGAAAGTGCTCTGGCTGCCGGCGTGGTCATGGGGATCATGATCCTGCCGTTCGTGTCATCGCTTTCCGATGACGTGATCAACGCGGTCCCCCAGGCCATGCGGGACGGATCCTACGGGCTCGGTGCCACCCAGTCGGAGACCATTCGCCGGGTGATCCTTCCCGCTGCATTGCCGGGCATCGTGGGCAGTATCCTGCTCGCGGTTTCCCGCGCCATCGGGGAGACCATGATCGTGGTCATGGCCGCAGGGTTGGCGGCCAACCTGACGGCCAACCCGTTTGAGTCGGTGACTACGGTCACCGTCCAGATTGTCACCTTGCTGATCGGCGACCAGGAGTTTGACAGTCCGAAGACGCTCGCGGCATTCGCCCTCGGTCTCGTCCTGTTTGTGATCACCCTTGTCCTGAACATCGTCGCTCTGCACGTGGTGCGTAGATTCAAGGAACAATACGAATGAGCACGCAGCGTCAGATTGTCGAATCCACCCTGGCAAGACGCTACGCCAGAGAGTCCAGGTTTCAGTGGTATGGCCGGATTTCCATACTGATCGGCATCCTGTTCCTGGGTTTTCTTCTCGTCACAACCTTTCTCAACGGCTACAAGGTTCTGTTGCAGACCTACATCCAACTGGAAGTGGACCTGACCCCGGCACAGTTCGGGGGTGAGATCACCGAAGAATCCATTGCCGGCGCCAACTACGACGGAATCATCAAGTCAAGTCTGCGGGCCGAGTTCCCCGATGTCAGCGGTCGCAAGAACCGAAGGGCACTATACGGGCTGATCAGCAACGGAGCCAAGTACGACCTTCGTGACATGCTGATCGAAAATCCCGCCATGGCAGGGGACATCAGACCTATCTGGCTGCTGGCCGACGATGAAGTGGATGTCTTCATGAAGGGACGCATCGACCGCAACCAGCCTGAAGCCAACCGGCGCCTGAAGGACAATGCCATCGGCTGGATCGATCGATTCATCGAACAGGGCAGGGTGGAAAAACGTTTCAACGTCCCGTTTTTCACCCGGGGAGACTCGCGGGAACCCGAGCAGGCGGGTATCTTCGGTGCAATCATGGGGTCGTTTTTCACCATCATGGTCTGCATGCTGCTGGCTGTTCCCATTGGTGTGGCAGCAGCCGTGTACCTGCAGGAACTCGCACCCAAGAACCGGATTACCGACCTGATCGAGGTCAACATCAACAATCTGGCGGCGGTTCCGTCCATCATTTTCGGCCTTCTGGGCCTGGCGATCTTTCTCAACGTGTTCGGCTTGCCCCGGTCGGTGCCGCTGGTAGGCGGCATGGTACTATCCCTGATGACTCTCCCTACGATTATCATCTCGAGCCGTGCGGCACTTGCCGCGGTTCCGCCCAGCATCCGGGAAGCGGCCCTGGGCGTTGGTGCCTCGCCGATCCAGACCGTACTGCACCATGTTCTCCCTCTCGCCATGCCCGGAATGCTGACGGGAGCCATCATCGGCCTGGCCCAGGCGCTGGGGGAGACCGCCCCGCTCCTGGTCATCGGCATGGTGGCGTTTATCGTTGACGTGCCCGGAGGACCGATGGACCCGGGAACCGTCCTGCCTGTCCAGATCTATCTGTGGTCGGACAGTCCCGAACGGGCATTCGTGGAACGTACTTCGGCGGCAATCCTGGTGCTGCTGGCGTTCCTGGTGGCTCTCAACAGCTTCATCGTCCTGCTGCGCCGTAAACTGGAGCGGCGCTGGTAATTCCATTTCCATACACACTGAACTGATGAACGAACAGGTAAAGAGTGATTCGTCCAATCTCCTGGAAAGGGAAGTCGTTGACAATCCGGATTTCGTTACCGTGGGCGACATTGCCGTGGAGAATCCCGCCATGACCTGCAGGGACGTCAATGTGTATTACGCTGACAAGCAGGCGATATTCGACGTTTCGGTGGATATCGGACGCAACGAGGTGATCGCCATGATCGGCCCGTCCGGGTGCGGAAAATCAACATTTCTGCGCTGCCTCAACCGGATGAATGACACCATTGAAATCTGTCGAGTAACCGGTGATATCGCCCTTGAGGGTGAAGACATCTATGCGCGCTCGATGGATGTCGTGCTCCTGCGCGCCCGGGTTGGCATGGTTTTCCAGAAGCCCAATCCGTTCCCCAAATCCGTTTATGATAATGTTGCGTATGGCGTCAGGCTGCACGGACTCGCCAGGAACAAGTCCGAACTGGACGATATCGTGGAACAAAGCCTGAAAAAGGCGGGCCTCTGGAACGAGGTCAATGACCGGCTGGACAAGCCCGGAACCGGACTGTCCGGCGGGCAGCAACAGCGTCTGTGCATCGCCAGGGCCATCGCGATCAGCCCGGAACTCATCCTGATGGACGAGCCCTGTTCGGCGCTGGATCCCATTGCCACCGCAAGGATCGAGGATCTGATCGATGAGTTGAGGCAGCAGTATTCGATTGCCATCGTGACCCATTCAATGCAACAGGCCGCGAGGGTTTCCCAGCGGACAGCCTATTTCCACCTGGGAAAACTGGTGGAGGTGGGACCAACGAATGACATATTCACCAAGCCCATCCATGGTTTGACAGAAGGTTACATTACCGGCCGTTTCGGCTGATACCAATCACCATCATTCCGGAATTTCCAACCATGACGACCATACAAGGCGAAGGACACATTTTCACCCGCTTCGACGACGAAATGAAGCAACTGCACAGTACTGTTGTGGGAATGGGGGTGCTGGCGGTCAAACAATTGCGTGATGCGGTGGATACCCTGCGCACGGAAGATACGGAAAAAGCCCACGATGTCATCAGCAACGATACCAAGCTGAACCAGCTGGATATCGATGCAGATGAACAGATCACCACCATCATTGCCAAGCGGGCCCCTGTAGCCAAGGATCTGAGGGAACTGATCGCGGTAGGGAAGATCGTCAGTGAACTGGAAAGGGCAGGGGATGAGGCCCGGAAGATCGCCGGGCTGACTATCCGGTTTTACGAGGGAACCAGCCGGCCCCCCAATGAGGAGATCCTTCGGGATATTTACACACTCGCGGATTACGTCTCCGGGATGCTTGAAAAGAGCATGTCCGTGTTTGATGACCTGGACCTCAATGGCGCAGTGGAAGTACTGAACATGGGACTCAAGCTGGATGATCAGCTGCAGTCCATACTCCGGCATCTCAGCACCTTTATCATGGAGGATTCGCGCAATGTGGGCAACTTTGTGGATATCGTGCTGGGCATCAGGGCACTGGAACGCTTCGGCGGCCACGCCAAGAACATTGCCGGCCACCTGGTATTCATCAAGTTCGGGTTTGATGTGCGCCATGAAGGAATCGACGTGATCGTCAAGTCCATCAGGGAGTCATAGTTTCATTCCTTAAACCTTCCCAGCCCCGGAACTCCGGGGGAAAAGACCGGTCTGACAGTGCGACTGCAAGCACCGAAAGATCAACTCCACCGGTTACCATGGCTATTATTTCCAATCTGCCAAAATCCAGGGTCATGTGGCTTGGCCTGCTCGTTCTTGGCCTGTTACTGGAAGGGGTCGCACTCTACTATCAGTATGTCCTGGATCAGCTCCCCTGCGTCCTGTGCATTCACGTTCGCATGCTGGTGTTTGTCCTGGTCCTGGTCAGCGTGCTCGGCCTGGTGTTTTGTCGCCTGCCACGAATGGGCGGCATACTGGTGGTCGTCACCACGGGAATCTGGGCATGGATGACGGAGCGGTCCTACCAGTTGCTGGGCACGGAACGCGGCTGGATCATCGGGGAATGCCAGATGAAGTCCGGATTGCCGGATTGGCTGGCACTGGAGGAATGGATGCCCTGGCTGTTCCGGATCCACGAGCCCTGCGGGTACACCCCGTTCGTCCTGTTCCGTATCACCATGGCGGAAATCCTGACTGTCCTCAGTATTCTGATGCTGCTTTTCGGCATATCCCTGTCCTTGGCCATGGCGGGCCGACGCCTTGCCACTCCCTGAATCCGTACCGGACGACTGACGAAAATTCCTCGCACACGGTGATCAGCCAGGGATGAACCCAATGGATCAGTCCGCAGGGTTCGGCGCGGGACCGACAAGGCGCACGAGGTCCACCACCCGGTTCGCATACCCCCATTCGTTGTCATACCAGGCAAATATCTTGATCTGTGTTCCATTGACGACCAGTGTGGAAAGGGCGTCCACGATGCTGGATCTCGGATCCGTTTGATAGTCGATGGACACCAGTGGACGTTCCTCATAACCCAGTATACCCTTGAGGAATCCCTTCGAGGCAGCCTCCAGCAGCCCATTGACCTCGTCCACGCTGGTTGGTTTTTCCACCTCAAAAACGCAGTCAGTCAACGACACGTTGGCCAGTGGCACCCGGATGGCATGTCCGTTCAATTTACCGGCCAGCTCCGGAAAAATGTCCCCGATCGCCCTGGCGGAGCCGGTGGTGGTGGGTATCAGGTTCAACCCGCATGCCCGGGCCCTGCGCAGGTCCTTGTGTGGTGCATCCAGGATTTTCTGGGTACTGGTGACGGCGTGAACGGTCGTCATGCTGCCATGGCGTATGATCAGATTTTCATGAATCACCTTGACAACCGGTGCCAGGCAGTTGGTGGTGCACGAAGCCGCCGTCACGATTGCATGCTGTTCAGGGGAAAATTGGTGGTGATTTACCCCCATGACGATATTGAGCACTCCTGTGTCGGCCACCGGGGCGGTCACCACGATGCGGGACACTCCCTGGCGCCGGTACGGCGCCAGCTTTTCGACGGAACGGAACATCCCGGAGGCTTCGATGACCAGGTCACAATCAGACCAGTCCGTATCCTTCGGATCGGTATTTCCGGTGAAATCCACATGCCGGCCATCCACTGACAGGCCGTCCCTGGAAGTTTCGACATCCCGGTTCCATCGTCCGTGCACGGAATCAAAGCAGAGCAGGTGGGCGAATGTCCCGGCATCACCTCCGGGATCATTCACACGGATAACCCGTAAATTCGTACTTTCCATGACGATGCGAAAAATCATCCGACCCATCCGACCGAACCCGTTGATACCTAGTCTGAGCGTCATTGGCATGTCCAAATAAAATGTTAAACAGGATATTGTCCGAAAATTATATGACAGGCCGTTGAATCGACCTTGATTACCGAAACCAGACTGCTAACCATTTCCCCACGGCAAGTCAAACGTTCATGTTCGCGGCCGTGAACACCCCGCCCGATGTAACTGACTGAG
>VYFG01000121.1 GCA_009842505.1 Gammaproteobacteria bacterium
CAATCGTGCCTACGTTCACGTGCGGCTTCGTTCTTTCAAATTTTTCTTTCGACATCTTCGAACTCTCTTTGACTCTCTTTGAAAATACAGTGAATTGCCCTGTCTGCAGATTCCCGCCTCAGGCGGCCCGGATGGATTCCGCCACGTTCACCGGCACCGGCGCATACTTCTTAAATTCCATGGTATAGCTCGCGCGGCCCTGGGTGGCGGACCTGAGCGCGGTGGCGTAACCGAACATTTCGGACAGGGGCACTTCCGCGCGGACCACCTTGCCGGAAGGGGATTCGTCCATCTCGTGGATCATGCCCCGGCGGGCATTGATGTCCCCATTGACGTTGCCCATGTACTCTTCCGGCATCACCACCTCCACCGCCATCATCGGCTCCAGCAGCTGCGGCCCCGCCCTCCGGCAGCCCTCGCGGAAAGCCATGCCGCCCGCCGCCTTGAAGGCATGCTCGGAGGAGTCCACCTCGTGGTACGAGCCGTCATACAGGACGACACGCACATCGATCACGGGGTAGCCGGCCAGAATGCCGGTCTGCATGGATTCCCGGATTCCCTTGTCCACGGAGGGAATGTAGTCCCGCGGGACCACGCCGCCCTTGATCTCGTCGACGAATTCGTAACCGGCGCCGGGCTCCCGGGGGCTGATGCGGAGGTACACATGTCCGTACTGGCCGCGGCCGCCGGTCTGCTTGACATACCTGTATTCCTGCTCCACCTGCCGGGTGACGGTTTCACGGTACGCCACCTGGGGCTTGCCCACGTTCGCGTCCACGTTGAATTCCCGCTTCAGCCGGTCGATGATGATTTCCAGGTGCAGTTCGCCCATGCCGGAGATGATGGTCTGGCCGGACTCCTCGTCGGTGGCCACCCGGAACGACGGATCCTCCTGCGCCAGCTTGCCGAGGGCCACCCCCAGTTTCTCCTGGTCGGCCTTGGTCTTCGGCTCCACCGCCTGGGAGATGACCGGGTCCGGAAACTCCATCCGCTCCAGGATCACCTCGTTGGCCGGATCGCACAGCGTATCGCCCGTGGTCACGGTCTTCAGGCCCACCGCCGCGACGATTTCACCCGCGCGAACCTCCTTCAGGTCTTCCCGGTCATTGGCCCGCATCAGCAGCACGCGGCCGATCCGTTCCTTTCTCTGTTTCACGGCGTTGTAGACCGTGTCCCCGGCGTTGAGGACGCCGGAGTACACCCGCAGGAACACCAGTTGCCCCAGATAGGGGTCGCTCATGATCTTGAAGCCAAGGGCGGAAAACGGCTCGCTGTCATCCGCGCGGCGCTCGATCAGCCTGCCACCGTCGCGCCCGGTGCCGCGGATGGGGGGCACATCGACCGGGCTCGGTAGGTAGTGAATCACGGCGTCCAGCATGGCCTGGACACCCTTGTTCTTGAAGGCGCTGCCGCACAGCACCGGCACCACCTCGTTGCGCAGGGTGCGCAGGCGGATGCCGTTGCGGATTTCGTCGATTTCCAGTTCCCCGGACTCGAAGTACTTTTCCATCAGGCCCTCGTCGGCCTCCGCCGCCGCCTCCACCAGCCGCTCGCGGTATTCCTCGCAAAGGGCACGCATCTCCTCGGGAATGTCCTGCTGCTGAAACCGGACGCCCCGGTTCTCCTCCTCCCAGTAGATCGCCTGCATGGTGACCAGGTCCACGATGCCGCGGAAGGAGTCCTCGGCGCCGATGGGCAGCTGGACCGCCACCGGGTTCGCCCCCAGGCGATCCCCGATCTGGTGCATGACCCGCGGAAAATCGGCGCCCATCCGGTCCATCTTGTTGATGAAGGCCATGCGCGGCACGCGGTACTTGTCCGCCTGGCGCCAGACCGTCTCCGACTGCGGCTCCACGCCGCCCACGGCGCAGAACACGGCCACGGCCCCGTCAAGGACCCGCAGGGAACGCTCCACCTCGATGGTGAAATCCACGTGCCCGGGGGTGTCGATGATGTTGATGCGGTATTCCGGCAGATCCCCGGACATGCCCCGCCAGAAGCAGGTGGTGGCGGCGGAGGTGATGGTGATCCCCCGTTCCTGCTCCTGCTCCATCCAGTCCATGATGGCGGTGCCCTCGTGGACCTCCCCGAGCTTGTGCGATATGCCGGTGTAGAAGAGGATACGTTCGGTGGTCGTGGTCTTGCCCGCATCGATATGCGCCATGATACCGATATTCCGGTAACGCTCGATTGATGTCTTGCGGGCCACTGTTCTTGCGCTCGTCGTCGGGTCTGATACGTCTAGAAGCGGTAATGCGAGAACGCCTTGTTCGCCTCGGCCATCTTGTGCGTGTCCTCACGCTTTTTCACCGCCGTTCCCCTCTCCTCGGCGGCATCCATCAGCTCGCCGGCCAGGCGGGCGGTCATCGACTTCTCGTTGCGCCTGCGCGCGGCATCCACCAGCCAGCGCATCGCGAGGGCAATCTGGCGGCTGGGGCGCACTTCCACGGGCACCTGGTAGGTGGCGCCGCCCACGCGGCGGCTCTTGACCTCGACGCCGGGGCTGACATTCTCCAGGGCCGCATTGAACACTTCCACGGGATCGCCCTTGCCCCGCTCCCGGATCACATCGAAGGCGCCGTACATGATCCTTTCGGCAACGGATTTCTTGCCGTCCAGCATCATGATGTTGATGAACTTGGCGACCGTCTGATCCTTGTACTTGGGATCCGGCAGAATCTCGCGTTTCGGTACTTCTCTGCGTCTTGGCATTGCGTTTGCTCTTCAGTTGGCCAATGCATAAAAATGCGGCTCTTCCCGCATAGGCTGTTCGCGGCAAAAGCTGGTCAATGTTCCGGGGCGCCCCTGACCGCGGCCGCGCAGACCGCGTCCAAGGCACCGGCTGTTTCACTTGGTGAAGCCCGATCCGATACATGCCGGCAACCCGGCATCAACTCCCTTTCGTGGCTTCACAACAGGAGTTTGTGGGCAGTACCCGGTGCATCCCGATGGATGCCGCATCCGGCCGGCCCCGCCGGCCTTCGTATTGCCCCTGGTTGTACTGTTAACCTTTATCCAGAGGCGGACGAAGTCAGGACTTCGGCCGCTTGGCACCGTATTTGGACCGGCCCTGCCTGCGGTCGGACACACCAGAGGTGTCCAGGGCGCCGCGGACGGTGTGGTAACGCACACCCGGCAGGTCCTTGACCCGGCCACCCCGAAGCAGGACCACGGAGTGTTCCTGCAGGTTGTGGCCCTCTCCACCGATATAGGTGGTCACTTCATAACCGTTCGTCAGTCTTACCCGGGCCACCTTCCGAAGCGCGGAATTCGGCTTTTTCGGTGTGGTGGTGTAGACACGCGTGCAAACCCCCCGACGCTGCGGACAGGCCTGAAGCGCCGGCACATTGGATTTCTTCACCTGCTGCCGGCGGGGTTTCCTGACCAGTTGGTTGATGGTTGGCATGCGTATTGTCTGCTTCGGTATCTGGCGACTGAAACTTGTCCGGGGGCTGGTTCCGGATCACGCCGGCGGATTCCGGCTCGTCCGGGTCCGGTTGCTACAGCGTGACGGCAGCCACCCTCGGGCCGTTCCTCCGCAATTCCTGGAAAGCCCGGATTCGTTCTGCGGCTTCGGGGCACCCCCAGGGATTTCCACCCTTGCCGGTCCCCCGAAGAGGGCGGCGATTCTATGTCCCGGAGGGTTCCCTGTCAAGCACCGCGGGAGCCCGTGAGAGGGCGTGGAAACGCCCGTCGGCAGCGGATTTGGGTCCGGTCCGCCGCCGCCGCGAACCCCGCCGCCCGGAAGCGGCGGGATGCGGCTACGGGACGCCGGTTCAGACCTCCGTGATTTCCAGTTCCAGGGCCTCGTCGTCGGCGTTGTCCACCGTCCCCAGCAGCTCCTCGATCTCCTGGTTGTTCTGCTGGTTCTCGATGCGGTTGCGCTTGCGCTCCTCGTGGAACGCAAGGCCCGTGCCCGCGGGAATCAGGCGGCCCACGATCACGTTTTCCTTCAACCCGCGCAGCTCGTCGACCTTGCCGTTGATCGAGGCTGCGGTGAGCACGCGCGTGGTCTCCTGGAACGATGCCGCGGAGATGAAGGATTCGGTGGTCAGCGACGCCTTGGTGATCCCCAGGAGCTCGGGAGCGAACGTGGCCGGCTGCTTGTCCTCGGCGGCAAGCTGGTCGTTGTACTGCAGCAGCATGGCGCGCTCCACCTGCTCTCCCGGCAGGAACGTACTGTCCCCGACGTCCTTGATGCGCACCTTGCGCAGCATCTGGCGGATGATCACCTCGATGTGCTTGTCGTTGATCTTGACGCCCTGCAACTGGTACACGTCCTGCACCTCGTTGACGATGTAGTCCGCCAGGCTGGCGATTCCGCGGAATTCGAGAATGTCGCTGGCCAGGGCCGGGCCCTCCACCACGACCTCTCCCCGTTCCACGGATTCGCCCTCGAACACGTTGATCCTGCGGGTCTTGGGAATCAGGGTCTCGTGGGTTTCCCCGTCCTTGGTGGTGATCACCAGGCGGTACTTGCTCTTGGTTTCCTTGCCGAAGGACACCACGCCGGTGGCGGTGGCCAGGATGGCCGGCTCCTTGGGCTTGCGCGCCTCGAACAGTTCCGCCACCCGCGGCAGGCCCCCGGTAATGTCCCGGGTCTTGGAGGACTCCTGGGGAATCCTGGCGATCACATCGCCCTCGCCGACGGCCTGGCCGTCCTCCAGCAGGACGATGGAATCCGGCGGCAGGTGATAGCGGGCATCCACGTCGGTTCCCGGAATCTTCACCGGCTTGCCGTTCTTGTCCACCAGGCTGATGGTGGGCTTGATGTCGTGGGCGCTGCCCCGGCGGCGCTGGGGATCGAGAATCACGTAGGTGGTCCGCCCCGTGATGTCATCGGTCTGCACGTTCACGGTCACGCCCTCCAGGAGATCGGTGAAGATCACCTTGCCGGCAACCTCGGTCACGATGGGGTGGGTGTGGGGGTCCCAGGTGGCGACGACGTCCCCCACAGAGACGCCGGTTCCCTCCTTCACGGAAAGCACCGCGCCGTAGGGCAGCTTGTGCCGCTCCCGGTCACGGCCCTGCGCATCCTGGACTACCAGTTCGCTGGAACGCGTGACCACCACGCTGTTCCCCTCGCTGTTTTCCACCAGCTTGACGCCCCGAAGCGCAATGCTGCCCTCGTTCTTGAGTTCGATCTGGCTGATCACCGAGGAACCTGAGGCGGCCCCGCCGATGTGGAACGTCCGCATGGTGAGCTGGGTACCGGGCTCGCCGATGGACTGGGCCGCGATGACCCCGATGGCCTCGCCAATGTTGATCTTGTGACCGCGGCCGAGATCGCGCCCATAGCACTTGGCGCACACGCCGTAGCGCGTCTCGCAGGTCACCGCGGAACGCACATTCACAACGTGCAGGTTGGCATCCTCCACCCGCTTGACGAGCTTTTCATCCAGCATCTCGTCCTTGCCAACGATCGTCTCTCCCGTCACCGGGTCAACGATGTCATCGGTACTGTAGCGGCCGAGAATCCGGTCACTCAGGGGCACCACGATCTCGCCGCCCTGGACCTGCGCCTCGCGGCGGATTCCCTGCGATGTGCCGCAATCCTCCTCCGTGATCACCAGGTCCTGGCACACGTCCACCAGCCGGCGGGTGAGGTAGCCGGAGTTCGCGGTTTTCAGTGCGGTGTCGGCGAGGCCCTTGCGGGCGCCGTGGGTGGAGATGAAGTACTGCAGTACGTTCAGCCCCTCGCGGAAGTTCGCGGTAATCGGCGTCTCGATGATGGAACCGTCCGGTTTGGCCATCAGGCCGCGCATGCCGGCAAGCTGCCGAATCTGGGCGTGGGAGCCCCGGGCGCCCGAATCCGCCATCATGTAGATGGAATTGAAGGCCTCCTGGTCGACGGTATCGCCATCCTGGACCACCACTGTGTCCACGCCGAGCTCGCCCATCATAGCGTCCGCGACCTGTTCGCTGGTCCGGGTCCAGATATCGATGACCTTGTTGTAGCGCTCGCCGTCGGTCAATAGACCGTTGGCGTACTGGTTCTGGATGGCCACGACCTCCTTTTGCGCCTGTCCCAGCAGCCTGTCCTTGTTGCCCGGGATGACCATGTCGTCCACGCCGATCGAGATGCCGGCCAGGGCGGCCATCCGAAAGCCGGTATACATCAGCTGGTCCGCGAAGATCACGGTATCCTTGAGACCGCAGTTGCGGTAGCTGGTATTGATCAGCTCGGAAATGGTCTTTTTCTTCATCGGGCGGTCCACCAGCTCGAACGGCAGGCCCTTGGGCAGTATCTCGGCCAGCAGCGCACGTCCGACGGTGGTATCCACGATCCGGGTATCTCCCGTGGGTTCGCCCTGGTCGTCCTTCTCCGGCAGCCGGACCCTGACGCGGGCGTGCAGGTGGGCCGTGCCGGTCTCGTTGGCCCGCTTGAGTTCATTCAGGTCGGCGAAGAACTTGCCGGTGCCCGCGGCCACGGCATCCTCCCGGGTCATGAAGTAGAGCCCGAGCACGATGTCCTGGGAGGGCACGATGATGGGCTCGCCGTTGGCCGGTGAAAGGATGTTGTTGGTGGACATCATCAACGAACGGGCCTCGAGCTGGGCCTCGATCGACAGCGGCACGTGAACCGCCATCTGGTCGCCGTCGAAGTCCGCGTTGTAGGGTGTGCACACGAGCGGATGCAGCTGGATCGCCTTGCCCTCGATCAGCACCGGCTCGAAGGACTGGACCCCCAGGCGGTGCAGCGTCGGCGCCCGGTTCAGCATCACCGGGTGTTCCCGGATGACCTCCTCCAGGATGTCCCAGACCTCGGGGCTTTCCATTTCCACCATCTTCTTCGCATGCTTGATGGTGGTGGCCAGGCCGCGCAGTTCGAGCTTGCTGAAGATGAACGGCTTGAACAGTTCGAGCGCCATCTTCTTCGGCAGTCCGCACTGGTGGAGCTTGAGAGTCGGGCCGACGACAATCACCGAACGGCCGGAATAGTCCACCCGCTTGCCCAGCAGGTTCTGGCGGAAGCGGCCCTGCTTCCCCTTGATCATGTCCGAGATGGACTTCAACTGCCGCTTGTTGGCGCCGGTGATGGCCTTGCCCCGGCGCCCGTTGTCCAGGAGGGCGTCCACCGCCTCCTGCAGCATCCGCTTCTCGTTGCGGACGATGAGGTCGGGAGCGTTGAGGTCGAGCAGCCGCTTGAGGCGGTTGTTCCGGTTGATCACGCGCCGGTACAGGTCGTTCAGGTCGGAAGTGGCGAAACGGCCGCCCTCGAGGGGCACCAGCGGGCGCAGGTCCGGCGGCAGCACCGGCAGCACGTCCATGATCATCCATTCGGGCTTGTTGCCGGACCGGATGAAGGCCTCGATGACCTTCAGCCGGCTGGTCAGCTTCTTGATCTTGGTATCGGACCGGGTGGCGGCCAGCTCCTCACGGAGCAGCCCCTCCTCCACCTCGAGGTCGATCTCCTGCAACAGGGAACGGATGGCGTCGGCGCCCATGCGGGCCTCGAACGCGTCGCCGTATTTCTCGATGGTGTCGAGGTAGGTCTCCTCGGTCAGCAGCGCGCCGCGCTCGAACTCCGTCGCGCCCGGATCGATGATGACGTAGGCCTCGAAATAGAGCACGCGCTCCATTTCCCGCACGGTCATGTCCAGCAGCAGTCCGAGCCTTGACGGCAGCGACTTGAGGAACCAGATGTGGGCGCAGGGCGCGGCCAGGTCGATATGCCCCATGCGCTCGCGGCGCACCTTGGACAGAGTGACCTCGACGCCGCATTTCTCGCAGATCACGCCGCGGTGCTTCAGCCGCTTGTACTTCCCGCACAGGCACTCGTAGTCGCTGACCGGGCCGAACAGCTTGGCGCAGAACAGGCCGTCACGCTCCGGCCGGAAGGTGCGGTAGTTGATGGTCTCGGGCTTCTTGACCTCGCCGTAGGACCAGGAGCGGATCTTTTCCGGCGACGCGATGCTGATCCGAATGGAATCGAAATCCTCAACCGTATCGTTTTGCTTGAACAGGTTAAAAATGTCTCTCATTTTTCCGCCTCGTAGTAATTCGGTTGATTCAGCCGTTGTCGTCCATGAGCTCGATATTCAGCCCGAGCGCACGGATTTCCTTGACCAGCACATTGAAGGACTCGGGCATGCCGGCATCCATTCCGTGGTCGCCGCGCACGATGTTCTCGTAGATCTTCGAACGGCCGACCACATCGTCGGATTTCACCGTCAGCATCTCCTGCAGCGTGTAGGCGGCGCCGTAGGCTTCCAGCGCCCAGACCTCCATCTCGCCGAAACGCTGGCCGCCGAACTGCGCCTTTCCGCCCAGGGGCTGCTGGGTGATCAGGCCATAGGGGCCGGTGGAACGGGCATGCATCTTGTCGTCCACCAGGTGATTCAGCTTCAGGATGTACATGTAGCCGCAGGTCACCGGTCGGTCGAAGGGTTCGCCGGTGCAGCCGTCATACAGCGTGGTCTGGCCGCTTTCCGGCAGACCGGCAAGCTTCAGCATGCCCTTGATCTCGGATTCGTGGGCGCCGTCGAACACCGGCGTGGCCATGGGCACGCCCGTGGTCAGGTTGGCGGCCAGTTCCATGACCTCCTCGTCGCTGAGCGAGTCCAGCGGCTCCTTCTTGCCGCTGGTGTTGTACACCTTGGCCAGGTACCGGCGGAGCTGGTCGGTCTTCCTGCTCTTGCGCAGCATCTCGTCGATCTGCCGGCCGATCGTCTTGGCCGCCCAGCCGAGGTGGGTCTCCAGGACCTGGCCGACGTTCATCCGCGACGGCACCCCGAGGGGGTTCAGGCAGATGTCCACGGAGGTGCCGTCCTCCATGTAGGGCATGTCCTCCACCGGCACGATCTTGGAGATGACCCCCTTGTTGCCGTGACGGCCGGCCATCTTGTCGCCGGGCTGCAACCGCCGCTTGACCGCCACGAAGACCTTGACGACCTTGAGCACGCCGGGGGCGAGGTCGTCGCCCATCTGGATCTTTTCCTTCTTCTCCTCGAAACGGCGGTCGAATTCCTCGCGCTGCGCCTCGAGCTGGCCCCGGATCTTGTCGAGCTGCCCGTTGACCCCCTCGTTGCGGAGCCGGATCTCGAACCATTGCCTGCGCGGCAGTTCCGCCAGGTATTCCGCGCTGACCTTGCTGCCGGCCTTCAGATCGCCGGGGCCGCCTTCCGCCACCTGGTTACGGATCAGTTTCTCGATCCGGGCGAAGGAGTCGTCTTCCACGATGCGCAACTGGTCGTCCAGGTTCTTGCGCACCATGGCCAACTCGAAATCGTCATTGGCGGTGGCCCGCGCATCCTTTTTCAGCCCCTCCCGGGTGAACACCTGGACATCGATCACGGTGCCCTTCATGCCCGAGGGCATGCGCAGGGAGGTGTCCTTCACGTCGGACGCCTTCTCGCCGAAAATGGCACGGAGCAGCTTCTCCTCGGGGGTGAGCTGGGTCTCGCCCTTGGGCGTGATCTTGCCCACGAGGACATCCCCCGGCTTCACCTCGGCGCCGATGTACACGATACCGGACTCGTCGAGCTTGGACAGCGCGCTTTCGCCCACGTTGGGGATGTCCCGGCTGATCTCCTCGGAACCCAGCTTCGTGTCGCGGGCCACGCAGGACAGTTCCTGGATGTGGATGGAGGTGTAGATCTCGTCCTTGACCAGGCGCTCCGAAATGAGGATCGAGTCCTCGAAGTTGTAGCCGTTCCAGGGCATGAACGCGATCAGCACGTTGCGACCGAGCGCCAGCTCCCCCATGTCGGTGGACGGTCCGTCCGCGAGCACGTCCCCCCTGGCGACCACGTCGTTGTACCGCACCAGGGGCCGCTGATTGATGGTGGTGTTCTGGTTCGAGCGCTGGTACTTGGTCAGGTTGTAGATGTCCACCCCGGGCTCGCCCTCGATCCCCTCGTCGTCATTCACCCGGACCACGATCCGGGTGGCGTCGACGAAATCCACCACGCCGCCCCGGCGCGCGATCACGGTAACGCCGGAATCCATCGCCACGGTCCGCTCCATCCCCGTACCCACCAGCGGTTTCTCGCTGCGGAGCACCGGCACCGCTTGGCGCTGCATGTTGGATCCCATGAGCGCGCGGTTCGCGTCGTCATGCTCCAGGAAGGGAATCAGGGAGGCGGCCACGGACACGATCTGCTGCGGCGCCACGTCGATGTAGTCGATCTGGTCCGGCGTGGACAGCGAGAACTCGTTCTTGTGCCGGCAGGACACCAGCTCGTTGGTGAACCTGCCGTTCGCGTCCAGGCCGGAATTGGCCTGGGCGATGACGAACTTGTGCTCCTCGATCGCCGACAGGTATTCCACGAAGTCGGTGACCTTGCCGCCTTCGACCTTGCGGTACGGGGTCTCGAGGAACCCGTACTCGTTGGTGCGGGCGAAGACCGCCAGGGAGTTGATCAGGCCGATATTCGGGCCCTCCGGCGTCTCGATGGGGCAGACCCGGCCGTAGTGGGTCGGGTGCACGTCGCGCACCTCGAAGCCGGCGCGCTCCCGGGTCAGGCCACCGGGGCCGAGCGCGGAAACCCGCCGCTTGTGGGTAACCTCGGACAGCGGGTTGGTCTGGTCCATGAACTGGGAGAGCTGGCTGGAGCCGAAAAACTCCCGCACCACCGCCGCCACCGGCTTGGCGTTGATCAGGTCCTGGGGGGTCAGGTTCTCGCTCTCCACCAGGTTGAGGCGCTCCTTGACCGCGCGCTCCACCCGCACCAGGCCGATGCGGAACTGGTTCTCCACCAGTTCGCCCACGGAACGTACGCGCCGGTTGCCCAGGTTGTCGATGTCGTCGATCTCCCCCTTGCCGTTCTTGAGGGCCACGATCTTCTTCATCACGTCGATGATGTCCTGCTTGCTCAGCGTGCCCGGCCCCTCGTTGCTTTCCCGGCCCAAACGGCGGTTGAGCTTCATCCGCCCCACGGCGGACAGGTCGTAGCGCTCATGGTTGAAGAACAGGTTGGTGAACAGCGCGGCGGACGCCTCCTTGGTAGGCGGTTCGCCGGGGCGCATCATGCGGTAGATCTCGATCTGCGCCTCCTCCTCGCTGCGGGTGCTGTCGATGCGCAAGGTCTCGGAAATGAACGGGCCGCAGTCGATGTCGTTGGTATGGATGGTCTCGATACCGCCCACGCCGGCCTCGCGCAACCCCTGGAGCAGTTCCTCGGTGATCTCGTCATTGGCCTCGGCCAGCAGTTCGCCGGTGTCGGTATTGACCGCGGGCTTTGCCAGGGTGCGGCCGATGATGTACTCGTCGGGCACCTCGATCTCGTTCAGTCCGGCCTTTTCCAGTTCCCGCGTATGCCGGGCGGTGATGCGCCTTTCAGCCTCGACGATCACCTTGCCCTTGGGGCCCTTGAGATCGAATTCCAGTTGCTGGCCGCGCAGTCTTTCGGGGACCAGCTGCATGCTGCAGCCCTCCTCCCCGACGGTGACGTGGTCATTCTCGAAGAACATGGCGAGAATCTCCTCGGTGCTGTATCCGAGGGCACGCAGGATGATGGTCGCCGGCAGCTTGCGGCGGCGGTCGATGCGAATGTACAGAAGGTCCCTCGGATCGAACTCCATGTCCAGCCACGAGCCGCGGTAGGGAATGACCCGGGCCGAGAACAAAAGCTTGCGTGACGCATGGGTCTTGCCGCCGTCATGATCGAAGATGACGCCGGGAGAGCGATGCAGCTGGGAGACGATCACGCGTTCGGTGCCGTTGATGATGAACGTCCCGTTTTCCGTCATCAGCGGCATGTCGCCGAGGAACACCTCCTGCTCGATCACGTCCTTCGGCTTCTTGCCGCTGCCGCTCTTGTTGAAGATCACGAGACGCATGACCACCCGGAGCGGGCAGGAATAGATCAGCCCGCGCTGCATGCACTCGTTGACGTCGAACCTGGGCTTCTCCAGCCGGTAGCTGACGAAATCCAGGATCACGCTCCCGTTGTAGCTTTCGATGGGAAACACGGATTTGAAGGCCGCCTGGATTCCCTGATCAATCCTCTGCTCGGGCGGCACCTCGGCCTGCAGGTAATTGATATAGGATTCCTTCTGCGTCTCCAGCAGGTACGGCACGGGGAAGTTGTCCGTCCGCTTGCTGAAATTCTTCCGGATGCGTTTCTTTTCGGTAAAGGAATAGCCCATGTGTTGCCCCTCAGAACGATCTTGATTTGGCTACGGCGCCAGCGCCGTCAGGATTTGAACCGGATTGCCGATGGACGGTCCCGGGCGGCGTCCCGCCGTGACCGGTCCATGGGAAATACGGCCCCCGGGTTGACTTGCGGACCGGAGCCGCGGATACCGCGCAAACAGCGGCGCAGGGAAGCGGGAAACCCGCTCCCTGCGCCACGGTTGGAACAGTAGTCGGAAGCAACAGGAATTACTTGAGTTCGACGGAACCGCCGGCTTCCTCGATCTGCTTCTTGAACTCCTCCGCTTCGGCCTTGTTGACACCCTCCTTCACCGGGGAAGGCGCCCCCTCCACCAGGTCCTTCGCCTCTTTCAGGCCAAGGCCGGTGATGGCGCGAACCGCCTTGATGACGCCAACCTTCTTGTCGCCAAAACCGGTGAGAACGACATCAAACTCGTCCTTCTCCTCGACAGCGGCGCCCTCCGCATCGCCGCCGGCGGCGGCAGGGCCGGCGGCGACAGCCACGGCGGCTGAAGCGGATACGCCGAACTTCTCTTCCATGTCCTTGATCAATTCGGACAGGTCGAGCACTGACATCTCGGCAATGGCGTCGAGAATCTCATCTTTGGTTACAGCCATGGAATTACTCCTGATTTCAGAACACTAAAACAAAACAATTGATTCGGAATGTTGGCAATCAGCCGACCGGAAGGACCGTCAGGCCCCCTCCTTTGATGCCGCCACGGCGGCCAACGTCCTGACGAACTTGCCGGGCACCTCGTTGAGCGTGGTCACAAGCTTCTGGACCGGCGCCTGCATGGTTCCCGTCAGCTTGGCCAGCAGCTCCTGGCGCCCGGGCAGCCTGGAAAGCTCATCGATCATCTGCCGATCCATCAGCGAGCCGTTCATGGCGCCCACCGTGATCTTCAGCTTGTCGCTGTCTTTCGCATACCCGGACATCACTTTCGCCACGGCCACCGGATCCTCCGAGATGGAAAAGATCACCGGGCCGGCAAAGTGCTCGCTCAAGCAAGCAAAGTCCGTGTCAGCGACGGCAATTCGGGCCAGGTTGTTCTTCACCACCCTGATCCAGACACCGGCGCTGCGCGCCTCCCTGCGAAGGTCGGTCAACTGAGCCACCGTCATTCCACGATACTCGGCAAGTACACCGGCGTTGGCCGAAGCTATGGCTTCACTGGCCTCGCTGATGACCGCCTTTTTCTGTGCGAGACTTAAACTCATCAATCAACTCCCAATTTAAATTTTGGTGTCCTGTACCAGGAAAATCCTGACTTGGGCCACCGTCTAGGCTGGCTTCCCGCCGGACCGCAGAACGGTCCCTTGGTCAATTAAGCACCGGGATTCCCCCGGAAAGCGCCAGCGGTCTTTGACAATCCGCCGAACCCGGTCTCATCACCGGGGCCGGCGGACCCCAAACATTTCGGCAGGTCCTGTGACATGCCTTCTGTCAGCGTCAGCGAATGACGCTGATCGAGCCGCGATCCACCCGGATGCCGGGGCCCATGGAGCTGGAAAGCGCCACGCGGCGGATATACTGCCCCTTGGAAGCGGCGGGCTTCGCCCTGATCAGGGCGCTGATCACCGCGTTCAGGTTTTCCTCCAGATCCTCGACGGAGAACGAGACCTTGCCGATGGAACAGTGGATGATCCCGGACCTGTCGATCCGGTACTGCACCTGGCCCGACTTGGCATCCGCCACGGCCTTGGCCACATCCGTGGTGACGGTGCCCACCTTGGGATTGGGCATCATGCCTCTGGGACCGAGAATCTGGCCCAGCTGCCCCACGACGCGCATGGAGGCCGGCGTGGCGATGCACAACTCGAACTCTATTTCGCCCGCCTTGACCCGGTCCGCCAGGTCCTCGAGCCCGACGAGGTCGGCTCCCGCCTCGCGCGCCGCATCGGCGTCCTCGCCCTCGGCGAACACGGCCACGCGCACGGTCTTGCCGGTACCCTTGGGCAATACCGTGGCGCCGCGGACATTCTGGTCCGACTTGCGGGCATTGACACCGAGATTCACCGCCATGTCCACACTTTCGTCAAACTTGGCCGAGGAAAGTTCCTTCAGCAGGGACAACGCCTCGCCGACGGGATAGAGCTTCTCCCGCTCAACCTTCTCCAGCACCGCACGGATACGCTTGCCATTCTTTGCCATGATCAGACGCCCTCCACTTCCACGCCCATGCTGCGGGCGGTACCTGCAATGATGCGAACGGCGGAATCCATGTCGTAGGAACTGAGATCGGGCTCCTTGGTCCTGGCAATTTCCTCGACCTGGGAGCGGGTCAGCCTGCCCACCTTGTCCCGGTTCGGCACGCCGCTGCCCTTGGTGATTCCGGCGGCCTTCTGGATCAGGATGGCCGCGGGCGGAGTCTTCTTGATAAAGGTGAAGCTCTTGTCCGCGTACACGGTAATCACCACCGGCACCGGCAACCCCTTTTCCAGGTCCGCGGTCTCCGCATTGAACGCCTTGCAGAACTCCATGATGTTGACGCCGTGCTGCCCCAGCGCCGGACCGACCGGCGGACTCGGCTTGGCGTCGCCCGCAGGCACCTGCAGCTTGATGTATGAATCGATTTTTTTCGCCATGGTTATCTCCAGGTTGGGTACCAGCGCTCGGGAATTCCCGGAAAGGCCCGGCGGACCGGAAACCTGGTCCGTCTGCCGACTCCGGGGATTCCGACCCGCAAGGGCGAGCTCCCCTGTTACAAACTTCCGGGTGGCATCGGGTCAGCCCTTCTCCACCTGGGTGAAATCAAGTTCGACCGGCGTCGACCGGCCGAATATGGTGACGGAGACGCGCAGCTTCGCTTTTTCGAAGTTGGCGTCCTCCACGGTGCCGTTGAAATCGGCAAACGGCCCGTCGATGATGCGGACCAGCTCGCCGGGGGCGAAGGTGAATTTCATCTTCGGCGCATCAGAGCTGGCGGTAACCTGCTGGATGATCTCGTTCGCCTCCCGGTCGGAAATCGGCATCGGCCGGTTTTCGGTGCCCCCGATGAACCCCGCCACCCTGGGCACGCCCTTGACGAGGTGCCAGGTGTCGTCGGTCATCGCCATGTGCACCAGCACATAGCCTGGGAAGAACTTGCGCTCACTGGTGCGTTTCTGGCCGCCCTTCATTTCCACCACCTCCTCGGTGGGAACGAGGATGTCCCCGAAGAACTCCTGCATGCCGCTGCGATCAATATGCTCCTGCAACGACTGCTTCACCTTCTTCTCATACCCGGAAAACGACTGGATCACGTACCAGCGCTTCTGCTGGATTTCCCCGGCGGGCTCTTCGGCAACTTCCGGTGCGGTCTGTTCGGCCATGGTCAATCGCTCACTCCCAGGATCAGGTTGTAGATCGTCTCGAACAGCAGCTTGTCCACCAGCGCGATGAACAGGCCGATGACGATCACCAGGATGATGACCATCAGCGTCACCATCATGGCTTCACGGCGGTTCGGCCAGACGACTTTCTGGCGCTCGATGTTTGCGCCCCGGGCGAACGCCCAGGCCGTCTTGCCGGCGTCGCTGGTATAGGCGATTGCCGCCGCGGCCAACATGCCGGCCAGAACAATACCCACCCGGGCGACCTGGATCAGGTCGTCGAGGTAGTAGTAGACAGCGACCGAAGCGGCTACTACCAGTCCCGCAATGATCAATATCAGCTTGTCTTTCAACGCATCAGCACTGTTCTGTTAACGGGCGGTGATCGCAGCGCGATCCGGTTTCGAATCTGGCAGGCCAGGAGGGAATCGAACCCCCAACCTGCGGTTTTGGAGACCGCCGCTCTGCCAATTGAGCTACTGGCCTTCGAAACTCGCCCCATTGTGCCGGCAGGCCCGGAACCGGGTGGGAGCGAGGCATACCGCGCTCCCGCCCTGCCGACGGCTTGTACCCGGGTTATCCGGGAACGGTTGCATGACCCGGTCGCAGCATCGCCCGCCTCAGGCGAGGATCTTGGACACCACGCCCGCACCCACGGTGCGGCCGCCCTCGCGG
>VYFG01000138.1 GCA_009842505.1 Gammaproteobacteria bacterium
CCACGATTTCTCCTTTCAAATCAAAATTCTATGAGTTTGCCGCCGGACACTAATTCAGTTCTGGTCTGCGCCAGCAAGTCCATGCGCCAATGATATTGCGATTTTTGAATTGAATGGTATGGATATTCGCAAATTCGACACGGTGGTAATATGCGGGCTGGATGGATCCAATAACCGCCTGAAAGTGGGATGGAATTGGTATTTTTCGATCTTTCTCATAGTGGAGTGGGGCAAAGTTTCAATCCAAAACATACATATTTTGGATAAAAGCCGGATTTCGGGAACATATCTGGAGCATGATTTTCCCTGATCGTATAATGTTGCAGTGATGCCTTCAGGAGTGCGATATGTCTGCGGGATCTCCGCACCCAATGGTTCTGGTGGAGTGGATTGATTCGTTTCAGCTTGAAGCTGGCTGGCATCTGGTGGATGAGGCAACCGAGCGGAGCGCGCTCGTTTGCAGGTCAGTGGGATTTTTGATCGGCGAGACTGCTGATGTGTTATGTCTCGCAGAAACGATAGGCGCGAACCAGGTCAGCGGTGTGGTGCATATCCCGGTTCGCGCCGTGATGAGACGGGCCGAGCTTACTTTTTCTTCGGCTTTTCAGGGCGATGCGTGAGCGCAGAGCCTGCGAGGGTTTTTGACGAGCGGCCCGGATCGCCCCGGTGGGCCAGCCCGGTCGTAGGCGGGAGAGAAAGCATAACCGCCCGGCTTCGCCACGCCGAAACGCAACGCATCCCGATTATAGCGGAATCACGATTTTCTTTGATTAAGTGTGGCAATTCATTTTCGCTTCACCTATAATAAAGACGCTGCAATTCCGCAGTCGTAAACTAAGAGAGAAAGCAAATGAGCAATTCCAAACCCCATGCCGTCTTTGAAATCGTTGACGAGCAGCTGTCCGAAGTGCAAATGGCGTTAGGCACGATTGAAACGCTGACCAATCACATGCAGGCTAATTTTTCCGGTCAGCTGTCCGATTGGGAGCAAAGGACCCGGCATGCCGTGGGACGTTCGATCAACTGCTTGACCCAAGAAGCCCTCCGAAACATGGACAGCGCAGTCCAGAGATTGATGGAATTGGACTGAACTGAACGCCGGTAGATTCCATCAAAGGCCGGGGAAACCCGGCCTTTTTTTCGAGGAAAACACCATGCCAAAAACCAAACAACCGGCCACTTCTGGAGAGAGAGCAAAAAAGACTCGAGCGCGCCGCTTGGCCGCCGGGCTGTGTCCGGACTGTGGCGCACCGGTCACCCCGGCCCCCAGGACCGGGAAGCGGGGGCGGCCCTCCACCGGGTACCGGTGCGGGCCGTGCAACGCGAAGCGGCGGAAGTGGCTTTAGGCCGGGATCCCGCCGGCAGCGATGAAGGGGGGGGCATTGCCCCCCTTTTTTTTATTCCCGGTATGCCTATTTCATCAGGGGTCTGAATTTCCGCTCCCAGTAAGGGGACAGTTTGGCGGGTTGCACGTCCCGCACGGCGGGGCCGGGATCGGACTGGACAGCACCCCGGTCCACCAGCTCCACGGATCTACCGGGCAGGGTTGCAACCTGCACCGCTTCCGCTAACCCCGCGCTCTGCCCTTCCAGCAGATCAGACAGCAGGGTGGCCGTGGTCCAGTTCGGGAATTTCAGGCAGTCGGTTTCCGTCATGACGATTCGGGATTCCCCTCCCGTTGTCCGAAGCCACCAGCCAAGGCCGGGGCTATGGCGATAGGTGATCAATTGCAGGTTTTGGATTCGGAACAACCTCCCGTCCCCTGGTGCAAGCCGAATGTACCGCGTCGGGCAGGTCGGTTCCTGGTCAAGACTGTTGGAAAGTACTCGGGCATATTCATCGGACGCTGGCGGATCTCCGCCCACGTTGAGGGCCGCCAGGATCGCCGTATCCGCCTGGCCGTACAGCGCCGACACATAGATTTGACCTTCAACCAGGCCGAGCTTGTGGACTGCGTTTTGCCACTCATCGGACAGGTGCAATATGGACATTTTGGAGCCTCCGGGAATTCCGCAATGAAAGACCGATTATATGCCGTTGAATGGGCCGTTTTTCGGGGCCTTATTTTGGCCGGTTTTTTGCCCCTCGATATTGGCCCTTTTCGGGGTCGATTTTGACCCCCGGATTACCCCTCGAAAACGGCCCATATCCGGGCCGGGTTTTATCCCCTTTTCAGGTCCCCTTTTTGGTCCGGGATCGGGCTTGATTCCCAATCACCGTTATTTCACTTTATTAATAATTTACTTTAACTTTGAGAGATAAAAAAGACGAAAATTGGCAAAGACTTTCTGGAAAAAAGTCTTTGCCAATAAATTTATTTTATATGGTCATAAATCCCACATCAGCCATTTTTAAACGGCTTTTAAACGGTTTTATCCCCACTTTCACTTTATTTTCACATTTGCCCTTTCCAGGCATCGCCGCGTTATATGTCATTCATTTTATTTAACAAATTACCGAAATCTCTGGCAATTTCTCCCCTTCTCCCGATAATCCATCCGGCATCATCCAGCTTCATCCAGCTTCATCCGGAAAATTGGCAAAGACTTTTTTCGCGCTATATTCAGGTGACCTCTCCCGGGGTTGCCCCTTGGGGTGGGGCTTCCCCGGTATTCCCGGCCTGATCCCCTGCTGGACCGGCCGATTGTCAATTTCTCTCGGGCAGGTCAGAATCGGCTTCCGCCGCCCGCCTCGAAACCGACCGGACAACCCCCATGGAGTTCAGCATCCAGCTTTCCGCCTACTACCCGGACAAATCCTACGGAGGGGACCGGATTTACCGGGACATGATCGAGCAATCGGTGCTCGCCGACCGGCTGGACTATGACGCGGTTTCGCTGACGGAGCACCACCTGATCAACATCCTGATGCTTCCGGCACCCCTGCAGCTGGCGGTGAGGATCGCCGCCGAGACCCGGCGCATCGGCATCATGACCAGCGTGGCGGTTCTGCCGCTGCATGACATGCGGATCTATGCAGGTGAAGTGGTCTGCGCCGATATTCTTACCGAAGGGCGCCTGATGCTGGGAGTGGGGCGGGGCGCGTTCGGCTACGAAATGGGCCGGCTGGGGGTTCCCCTGGAAAGCAGCCGGGAAAAGTTCGACGAGTCGCTGGACCTGTTGCGGCAGCTGCTCGACGAGGAGGAGGTGGGGTGGGACGGGAAGTACTACCGGTTCGAGCCGATCACCGTCATGCCCCGCCCGGTGCGCAGGATTCCCATCATGATGGCGGTGATGGCGCCGGAAGGTATCCGCGCCTGCGCGGGGAGGGGATTCCATATCCAGACCACCCCGCTGTCCGGCAGTCACCACAGGATGCGCCAGCAGGTCGAGGCGTTCAATCAGGGCAAGGCCAGCCTGGGAGAGGCGGGCAGGGACCTGACCCTGTCGTTGTCGCGGGTCACATTCCTGGCGGCCGGCGAGGCTGACCGGATGCGGAAGGTGGCGCAGGCCAACGAGTACTACAAACGGTTCGACAACGTCTTCACCGGGCCGGGAATCGTGGACCGCGGCATGATCCGTCTTTTGCCGCGCGAAATGACCCTGTCGGAGACCGCCGAGAACCTGGCCATTGAAACCCCGTCGGACATGATTGACAAGCTGGGACCCTATGCCGAGGCCGGCGTTGACCGGTTCATCATGAACATGAATTTCGGCCTGTCCCAGACGGAAACGCTGGAATGCATCCAGCAATTTGCCGAAGAGGTGATGCCGCATTTCACCGCCCGCAAGGCGGCCCGGACGAAGCGGGCCACTGTCTGAGCATGGCCGCAATGACCGTCCGCGTGAATTCCGCCCGATGATGCGCCAGGTTCCCGTGGAATGCGACTTCACCCTGCACGGGGAAGGTCCGCCGCTGTTCCTGATCCATGGCATCGGCGCCGCCAGGGATGCCTGGCGGTTCATGGTGCCACTCTTGTCAAGGCATTTCACCCTGGTGACCTACGATCTCCGGGGGCACGGGGCGTCCCCCCCGGCGGCGGAGGCATTCGGCCTTGACGAACTGGTGCTGGACCTCGAGCATCTACGGCAGCGAACGGGGTACGAGCGGGCGCATTTCGCCGGCCATTCCCTGGGCGGCATGATCGGGCCCGCCTATGCCAGGCGGTTTCCCGATCGGGTGATTTCCCTCGGCCTGCTGTCCACCGCTGCCGGGCGCACCAGCGAAGACCGGCGGAAAGTCCTGGGGGTGGTGCGGGCGATGGAGGAGAAGGGCATTCCGCAGGTCCTGGACACCCTGGTCGACCGCTGGTTCACTGATGCCTTCATCGCCGCCAACCCGGAGATTGTCCGGCGGCGTCTTGCGCAGGTGGTCGAAACGGACCCGGCCGTGTTCCTCAACGTGTTCCGCATCTACGCCGAAACGGAAATGATGCCCTGGTTGCACGAGGTCACCGCGCCCGCGCTGGTGCTCACCGGGGAAAACGATGGTGGCTGCAACCCCCGGCTCAACCGCCACATCGCCGAGGCGCTGCCTGACGCGGAACTGGTCATTCTGCCGGAATACAAGCATGCCACACTGCTGGAGGCACCCGACCGGGTCAGCGAGCACCTGGTCAGATTCATGGGTTCCAGACAGTGAGCGCCGGACGGGAAGGCTGGCGCGGCGCCCCCCGGATGCCGTTTCGTCAAGCCTGCTGTTCCAGGGCGGCGGACAACTCTTGGCGATCCCCGGCGGCGGCGGCTGCCAGCAGCATCGCATCCGCACCGGCCAGCACCAGCTGGTGTCCGTTCGCATAGAGCCTTCCGGCAGTCCAGTCCGCAAACGTGATGCACCCGAGGGCCGTGCCCGCCGCCAGCGTGCGCGACTCGATGCGCGCAAAGGCCTCGGTGAACGCCGCCGACGAAAAATCGCCCACCCGGCCGAGCGAGGCGGACAGGTCCGCGGGGCCGATAAAGACCATGTCGACGCCATCCGTGGCGGCGATGGCATCAATTTCGCTGACCGCCCCGGCGGACTCCACCTGGATGATCAGGAGAAAATCCTCCCGCATGGCGCGGAGGTAGTCCGGCACCCTGTTGCCGGAATAGGCGGTGGCGCGGATGTATCCCGGAGCCGCCCCGCGGTCGCCTTCCGGGGCGTAGCGGCAATGCGCCACGACCTCGCGCGCATGGGCCGCGTCCCGGATGTTCGGCACCATGATGCCGGCCGGGCCGGCATCCAGCGTACGCTTGATGTCCACCACGTCGGCCGAACTGCAGCGGATGACCGGTGTGCCGCCGCCGGCCTGGACCGCCTGCATCAGGGATATCGCCGAGAGGTAGTCCGACGCCGTGTGTTCAAGGTCGATCATCAGCACGTCGTAGCCGGCCTCCGCCATGATCTGGGCCGCGATCGGGCTTGAGAGGGACAGCCAGCCGCCGGTCAGCCGGTCGCCCCGGAGAATGCGTTTCTTGAGAGAAGCCATGGTTTGAATCGCTGAGTCAGTTGCCCGTGGACCGGGGTGGTCGGGGTGCTTCGGGCGCGCAATCATACCGGCGGGCCGGGCGGGGGTAAAGCCGCCGCTGCCGGCCCCGGTTGCATCGTTTAGCACCCGTCGCTAGTTGATGAAGATGGTCCCTGCTTCAAACGGGGCGTATTCTGTCGCATTTGCCGGCTGTGGACAGGGGGTGGAATTGCTATCGTTGGGGCCGTTTGAATCCACGCTGCGGCCATTGCCGCAGGATACGCCTGTCCCGATGAAACCTGATCGCTGGAAAGACCCGAAGAACAAGCTTTTCACCTACCAGGTGGGGTTTACCTCCCCGCCCCATGATTTCGATGCGGCCCCCAGCGATTTCCTGCGCATCAGTGCGGACAACGTGGGGGCGCACGGCCGCATGCTGCACGTTCCTGATTACGCCCACGAACTGTCCCAGCGCGTGGACAATTTCCACCTGCTGGAGGAATTCGTCCATTGCATGTCCAACAACGGGGCGGATGTCTGCGGCCAGGTGGGTACGAACTGGGTGCACTGCCGGGGAACCACGCCGGGAGAAATCGACGGAATCTGCCGGCGCATCGGCGACCGGTACGAAACCCCGTTTCACATGGCGGGCTACTGCGTGGTGGAGGCGCTGCGCGACATGGGTGCCGAGCGGATCGCGCTGAATTCGGTGTATTACTGGCCCGACTGGCGGGACGGCTATGCGCGTTTCCTGGGGGAGGCCGGATTTGATCTGGCATACGTGGGCAATTTCGTCGACCAGGGACTGATCGCCACCCAGCAGGAATGCAACGACTGTACCTGGATATTCGACGGTTCGCTGGCGGAGCGTTCCATGGCTCATGTCGTGGACAGGGCGCCGGATGTGGATGCCATCGTGGTCAACGGCATGCCCAATTTCCGTGGCGCCGACGGAATTCCCCGGCGGATCGTTTCCCTTGACCGGGACCTGGAAGGCGCTGCGGGGAAGCCTATCGTATCGTCTGACACGGCGCTCTACTGGCGGATCTTCAAGTCCCTGGGCACGGCGCCCGTGGGCAGTCACGGACGTCTGCTGTCCTCCCTGCAGTAGTTCCCGTGCGAAGAATCCTGGTGCTCTGGGCCGTGCCGAGGTCCACGTCCACGGCGTTCGAGTGGATGATGCGCATGCGCCGCGACATGACCTGCTTTCATGAGCCGTTCGGCGAAGCCTGGTACAGGGGTGAGGATGCGCGCTGGCCGCGAAGGGATCCCGACTGTACGCCCGTGGCGGGACTGAGTTTCGCCAGCGTCTGGCAGGAACTTGCTTCCGCGGCGGCAAGGGGGCCGGTGTTTTCCAAGGATTTCCCACATTACGTGTCCCATCTCTGGGACGATAATTTCCTGGATCGGTTCCACCACAGCTTCCTCATTCGGGATCCGGCCAAGGTGGTCACGTCCATGTACAGCCGCTGGCCCGAGTTCCTGCTGGAAGAAACCGGGTTCAGTGAACAGCGTGCACTCTTCGACCGTCTTTGCGACCGTGACGGCAGTCCCCCGGTGGTGATCGACAGCGACGACCTGCTGGAGCATCCCCGGAAAATTGTGGAGGCCTATTGTGACGCCGTGGGGATTCCGTTCATCGAGGACGCCCTGTCCTGGGACCCGGGTGAACGTACCGAGGTGAGCTGGTACGATGGCGGATCCTGGCATGCGAATCTGCGCGCATCCGACGGGCTGAAACCCCAGCCGCGCCGCGCGGCTGACATTTCCGACGCCCCGGACCGAATCCGCCTGATCCATGATGCCGTGCTGCCGCATTATGAGCATCTGCATTCGTTCCGATTGTCGCCAGGCTGATCCGGGATGCCGTACCTGAACAGGATCCTCGTACTGTGGGCCACGCCCCGTTCCACTTCCACGGCCTTTGAATGGGCGATGGAAAATCGTGGCGACATGACCTGTTTCCACGAGCCCTATAATGAAGCGTACTACCAGGGAGAAGACCGGCGGAACGACCGCTATTTCATCGCGGATCCCGGACTCGCTGCCAGGGCCGGTCTCAGTATCGGGTCCGTGCACCGGCATCTCCTTGAACTCGCCGGCAGCCAACGCGTGTTCGTGAAGGATTTCGCCTATTCCGTCATGCACATGGCCGATGACGCGTTTCTGGACGGGATCCGGCATACCTTCCTGATCCGGGATCCGGAGAAGGTGATCACCTCCATGCATGCCAAGTGGCCGGACATTTCCCTCGGGGAGATCGGTTTTGAGGATCTGCATACCCTGTACCGGCGAGTTGCCGAAAGAGAGGGGGCGCCTCCACCGGTGCTGGATTCCGACGAACTGCTGGACAATCCCGAAGGCGGCATGCGGGCGTACTGCGAGGCAGTGGGGATTCCGTATGTCCCGTCGACCACCCGGTGGGAAGGTCGCCGGGAGGAGAGGCGGGAAAGGGCGCCGACCTGGAATCCCCGCGCTTTCGTTTTCCATGACCGGCTCAGGGCGAGCACCGGACTTGTCCGGCAGAAGAGGGACTATCCCCCGCTGGCTTCCAGCCGGGACATGATGCGGCTGCATGCAGCCTGCAAGCCGCATTACGACGCGCTGTACGAGGTACGTCTCCGCTTCTGATTGACCCGGGCCGGATTCGCGTGCAAGTTACGGGCAACGTATACCACTGATCCGCTGAATGGTGTGAACGTGCCGCCGAACCATGACGACAACCGGCAGGGAATTCTCCTGATCGTGTCGGGGCTGGCCATCGCCGCATTTACCGGTGCGGTCATGAAGCTGCTGGCCGACGGAATGAGCGTATTCCAGATCACCTGGTTCAGGTTTCTGGGTTTCGCGATCATGATGCTGCCGGTGGTGGCATGGCGCTTCGGCCGGGCCGCATTCCGGCCGGCCCGGCCGAAAATGCAGATACTCCGCGGGTTCACCATGGCTGCCGCCACCGTGGCATTCGTCTCCGGGGCCCGCACCGTGGACTACGCCGATGCCATCGCCATTCTGTACGCATACCCCTTTTTGCTCACCCTGCTGGCGGTATGGTTTCTGGGAGAGCGTGTCCGCTGGGAGGGATGGGCCGGAATTTTCGGCGGATTCACCGGGGTGCTTCTCATCATGCGGCCGGATTTCTCCGGCGTCGATTCGGGCGTCCTGTACGTGTTCCTGTGTGCCCTCATCGTCAGCATCCAGATGACCCTGAACCGGAAGCTGGGCGCGTACTCTCATCCCCTGGTCACGTCTTTCTGGGGGGCGGTGGGGGCCACCTTGCTGCTGAGCCCGGTACTGGGCGGTGTCTGGCAGGCGGCGGATTCGAGGGAGATGATGCTGATCCTGCTGATGGTGGTCAGCGGCGGGGTCAGCCAGACCCTGATCGTGTTCGCGTTCGCCAGATCCGAGGCGTCCACCCTGGCGCCGTTTACGTATTTCGAGATCGTTGCGGCCGTGGTGATCGGTTATGCCATTTTCGGCACCATGCCAGGGACGGTGTCGTGGATCGGCATCGCATTGATCTTTGCCTGCGGGGTCCTGGTGGCACGGTCGCTTTCACAGCCGGCAACACCCCGCAGGCAGCCCAAGATCTGAAGCGCCCGGCCATGGCTAGGAATCGTCCCGGGAAGTCGGGGCTGGATGAACCGGGTATGAGGGACGGGGCGGGAAAATTACCCGCTCAGCCCGGCGCCTGGGGGAATCGGGGCAGCTCTCCGCCGATTTCATACCAGTCCGCCCTGTCGTCGACGAAGATGTGGTCCCCAGGGACCTGCCCGGGGTCGTCGTCCAGTGCCCCCAGGGGGATGGAGGCCAGTTTCCGCCCGGTATCGATACGGGGCAGGCCGGAACCGCAGGTGTCGCAGAAGGCATGGGTGAAAAACCGGGCGTCGGGCAGCCTGTAATGTTTCACATGCCCTTCCCCCTGGAGGAACCTGACGCCCTTCGATGAGGTGAAGCCATTGGTGGTAAAGGCGGCCGATCTTGCCCGCCGGCAACGGGAGCAATGGCAGTTGTGGACCACCCGGAAGGGCTCCGTTATTTCGAATTCCACGATCCCGCACAGGCAGCTTCCCCGTGCGACAACGCCGTCCGGCTTCGGCGGCAACGGCTTGTCCTGGATCACGGGCCCGGGAACACCGGACGGGTATTCCCCGTGCCGCGGCAGGTCGTCCGTGATCTCGTGCCAGGGGGCCTTGTGGTCCACGAAGATGTGGCAGGAAACCGCCGGCCCGCGGTCATGGCTCCCGGCGGGCACGTCCACGCTCTTTCCGTCGGGGCCCAATTCCGGTACCAGGGATCCGCAGGTGCGGCAGAATGCCCGCGTGACTCCCGGCGATGATCGGTATCCTGTGATGGATGACTGGCTGCCGGTCCACAGGAAGCGGTCCGCCGGAACGAAATAGTAGGTCCCGAAAGCGGCGCCGTGGGCCTTGCGGCACATGCGGCAGTGGCAGTGACTGGCGAAATCGGGCTCCCCGGAAAACGTCCAGGTGACTGTGCCGCAAAGGCAGGTTCCGTGATGTTCTGGCATTGTGTTCAGCGCGGACCGGGTTGGTTACGGATCATATCCGATTCCGGAGACGATGCATCCTCCTCGGACACGGGCGCCGCCAGCTCGGAAGTCAGGGGCACCTGGGCGCTGACCTGCTGGTAGTGCCCGGCATGCTCCAGGGGCGTCGGCTCGCGCCGGAAAACCCGGTAGATCACGAACAGGCAGTACAGTGCCGCCAAAATGACGGACATCAGCATGAACACGCGGGTACCCAGCACCGGAATCAGCGAGGTGGCCAGGGCGGGCATGATCAGTGCGGACAGCGACCAGGCCACCAGCATCGTGCTGGACAGGGAGACGTAGTATTCCGGGTCGGCACGGTCATTGGCATGCGCATTGGCGATGGAGAACACCGATTCCGTGGCCCCCGTCCAGATGGCGAGGATGATCACCAACCAGATGAAACGGGCGGGATCCACGCTGTAGCCCAGCGAGGCGGACAGGAGCATGATAATGCCGGCCGCGATGAGCACATGGCGCCGGTCCATCTTGTCGGACAGCGCCCCCAGCGGGTATTGCACCGCCAGCAGGCCGAACTGCATGAGAAAGATCATCAGGCCGACATCCGCCTTGGAATATCCCGCATCGGCGACATAGATCGGGGCAAATCCCTGCAGCAGCATCGTGAGGCCGCCCGCCGCGAACATGCCGACGAAACCGACCGGGGAGATTTTCCACACGGCCGACACCGCGATCGTGATGGATGCCGGCGGCGGCGGGGTCGCCAGCCGGGTCAGGCTCACCGGCAACAGCGCCAGGGTGGCGAAGAAGATGCTCGTCAATGGAACCGTGGCGTCGTCCAGGGGCAGGAATCGCAGCAGGAACCCGCCGCAGCCGATGGCCACGACGTAGAGCATATAGAACAGGGCGATCACCCTGCCGCGCCATTCGTTTTCGCAGGCATCGTTGAGCCAGCTCTGGCTGATGATGAAAAGACCGGTGGCGGCGAATCCGTACAGCGCGCGTGCACCGACCCAAAGGAGCGGGAATGTCCCCAGGGAGATGATCAGCACGGACAGGATGACGCAGGCGGTCATGGCGCCGAAGGCACGGGCATGTCCCACCCTCCGGACTGCCAGGCCGGTGATCAGGCAGGCCAGCAGGCCACCCCCGGCCATGGAAGTCACCGCCGCGCCGGCCATCCAGGGCGGATACCCGGATTCCGAGAGCTGCACCGGGATGTAGGCGAACAGCAGCCCGTTTCCCACCGCAAGAAGCGTCATGGAGAGGACCACGCTGGCGACTGCCAGTGGGGGCGAGGGGGATCTTGTCGTCGCTGGCAAGGCAGGAGGCACGGGTAAATTCCGCCGAGTGTAACCAAACAGGCCGGAGACACGGCGATCGGTTGACTATGATCATCAAACTGCCGGGTCCTGGTCGGAGGGAACGCGCCGGATTGCACCGGTTTTTCGTATCCGCATTGACGCCGGACCGTTCCCCCGGATCCGGGCGGGGGCACGTGCCGCGCCCCTCAAGAACGTGGTATCGCGGTTCGGTGGTATGGCATAGAATCAGCGGCGATATGGCCGAAGTCCCCTACAGAACCGTCGACCTCGCCGAGCCGCTGGAGACGCCCGGACCCAATGGCCGGATCGGCCTGGTGGCGCTGGCGACGGACCTCTGTGCCGAGTCGGACCTGCGGACCATGCTGCCGGCCGGTGTGGAGCTGTATACCAACCGCGTGGCCAATGCCAACCCGGTCACCGAGGCGAATCTTCGTGCCATGGCCCCCGACATCGGCCGCGCCGCAGCGGGAATCGTGCCGGATGTGACCCTGGATGTAATGATCTACGGCTGCACGTCGGGCACCGTGGTGATTGGCGAGGAGGAGGTCTTTCGCCGGATGCGGGAAGCACGGGGCCCGTTTCCCTGCACCACACCGGTGACCGCGGCCATGGCGGCCATCCACGCTTGCGGGTCCCGGCGGGTTTCCATCCTGACGCCCTACTTGGAATCGGTGAACGTGGAGCTGGCGCGTTTTTTTTCGGACCGGGGACTGGACGTGCCCGGCATTGTCGGTTTCGGCCTTGCCAGTGATGCCGACATGACCCGGGTGTCCCTGGAGTCCATCTACCACGCCGCGCTGGAAGTCTGCGCCGACGATGCGGAACTGCTTTTCATCTCCTGCACCGCGCTCAGGTCCGCCCAGGTCGTGGACCGGATTGAGCGGGTTCTGGGCAGGCCGGTGGTTACCAGCAACCAGGCCATGGCCTGGCATGCCCTGGAACTGATTGGGCGTCCCTACGAGGTGAACGGGTACGGACGCCTGTTCTCGCGGCGGCTGTCCGCGGCGGCCCGATCCGCAAGCCGGGCTCCCTGATCTACCTGTGGCTGCCGGATCCGCGGCCACCCTTGACCGTTCCGGGAAACACCGTGTCGGTTGGGCGTTCATACCGTCGATGGGCGCTGCCTATAATCCATGCATGCTGAGCTGATTCCCCGGAGACATTACCCATGGCCAAATTCCCCAATCGCGCCAACGTCGTCATCATCGGTCAGGGCGGTATCGTCGGCGCCTCGGTCGCCCATCACCTGATCGAGAAGGGCTGGGATGACATTGTCGGCATCGACAAGTCTTCCATTCCCACGGATATCGGGTCCACGTCCCATGCATCGGACTTCTGCTACCTGACCGCCCATGACAACATGACCTGCTACACCACGAAGTACAGCGTGGAGTTCTATGACCGGATGGGACATTACAGCAGGGTCGGCGGCTTGGAGGTGGCCCGGGTGGGCGACGACGAGCGAATGGGGGAACTGAAGCGCAAGGTGGGATCCGGGAAGTCTTTCGGCACCAATGTGCGCATGATCACGCCCGGTGAGGTGAAGTCACTGTTTCCCCTCATCGAGGAGGACATGATCCAGGGCGCCATGTGGGATCCTGACGCGGGGCTGGTGATCCCTCGTTCCCAGACGGTGGCGGGCATCCTGGTGGACAATGCGGCGGCAACGGGGAAACTCAGGCCTTTCGCCAACACGACCTGTACCGGGCTCGATATCCAGGATGGGTACATCCGGGCCGTGCACACCAGCCGGGGTGCCATTGAAGCCAGCCACGTGGTCGTCTGCGCGGGACTCTGGGGGCGGCTGATCGCGCAGATGGCGGGGGAGGACCTGCCGATCATGCCGGTGGACCATCCGCTGACGTTTTTCGGTCCCTATGATGAATTCGCGGGCACCGGCAAGCACATCGGCTACCCGTTGCTCCGGGACCAGGGCAATTCGGCCTATCTGCGGGATACCGGCGATCCAGCCACGCCCGAGGGGGGCCAGATCGAATGGGGCTACTACGAGGAGAAGAACCCCAGGCTGCTGCACCCGAGGGACCTGCCGGAAAAGGGTGAAACCCGCTGGTCGCCGTCCCAGCGGGACCTCGAGATGGAAGACATCCTGGAGCCACTTGAAAGAGCAATTGAACTGACGCCCGTCCTCGGTGAACTGGGCTACAAGGATGACCATTCCTTCAACGGCCTCCTGCAGGTCACCGCGGACGGCGGGCCCTCCATCGGGGAATCCCCGGATGTGCGCGGCCTGTGGTATGCCGAGGCGGTGTGGGTGAAGGACGCCCCCGGAATCGGGAAGGTGCTGGCGGACCTGATGACCGACGGCCTGACCGACGTGGACATCCACGGGATTGACGTGGCCCGCTACTACCCGATCCAGAAGACGCCCGTCTACATCCATGAACGCTGCTACGAGACCGCGTTCAAGATCTACAACCCGGCGGTACACAACCGGGAACCCTATACCAAGGGGCGGAGTATCAGGCGCAGCCCGTTCTGGTCCCGGGAGCAGGAGCTGGGCGGTTACTTCATGGAACTGGCGGGCTGGGAACGGGCGCACGGCTATGCCGCAAACGAGCACCTTCTGGAAAAGTATGCCGACCAGGTGCCGGCACGCGAACATGAATGGGACAGCCGTCATTTCTGGCGCGTATCCAATGCCGAGCACCTGGAGATGTCGGCAAACGCCGGCATGTTCAACCTGTCCCATTTCGCGGTCTACGATGTGAACGGCCCCGACGCCGAGTCGCTGATGGAATACGTCTGCGTGGCCCGGGTGGGGGGGGACGTGGCCGTCGGACGGGGCATCTACACCCACTTTCTGGACGCCCGTGGCGGCGTGCGGGCCGACCTGACCGTGGTGCGCATGGCGGCGGACAAGTACCGGGTGATCGACGGCGCGGACGCGGGCCACCGGGATTACGTGTACCTGAAGCGCATGGCCGAGGACCGCGGGTGGAGGGTATCCATCGAGGATCGGAGCGACCACATCGCCTGCCTCGGACTCTGGGGGCCCAATGCACGCAGGATGCTCCGGGCCGTGGCCGATCATCCCGGGGAACTGGATGCCGACACCTTCGGATTCGCCACCACGAGGGAGCTGACCCTGCGCGGGATTCCGGTGATGGCCTTCCGGATCTCCTATGTGGGCGAACAGGGCTGGGAGCTGCACGTGCCTTTCAGCTACGGGCTGTCGCTCTGGGACCTGATCCATGAACAGGGCGCGACACCGGTGGGCGTTGAGACCTATGCCAATTCCCGCCGCCTTGAAAAGAGCCTGCGCCTGCAGAACGCCGACCTGCTTACCGAGTACAACCTGGTCGAGGCGGACCTGGCCCGGCCCAGGGTGAAGGACGCCGACTTCCATGGCCGGGAGGCCCATCTCGAACATCGCGCCAGGGAACATCAGCCGGCCTACCTCTGCACCATGACCATGACCGGCAACGTCGACCGTAACGGGGTGGCGCGTTACCCCGTGGGGACCTGCCCGATCCTGGATCCGGACCGCCGGGAAGTGCTGGTGGATGCACTCGGCCGGCGATCCTATACCACCAGCATCGCCTATGGGCCCTCGGTAGGCAAGAACATCATGCTGGGCTACCTGCCAAGGGAGTACGCCGTGGAGGGGCGGGAACTGGTCATGGAATATTTCGACGAGCCGTACCCCATCAGGGTGGAAGCGGTGGGTTGCAAGGCACTGTACGATCCCGGGAACCTGCTGCCGCGCAGTTGAGCGGCGCGGCCGGCGGACTCCCGGTCAGTCCGCACCTGGATTGTCCCGCCCAAGCCCCGGGAGGCAGTGTTCGACGACGTATCTGTCGATGGGCAGGGTGACCTCGCCGGGACCGACTTCTTCCAGGGGCAGCCAGCGGAATCGAAGGATCTTTTCATGGGGGCGGTGACGCTCGAACGGGATGTCGAAGTGCTCATCCGTCAGCCGGCTGACCGGCTCGACACGGTAATAGATGCTGATGATCTGGTCTTCGGGGTTGAAGGCGGACTGCTGGAAGAAACCGGTGGTGTATATATGTTCCCTGACGCGGACGTCGATCCCGGTTTCCTCGTGGAACTCCCGTACGAGACACTCGATCGGTCCTTCGCCGAGTTCAAGGCCGCCTCCCGGGAACTTCGTGATTTCCCGGCCCCGCACCTGCTCGTCAACCAGCAGCAGCCTGCCCCGGTGGAGAAGAAGGCCATAAACGCGGAGATTGAACCGTTTCAGCATCCGGATCCGCCCGCACCTTCATCCTGTTCGGGTCGCGGAACCCCCAAAATCGATTGACTGCAGTTCACGTCCGGATGCTAATCGATGGCCGAAATTTCGCCCTGTCGGAAACCCGGGGCCCGGGCCAGGAGTCAACGAATCACAGGGTCTTGTGCGTGCCGTCGCAATGGGGAGTTTTCCCGCTTGCCTTGCACTGGCACAGAAAGGCGAGGCCGGTTTTTTCCGCGGTAAAACGCAAGGGGGTGAATTCCGTTCCCTTGTGGGAGCCGTCGCAGAACGGCTGGGACTGTGAACGACCGCAGCGGCACCAGAAATAGGTTTCACCTTCGGTCAGTTCCACCCGGGCAGGTTCCCTGGCAGCGATGATGGGAGTTTCTGACATGGTAATGGGAAATTGACTTGCAGGCCGGAAGTCTGCGTGAACATCACGCTTCCCGCAACCCTTTGATTCCGTCAGATAGCCGGACATTGCCTTACTTGCCAGGGGATTGTTGGCCGATCGCCACGTGCGAGTGCTTTGACAAAGGAGCCGCTTGCAAAATTCCAATAGGGACAAGGGAATTGTGCAATGCACAATG
>VYFG01000066.1 GCA_009842505.1 Gammaproteobacteria bacterium
AAGCGTAACCATGGACGGAGCCGAAAGGAATAACGCCCCAGAATGGCCGGTTACTACTGGTCGTAGCGCCGCTCGTAACCGATCTCGAGGATATCGCGGAATCCGTCCGTGGTGATGACGCCGACCTTCGCGCCGCGCCGCTCGATCAGTGCGTTGGTGGCAAGCGTGGTGCCGTGAATCACCGAACGGAAAGCGGCGGAGTCAAGGCCGGCGGCGTCCAGGGCGTAGCCGATGCCTTCGAGTACTCCTTCCACCGGACGTTCGGGTGTGGTCAGGGCCTTGGCGGTATGTATCCGCTCGCCGGCCGACAGGGCGATATCGGTGAATGTGCCGCCCACATCCACGCCCATGCGCCAGCCGCCTCCGGGTGGGATGCCGGCTTTACCGGATTTGTGCTCTTCAGGTTTTTTCGACATCTGGGGCCTCTGATGGGAGATGCGTCAATGCTCCGGGCGCAAGAATACCGTCAAGAGCAATGGAACCGGAGGAAGGGAAGGAATTGGATGGGGTTGTCATTCGGGACCCCGAAATATGGTATGAATCGGCTCCGGTTTCGGCAACCCCCGGACCTGTTTCACACCAACCCATACCGATCGATTCACCTTGAACCTGAAAACCTTCTACCTTTTAGCAGCTTTCTTGGGCACGGCCCTGCCATGGTTCTATTTTGGCGGCTTCTTCGCTGTCAACGGAATCGACATCGCCGCATTTGCCTCTGGCCTGTTCGTCAATGGGGCCGCCGGAGGATTTGCCATCGATGTCCTGATGTCGGTCATGGTCTTCTGGGTCTGGTCGTGGCACGACGCCCGGCAGCATCACGTCGCGTCCTGGTGGCTCGTGCTGCCGGCAGGGGTCTGTGTCGGCCTGTCCCTGGCGCTGCCCCTGTATCTGTATCTGCGCCACGATCTCATCATGGCGGCTGCCGGAAATTCTAGCTTGACGGACCGGAACTGATGCCGCTCAATGCGACCATTCGTTCCACTGGAATCCCGGATCTGCGGCGGTCGCCTTCCTGGAGCGGCTCAACAGGCATTTCCGTGACGCCATCCGATCACGGAAGCCGTTCCCTTCACGGTCGGTTCCATTCGAGCCGGGAGATGTCGTTTATTTCAGAGAATAATATTTTCATACAATAATATATCCTGAAAATTAAATGTAAATTATACTGATTAGGCGACCCGGGAATCCGGCTCCGGAGGGAGTGCCCCTGTTCCGGCTTCATCCTTGCGGACCGTGACGCCTAGCGCTGCAGGACGAGGTGGCCGTTGTCGAGATAGAGCGCGCTTTTCTGTTCGTACCAGTCTCCGAGCACATAGCGGCGCGCCAGTTCCCCGTCGATCTCGAATTCGTGCGCCGCCGGCTTGTGGGTATGGCCGTGGATCAGGATGCGTACATCATGCTCACGCATCAGCGCTTCCACGGCGTCCTGGTTCACGTCCATGATTTCCATGGGCTTTTCCCGCTTTTCCCGTTCGCTCCTGCGGCGCATGGCATCCGCGGTTTCCATGCGCCTCGCAAGGGGCTGCTCAAGGAACGCTAGCTTCCATTTGCCCGACAGCATCTGCCGGCGGGAGGCCTGGTGCTCCACATCGTCGGTGCACAGCGCATCGCCGTGGGTGAGCAGGATTCTGAGGCCATCATGGGTGATGACCACCGGGTCCGGCAGCAGCCGGCACCCGGTGCGCTCGGCAAACGCATTTCCGATCAGGAAATCCCTGTTTCCGTGAAGGAAAAGTACCTCGACACCGGTGTCGACGGCGCGGCGAATGGCCGCCTCCGCATCCAGGTGCCCGAGCGTATCCGCGCCATCATCCCCAACCCAGTACTCGAACAGGTCTCCCAGGATGTAGAGCCGGGTGATGTAGCGATGGGCATCGATGATGAATCGCTCAAACAACCGCTTGGATTCAGGCCTTTCCGGGGTGAGATGGAGGTCGGAAATGAACGCGATGGTCATGGGCCGCCCGGGGCTAAGGGAGAGAGGACAGGAAAGCGGGAAAGAACTATTGTACCATCCGCCTCCCGACAGCCAGGCTTGCCGCCACCACTCAGATCACCAGCAATGACAACGGATCCCCAGAACGTAACCCTCTATGATACCTACACTCGGGAGACCAGGACATTCGAATCCCTGGAACCCGGCAAGGTGAGGATGTACTGCTGCGGGCCCACGGTGTACGACTATGCCCATATCGGCAATCTCCGCACCTACGTGTTCGAGGATCTCTTGAGGCGAATGCTGGCCATGGCGGGGTACGAGGTGCGTCACGTGATGAACATCACGGACGTGGGGCACCTCACCTCGGACGCCGATACCGGCGAGGACAAGATGGTGAAGGGCGCCGCCCGCACGGGACTGACCGCCTGGGAGATCGCCGAACGCTATACCGGGGCGTTTCAGAGCGACCTGGCGGCACTCAACATCCTGGAACCGCATGTCTGGTGCCGGGCCACGGACCATATCGCCGAACAGATTGCCGATATCCTGGAGATCGAGCGCCAGGGATACACCTATGTCACCGGCGACGGGGTGTATTTCGATACCGGGAAGCTGAAGGACTACGGCTACCTAGCGCGCCTGGATGTGCAGGGACTCAATGCCGGATCCCGGGTGGACCTGGGGGAGAAACGGCTCGCCACGGACTTCGCGCTATGGAAATTCAGCCCACCGGACCAGAAGCGCCAGATGGAGTGGGACAGCCCCTGGGGCAGGGGGTTTCCCGGGTGGCATATCGAGTGCTCCGCCATGTCAGTGAAGTATCTCGGTGAACTGTTCGACATTCACTGCGGCGGCAAGGACCATATCCCGGTGCATCACAGCAATGAAATCGCCCAGAGCGAGGTCGCCCACGGCACCCGCCTGGCCAATTACTGGCTCCACGGGTATTTCCTCGAACTGGACAGGGAAAGGATGTCCAAGTCCAGCGGGGAATTCCTGCGCATGCAGTCCCTCATCGATCGTGGATACGATCCGCTGGCTTACCGCTATCTTTGCCTCACGGCACATTATCGCAGCGACCTGAAGTTCACCTGGGAGAGCCTAGACAGCGCCACTGTGGCCTTGGGACGCTTGCGCCAGCTGGCGCACGATGGCGGGGAAGGCGGAGAAGGTGGGGCCCCGGATCCAGGGTGGCTGGCGGATTTCCAGAGGGAAATGAGGCAGGACCTGAACAGTCCAAGGGCGTTGGCGGTGGTGTGGGGACTGGCGAAGGCGAATCTTCCCGGGGCGGTCCGTCGCAGGACGATCCTGGCCATGGACGATGTGCTCGGGCTCGATCTCGCCAACTGGCTGCCCCCGGACGAGACGGTGCCCGGGGAGGTTCTTGCGCTTCTGGCCGATCGTGATGCGGCCAGGGCGGGTCGGAACTGGGTCCTCGCGGATGAACTGCGGGACCGGATTCAGACCATGGGTTACGAGGTTGAGGACGGACCCGGAGGCTCTCGTGCAAAACGGCGCTGAAAACGGGGAGTGCCATGGTTTTGTCATCGTTTACCCGTTGTCAATTGTCGGGCGGATGGGATAGAATCCGGCGTCTGTTGCGGGGTGGAGCAGTCTGGCAGCTCGTCGGGCTCATAACCCGAAGGTCGTAGGTTCGAATCCTGCCCCCGCTACCAATTTTCCGCCTGGCAGGAATGCGACCCCGCAAACGCGGGGTTTTGTTTTTCCGGGCGGCGGGTTTGGTGTACCGCGGGTATACCCGGGGAAGTGTGCACGAATAGAAGAGGATGGGCCGATGGCCCATTTTTTGTGGGCCTGCGACTTGCGGGATGAGAGACAACGAGGCAAGCGATGCAGAACCTGAGCGGGTTGAGAACCCTGCTGGAACCCCCGGTCGAGGCGCTGGGCTACGAACTCCTCCATCTGGAGTTCGCCGGCCGTGGTGGGAGCATCCTCAGGCTGTATATCGATGCCCCCGGCGGCATCGAGCTGGATGACTGCGAAACCGTGAGCAAGCAGGTGAGCGTGGTGCTGGATGTCGAGGACCCGGTGAAGAACGCCTACACGCTGGAGGTGTCCTCGCCGGGGCTGGATCGCCCGCTGGTGAAGCCGGCGCATTTCCGGAAATTTACCGGGGAGCGGGTCCGCATCGTGATGCAGGCCCACATACTTGGCCGGCGGCGGTTTACCGGCACGCTGGTTGCCGCGGATGACGCCGCGGCCGAAGTGGAGGTGGATGGTGAGGTTTACCGCCTGCCTTACGACGAGATGGAATCGGCGCGCATCGAACCGGTGTTCGATGTGCCCGCGGGCGGCAGGCGGCGAAAGTGCTGAGTGCCGCCGGCATGCGTTTGGATACCGTGCGGCCCGGCCGTTACGGGATTGTTTGAATTTTGAGGCATTGAACTGTCATGGCGATCACCAATAATGAAATCCTGCTGATGGCTGAAGTGGTGTCACGGGAAAAGAATCTCGACAAGGAGATCATATTCAGGGCCATCGAGGCCGCGCTCGCCACCGCAACCCGGAAGTGGCATACCGGGGAGATTGACGCCCGGGTCAGCATACACCGGGACACCGGGGACTATGACACCTTCCGCGTATGGGAGGTTGTTCCCGATGACGATGAAATCTCCTTTCCGGGCGCACAGATCGCCCTGTCCGAAGCCCGGGAAAGCGGTGATGAGGTGGAGGTGGGCGACCTGATCGAGGAGCCCATGGACAAGGTGGAGTTCGGCCGCATCGCCGCCCAGGCCGCCAAGCAGGTCATCATGCAGAAGGTCCGTGAGGCGGAACGCCAGCAGATCGCCGAACGCTATGCGGACCGCGTGGGTACGCTGGTGTCTGGCACGGTCAAGCGCATGGAACGGGGCAACGCGATCATCGACCTCGGTGATGCGGAGGCCATGCTTTCCAAGATCGGCATGATCCCCCGCGAGGGCCTGCGCCCCGGCGACCGGATCCGGGCGCTGCTGGAAAAGATCGACGACGAGGCGAGGGGGCCGCAGCTGATCCTCAGCCGCCTGTCCCCGCAGTACCTGATCGAACTGTTCCGGCTCGAGGTGCCGGAAGTCAGCGAGGGGATCATCGAAATCATCGGCGCCGCAAGGGACCCGGGCTCCCGTTCCAAGATCTCGGTGCGTTCCAATGACCGCAACGTGGATCCGGTGGGCGCCTGTGTGGGCATCAGGGGTTCCCGGGTGCAGAGCGTGTCGAACGAGATTGCGGGTGAACGGGTGGACATCATCGTCTGGTCGGAGGATGCGGCGGAATTCGTGATCCAGGCCCTGGCCCCGGCGGAAGTGGATTCCATCCTGGTGGACGAGGAAACCAGGCAGATGGACGTGGTGGTCACCGAGGAAAACCTGTCCCGGGCTATCGGCCGTGGCGGCCAGAACGTCCGCCTGGCGTCGGAGTTGACCGGCTGGGAAATCAACCTGATGACCGACAAGGATGCGGTGGAGAAACAGGAACGCGAGCACCGTGAACTGGTGACCCATTTCATGGGTGAGCTCGATATCGATGAGAACGTGGCGACCATCCTTGTACAGGAGGGATTCACCACCCTGGAGGAGATTGCCTACGTCCCCAAACAGGAGGTGCTCGACATCGAGGAATTCGATGAGGAGATCGTCGATGAGCTGCGCAACCGCGCCCAGGACACGCTGCTGACCACTGCCATCGCGTCCCAGGAGCTGAAAGCACCCAGCGAGGACCTCCTGACCATGGAGGGCATGGACGAATCCACTGCAAGGGCGCTGGCCAACGGCGGCATCCGGACGATGGAAGACCTGGCGGAATGCGCGGTGGACGAAGTGCTCGAAGTCGTGGAAATGCCCCCGGAACGTGCCAGCAGCCTGATCATGACGGCTCGTGCGCCCTGGTTTGAATAGCGCAATGGGCGATACCCGGCCAATGGTAGAATTGCCCGAGTCCGGGCCCAGACCGTGATATCACAAGGTTCAACATGTCAGAAGTAACCATCAGCAGTTTCGCCTCGCAGATCGGAATCTCGATCGACAAGTTGCTGGAACAACTGGGACAGGCCGGGATTTCGGGGAAGACCGCTGAAGACCTCCTCGAGGACAGTGAGAAAATACGCCTTTTGCAGTTCCTCAAGGGCGAGGCGGCAAGGGAGGAGCCTGGGCGTTCCCGGATCACGCTGAAGCGGAAGACCACCAACGAGATCCGCCAGACTTCCCGTACCGGGGCTGCGCGTACGGTGCATGTCGAAACCCGGAAAAAGCGCACCTTCGTCAAACGCAGCGTCCTGGAAGCCGAGCAGGCCGAGGAACACAAGCGGAAAGAGGAGGAGGAAAAGAAGCGCCAGGAGACGCTGGAAATGGAGCGCAGGCGCAAGGAAGAAGAGGAGCGTGCCCGAGAAGAGGCGGAAAAGGCGGCCCGCGTGGCAGAGGAGGAGACCCGGCGGAAGGAACAGGAAGCCCGGGAACAGGCCGAGCTGGCGGAGAAGGAACGCCTGGAACGGGAGCACCGGGATTCCGAGGAGGCCGGTGAAAAGACCGATTCGGCAGAGGCGGAAGGCGCGGCGGAACCGAAGAAGGCCGGGGAACCCCAGCCCAGCCAGGACAGAGCCGCCAAACCCGCCAAGCCCGGCAAGACCGCGGCGCAGCCAAAGTCCCGGACCGGGCAGCGCGAAAAGAAGGAGGAAACCGACCACCGCGGCAAGAAGGGCCGCAAAGGAAGGCAACCCCCCGGCGAGCGGGAGGAACTGCATGCATCCAAGCGCCGCAGGGAGCGTCCACGCCGCCCCCTCGGCCGCAAGCCCGGCAATATCTCCTCTTCGGTGGCCGACCAGCACGGCTTCGCCAAGCCCACCGCGCCGGTCGTACGCGAAGTCAGGGTGCCCGAAACCGTCACCGTGGGGGAGCTGGCCCAAGCCATGTCGGTGAAGGCGGCGGAGGTGATCAAGGTCATGATGAGCATGGGCTCCATGGTGACCATCAATCAGGTGCTGGACCAGGATACGGCGCTGCTGCTGGTGGAGGAAATGGGCCACAAGGGAGTGGCCGCGTCCATGGACGATCCGGAGGCGGTGCTGTCCGTGCCGGAAACCGAGGACGCCGAACTGCTGCCCCGGGCCCCCGTGGTCACCGTGATGGGCCATGTCGATCACGGCAAGACCTCCCTTCTCGACTACCTGCGCAAGTCCAAGATCGCATCCGGCGAGGCCGGGGGCATCACCCAGCACATCGGCGCCTACAAGGTAAACCTGAACGGCAACGAAATCTGTTTCCTGGATACCCCGGGCCACGAGGCGTTCTCCGCCATGCGCGCCCGCGGCGCCAACGCGACGGACCTGGTCATCCTGGTGGTCGCGGCGGATGATGGGGTGAAACCGCAAACCGTGGAGGCGATCCGCCACGCCAAGGCCGCGGAAGTACCCATCATCGTGGCCGTCAACAAGATCGACCGCGAGGAAGCGGACCCCGACCGGGTCAAGCAGGAACTGGCCAACCACGAGATCATTCCGGAGGAGTGGGGCGGCGACACGCTGGTGAATAACGTCTCGGCGCTGACCGGGGAGGGTGTTCCCGAATTGCTGGAGTCCGTCCTGCTGCAGGCCGAAGTGGCGGATCTGAAGGCCCGCGCCAATGGGCCCGCCACCGGTCTCGTTGTGGAGGCCCGCCTCGACAAGGGGCGCGGCCCTGTGGCCACAGTGCTCGTACAGGAAGGCACCCTGAAGAAGGGCGACGTGATCCTGGCGGGACGGGAATCCGGACGGGTGCGGGTGCTGCTCGACGAGACGGGAAGCCCGGTGGACACGGCCAGTCCTTCTACACCGGTGGAAATTCACGGGCTCGGAGGTGTGCCGGCAGCCGGCGACGACCTGGTCGTGGTAGCCGACGAGCGCAAGGCGCGGGAAGTGGCGCTGCATCGTCAGGGCAAGTTCAAGGAGGTTCGGCTGGCACAACAGCAAAAGGCCAAGCTGGAGAGCATGTTCAAGGATATGGAGGAGGGTGAAACCCTGACCTTGAACCTTGTCGTGAAGGCCGACGTGCATGGTTCCGTGGAGGCCTTGACGGATGCCCTGGAAAAACTCAGCACCAAATCCGTCAACGTCAAGGTGGTGCATGGCATGGTGGGCGGTATCAATGAGTCCGATGTCAACCTGGCCGTTGCCTCCGGCGCCATCATCGTCGCCTTCAACGTCCGCGCCGATGCCGCCTCCCGAAAGCTCATTGAATCCGAAGACGTGGATGTTCGCTACCACAACGTGATCTACGACGTGGTGGATCTGGTGACGAACGCAATGAGCGGTATGCTCTCGCCGGTCCTGCAGGAAGAGCATGTCGGCCTGGCGGAAGTACGGGACGTCTTCCGTGCTCCGAGGATCGGCTCCATCGCGGGATGTTACGTGCTCGAAGGGACCGTCAAACGCAACCTTCCCGTACGTGTCCTGCGCGAGAATATCGTGATCTTCGAGGGAGCCATCGATTCGTTGCGCCGTTTCAAGGACGACGTGCCGGAGGTCAAGAACGGATTCGAGTGCGGAATCGGCATCCGCAACTACAACGATGTCAAGGTGGGAGACCAGATCGAGGTCTTCCACATGGTGGAAAAGGCGCCGACCCTCTAGCAGTCCTGGCAGCATGTTTGAAATCGACCGAACCCGCCGGGTGTCGGAAGTCCTGCGACGTGAACTGGCGACGCTCATCGCGCGGGAGATCAATGACACCCGCATCCGCAGTGTATCCATCAACAGTGTGCGGGTCTCCCGGGATCTGAAACACGCGACAGTCTATTTCTCGAGCCTTGGTCTGGTAACGGAAGGCCCGGAAGGGCAGGCCGGTGAAAGGGACGCCGCGGGTTCCGAAAAAATCCTCAACCGGGCATCCGGCTTCCTGCGTCGCAGGCTCAGCCGGCACGCCGAACTTCGGGTCACCCCGACATTGCGATTCAAGTATGACGACAGCATCCGCAAGGGTGTGGAAATGTCCAGCCTCATCGATCGGCTGAACCGAAATTCCGGGGATGGGTAAGTCAAGGCAGGGGCTTCCCGTGGATGGCATCCTGCTGCTGGACAAGCCCGAGGGTCTTTCGTCCAACCAGGCACTGCAGCAGGCCAAAAGACTTCTGAATGCCCGCAAGGCGGGCCACACCGGCAGCCTGGATCCGGTGGCAACGGGATTGCTGCTGCTGTGCTTCGGTGAAACCACCAAGATCTCCAGCCTGTTTCTGGGTGCTGACAAGAGCTATCGGGTCGGCATCCGGCTGGGGACCACAACCGATACCGGGGATTGCACCGGGGAGGTGGTGGCCGAGGCGCCGGTGCAGGTAAGCAAATCCCGTCTGGCGGAAGTTCTGGATTCCTATCGCGGCCAGTCTCTCCAGGTCCCGCCCATGTACTCGGCGCTGAAGAAGGACGGCCGGCCGCTCTACAAGCTTGCCCGCAAGGGCATCACGGTGGAACGGGAGCCACGCCCGGTCACGGTGTACAGCCTGGAGCAGGAAGAATACAGCGGCACGCTGCTGACCCTGTCGGTGCGCTGCTCACGGGGGTTTTACATCCGTACCCTGGCCGAGGATATTGGCAGGGATCTTGGCTGCGGAGGACACGTGGAACATCTGCGCCGCACCGGGATCGGGGACTTTTCCATCAATCAGGCGGTGACCCTGGAGCACCTGGAAAGCATCCCCACGCCAAGGGACCGCGGGACAGTCCTGCTGCCCACGGACCGGGGCCTTGCCCATTTGCCGGAACTGTCCCTGCCGGAAAGCCTGGCACGTTACCTGAAACTGGGGCGCAGTGTCCGTGCGGCCGCCGGATTGGACCCGGGCCTGGTTCGCCTGTACGTTGATTCAGGCGGTTTCCTCGGACTTGGCGAGGTCACACAGGACCAGAGGGTGCAGCCCAAGCGCCTGTTTGGTAGTTGCTGAGCTGTCATACCCGCAGGTCGGGATCAGGGGTAACCGGAGGGCCTGCCCCGATTCAGGGAGGCTTTCGGTTCAATGATTGCGGATTTGTGCCTGGAGTGGTGATTGTGATTCGAATCCTTCTGTCGGCGTTGTGACCGCCGGGTTCCACGCAAGTCGGCACACTACTTTTCAGCCCCAACGGCCTTGACCGTATCAGGGCTGCGGATTAGTATTCGCGTCCTCATTCCCCAGTAGCTCAGTTGGTAGAGCAGTTGACTGTTAATCAATTGGTCCGTGGTTCGAGTCCGCGCTGGGGAGCCAGCTAAAAAGTCGGGCCGTTGATGCTTTCAGCGGCCTGGCTCCTACCCAACAGCCGGATTGTCCTTCCTCCAGGACAGCTCGGCAAACCTCTGGAATTTGTGATTTGAAATCAACCGGAAGGAATCCGGAGCAGGATGACGATCAACGACACGATGGGTCCGAAAACCATCAACTCTAACCAATGAAAACCGTGTTCAGGCTTCTCGAGCCTAGCGTCCGGCTTCCCGAACCGGTCTTCCGTTTTGGCTTCCAGCTGGCATTGAAGAAAACGGCCCCAGGATGGGACCGTGAGTTCAGTTCGGGAATGTGAAGATTCGTAGACTTATGAAAATGATCGGGATGAAAATCCCAACAACAGTCACTTGCAGCCTTGTAATCCTGGATTCCATTTTCTCGAATCTGGCATCCATTCTGGATTCCATCCTCTCGAATCTGGCATCCATTCTGGACTCCATCCCCTCGAATCTGGCATCCATTCTGGATTCCATCTTCTCGAATCTAGATTCCATCTTCTCGAATCTGGATTCCACTTCGGAACCCATTTTCTCAATGGCCTCCAGTAATGGACTTTGCATTTCTGCTATAGCCTTTACTGTTGCCATTCTCTGCTCCTCTCCAACTCCCGCCTTATCCAAGGTTTGAAGTGCCCTGGTGATTGGTTCGGTCTGCATTATAACCTCCTCAGTACAATATTTCAGTTAGCATGAGGAGTCAGACCGACCCCCTTGGGGACATCTCCCCATGAGGGTTGTAGGGCTGAAGCCCAGATTGCAACTTGGCACCGGATCCCGAAGAACCGTGCACGCGAGGGTGCGTGGGTGCGCTTTCTGCAGCTTGAGGTGCTGCGGCCCATTGCCTGGAAAGATTATCCGGCTTCGCCATATCGCGCAATTTCATAAGCCATGAAATTCAGACAGATTCTGGCTTCGATATCCTGCCCTTCCCCTTGACTTTTCGAGATCCGCCAGGCGGGGCCCAGGGTTCACGCGGCTTTATCGCATGCAATCTGACATATGCACCCGGCGCCCCGGATCCGGTACGTCCATCGGACAGGAACAGACGAATCTCGTTTATTGTCGTATTTATTGATGCAACTCAAATACGACCGTTGACGTGAGGTTACTCGTCTGGTACCCCGGTGAGCAGACAGCATATCCAACCCTACCAGGAGGTATCTATCATGTCTGATTTCCAAACAACCAACGAACGCCAGGAAGCTGGCGATGATATCGACCGCAGGGACTTCCTCAAGATGTCGACCCTGGTACCGACCTCAGCGGCATTCGGCGCACTTGCCGCATCCGGAATCCAGCAGGCGGCGGCATACGGCACAGCGGAAGGAGGGCACACCGGTCTCAGCGCATCCATGAGCGAGGAGGAGATTGCGGCACTGCCCCGTGTGAAGCAGGAACTGGTGGCGCCACCCTTTGCACCCGAGCACGAGCAGGTGGCCAGTGGAGGACCCAAGGTCGTTGAGGTGACCATGACCACGCCCGAGGTGAAGATGGACATAGACGGTACAGGGACCGAGGTCTGGGCATTGACCTACAACGGTTCGGTACCGGGCCCGCTGATCATCTGCCATGAGGGCGATTTCGTCGAGCTGACCCTCATCAATCCCAAGGAAAGCCTCATGGAGCACAATATCGACTTCCATGCATCCACCGGCGCCTTGGGGGGCGGAACCCTGACCCATGTCCAGCCGGGAGAGCAGATGAAGCTTCGCTGGAGGGCCACCAAGCCCGGCGTCTTCGTGTACCACTGTGCGCCCGGCGGCGTCATGATTCCCTACCATGTGGTGCATGGCATGAACGGCGCCTGCATGGTTCTGCCCCGTGACGGCCTGAAGGACAAGGACGGCAACCCCCTGAGCTATGACCAGGTCTTCTACATCGGCGAGCAGGATTTCTATGTGCCCAGGGACGAGAACGGAAAATACAAGACCTACGATGTCGCGGGCGCCAACCTGGCGGACGTGCTCCCCCTGATGGCCGGCCTGATCCCGACCCATGTGGTGTTCAACGGCAAGGTGGGCGCACTTACCGGCGACAATGCCCTCAAGTCGAAAGTCGGGAACACGGCCCTGTTCGTTCATGCCCAGTCGAACCGCGATTCCCGCCCCCACCTGATCGGTGGCCACGGTGACTATGTATGGGAGACCGGGAGCTTCACGGATGATCCGACGACGGGACTGGAGACATGGTTCATAAGGGGCGGTTCTGCCGGCGCTGCACTGTATACGTTCCGGCAGCCCGGAATATACGTTTACCTCAGTCACAACCTGATCGAAGCGGTCCAGCTGGGAGCCGCTTCCCATATCATGGTGGAAGGCGACTGGGACGACGGCCTGATGAAACAGGTGGCGAAGGCAGGCCCCATCCCGGCATAGCGCGCACGGGCTTCCGGCCGGCCCGGCTGAATGCCGCGGCAGGCCGGAAGTTCGTACTTGATCGGGCCGCGTTTGCCCCGACCGGTGCATCACCCCGATCGGGATACCGGGTGGTGCACCGGACGGACTGGCCGGATGAAACTGGGCATGTGTTGTTTCTGACCGGCCATGCCCCGGTCTTCCCTGGTGCCTTGCAGCCGCTCCCTGTTCGGCTCCAGGTCTACATCCAGGTGCAGGGATGCAGTGGGTCGTCCGCGAGAGACGGAGTAAGGCTAAGCCAGTTTGTTTGTCACTGAATTGCCAGCAATACCGCTTGGGTTCTCGTGCGAACCTTGAGCTTGCGGAATATCGCGGTGACATGGGATTTCACCGTGGCCTCGGATATCCCCATCTCCCAGGCAATCTGCTTGTTGAGCAGGCCCGCGGTCATCTTCCCCAATACCCTGAGTTGGGTGGGCGTCAGCAAGCTGATGTTCTCAATGGCTTCGGGCAGCTTGCGTTCCGCATTGTCCGTCGCCGCGGACACGGTTGCCGGGACTGCGGTTCCTCCCCGGATCACCTGTTCGATGGCGCTCCTGATCTGGCCGGAGGACGCGGACTTGACGATGTAGCCGGACGCCCCCGACTGGATGGCGGCCTGTGCCGATTCCGTTCCTGCCCTCGCACTCACCACGATGACCGGCACATTCGGGTGGCAACACTTGATGATCATGAGTCCGGCGAGTCCCCGGTAGTCACTCATACGCAGGTTCAGCACCACTAGGCCCACCTGCCTTTTCTCGAGAACCTCCAGGGTTGCCGCCAGTGTCTCCACTTCCAGGATATCTGTGGTCCTGAACCAGGGTTTGATCTCGGCCAGCATTGACTGGCGAAAACAAGGGTGGCCGCCGGAGATGACAATGCAACTGTTCATGGCCGCGATATGTTTGTTACCGGCCAGGGGCAGTGAATGCGCATGTCATTCTGGGCCACCGTTTCATTGACGGAATACAAAAAAGACGCTGCCCGGTCAGCGAATAAGGACCAGATGGGTCCCGGGAGTGTCCGCTCCGGAGGGGCTCCGGAAAGACCGGTTGGGCCAGGCGCCCGGTCAGGCGTCCTCGTCGGTTTCCGCGGCTGCCTTGATGCTGGCTTCCGTCAGGGTGCGGGCTTCCTCGAGGAATCTGGCATTCAGTTCACCGAAGGCCTTGGCATCAGCGGCCATCTGGTCGGTGAATTCCTTGGCCATGTCCTTCTGCTTTTCGGCGTAGGCCTTGAATTCATCCGGATCACGGACATCCAGACCGGCGTTGAGGTTTTCAAGACTCATCTTGGTGTAGGTCTGCAGGCTGGCGATTTGCATTTTGAACGCCTCCTCGGCGTTCTTGATCACCAGCTTGTTGAACGCCACAACCGGCGCAACTGCGTTTTCCAACTGCTTGTTTTCAGGCGTATTGGCCATGGTCAGTCTCCTGTGCAAAGAGTATATCTAGGGTGCAACATGTATTGTGCGGTGCAGCATATCATAATATATTGTGCAGTGCAACAATTTCAGGGGGCAGCGGGAAATTCAATTTCCAGACTGTGAGCCGGTCTAGGCGAAGCCGGTCAAAGTACCGAATTTCTACCCAGAATCGGATTGAAAAAAATGGCTGGCATCAGCCATCCCTTGTTCATTGAATCACTGCCGGGCCACCATGACCTCCGTGGTGCGGTCAACATATCCAATCGTGTATCGATTGGGCAGATCAACGGTCCGGGTGGCTGTATCCTTGGGGAATTTTATCGATGCAGCGTCGAGATTACTGCCGGCTCAGGTGACCGTCCGGAACTGTTCGAATCGCTGCGCGAGTCGATCGCGGTCCGGATGGTCCTTGATTCGAGCCGGCAGATGGAGTTCCCCTCCGTCGAGTTGCTTGAGCGCCTCAAGCATCGGTCCATCGTTCTGATCAAGTAGTCGTTCTGAGACATGCAGTCGGTAATCGGGATCGATACCAATCAGATGTGCATCGAACGCGGCATGATGGATCTTGGATAGTGGCAAGCCATTCGGAACGACAGGCTGGCCAAGTTGCTCGTTTCTGTCGGAGATAATGTGTGCAGCGTCGAGCAACCGCTGTTCGGGCAGTCCAGAGAGGGCACAACGACCGTTATAGGCAGTGATTACGGCCTCTCGGAACGAGGCCTGATGCAGTCGCTGTTTGACAGTGCGAAGGGCGTATCGGCGCTCCCGGGAGGTCTGAGGTGCGGTGAGTTCATCCTGGTCAGGCGTTCCGAAGACGATCCGGGCCTTAAGACTCTTGGCATCCCAGCCTGAAACAAATGTTGGGATCATCGCCTGATAGCATCTGGGTGCAACGCCAAGGAAGTAGATCAGGGGAATCTGGTTTTCGAAGGCCTCGCGGAGCCAGCGGTTGTCTGCAGCATTCGGATCTTGTCCCATGAACGCATAGTCAACGGCCTCTTCGCTCTCGAATATCTGCCGGTGAACCATCCTTTGATCGTCATACCAGATACGTTTGCCGGGACTCGGAATAACGGTTCTGATGGAAAGCAGGTACCGCATCTGTCGTGGCTTGAAGATCCCTCGCTGTGGATTGACCAACGGAATGCGTTCCCCATTGAAGTTGAATCCGGGGCTCAGTTCCTTCCTCGTCAGGTGATCATGCACCTTGCTCAGTCGTCTTACCTGCGCGAATGCCGCCAGGCGCATCAAGGTGTCGGGATCAGCAGAACTCATGAACTCCTACCCCAGATAGCAGTTCTCATTGTGCCAGGTCAGGGCCGATGGGTCTGGCTTCTTTTCCGTTTCCTTCGGCGCAAGTATGAGCTGTCCGTCCAACTTGTAGTATTCCCGTCCGTTTTCATAGTCGTCCTTGATTCGTCGACTGACCTCAAAATGAAGGTCGGGTGTCACGGTCACGTAGCCGGTGTCGAACAACCGGTGGATGTCGCGACGGAGT
>VYFG01000105.1 GCA_009842505.1 Gammaproteobacteria bacterium
GTTGTGGAAAGCGGGGGTGATCACCGGATCGCCATGGCATTCGCCATGGCGGCCAATGCCGCCGGAAGCGCTGTCCGTGTCATGGACACAGCCTGCATCAATACCTCGTTTCCCGGATTCCTCGACCTTGCCCGGAGTGCGGGCATGGCCGTCAGCGATTTACGGCTGCCCGGACCAGGATGAACGGCGAGGCGGTGCCCGTAGTCGCCATCGACGGCCCGAGCGGTTCAGGCAAGGGTACGGTGGCATTGCGGGTTGCCCGTGCACTTGGCTGGCATTACCTCGACAGCGGGGCACTATATCGTGTCCTGGCATTGTACGCGGTCCGCCGGGAAGTGCCGCTGGATGACGAATCGCAGTTGGCCGAACTGGCCGGATCCCTGCCGCTGCGTTTCGACCAGGGAAAGGCAATGCTGGTTGGAGCGGACGTGGAAAATGAAATCCGCAGTGAGCAGGCCGGTGACCGGGCTTCTAGGGTGGCACCGCTCCCTGCGGTGCGCAGGGCGTTGTTGTCCTGGCAACGGAACTGCGCCATGCCCCCGGGACTGGTGGCGGACGGACGGGACATGGGAACGGTTGTTTTTCCCGATGCCGATTGCAAGATTTTTCTCACTGCCAGCGTGGAACAAAGGGCGCAGAGGCGCTTTAACCAGTTGAGACAAAAGGGTTTTGATGTTAACATCCACCGGCTTTTCGAAGAGATTTCCGAACGGGACCGACGGGATGCGGGTCGCAGGGTATCACCGTTGCGGCCCGCGGAAGACGCGATGCTGTTGGACACGACAGAACTAACCATCGACCAGGCGGTCGAGGTGGTGTTGGGGCTAGCAGACCGTTCCCGGGGGAAGGCGCGAGGGTGAATCGGCATGCCAGTTGGCCTCGGGCTCCCGGGCTGTTGCTGTTCCCCGCCGGTCTCGCCGGGTACGTTGGTTTCGGGTCCATTCGTGACCTGCCCGGCGGCCGTCGGCTGACCTGATCTTCGATCGGCACTTGGTGGACAGGTCCGGAGAGGCGGCCATGCCGGGGGCTGGCTGACTGCTCAAGTCCTGTCTTGAATGATACAACCTATCGATAACGTCGACTGCCTGCCACGCTTCCTGTTCGTATCAATTCCCTCTTTGGGCGGCATCCAGCCGGATGCGGCTGCAGAACCGGCAAGCGTTTGGAAATCGGGCAGCTTTTTTTAATTTTGAACTATGAGTGAAGACTTTGCAGCGCTGCTGGAGGAGAACCTTTCCGGCGTGGTGATGAAGCCCGGCTCGGTAATCACGGGCGAAGTGTTGGAGATCAACAATGATTTCGTGATTGTCGGGGCAGGTCTCAAGTCCGATGCAGAGATACATGCCTCTGAATTCAGGAACCCCGCCGGGGAAATAACCGTCAAGGTGGGCGACAAAGTGGAGGTTGCCCTGGAAGCCGTGGAGGACGGCACCGGGGCCACGCGGATGTCCAGGGAGAAGGCCATGCGCGCACGCGCCTGGGAAGAACTCTCCAAGGCCCACGAGAACGGCGATATCGTCAGCGGCATCATTACAGGCAAGGTCAAGGGCGGATTCACTGTTGACATCAACAACCTTCGTGCCTTCCTCCCCGGCTCGCTCGTGGACGTAAGGCCGGTCAAGGACTCCGCCTATATCGAAGGCCGTGAACTTGATTTCAAGGTCATCAAGCTCGACCAGTCCCGCAACAACATCGTAGTTTCCAGACGGGCCATCGTCGAGAACGAGCTCAACGAGGAGCGGGACAAGCTGCTGGACACCCTTGAGGAGGGTCAGATCGTCAAGGGCATCGTCAAGAATCTCACCGACTACGGCGCATTCGTCAATCTGGGCGGGCTTGATGGCCTGCTGCATATCACCGACCTTGCCTGGAAACGTGTCAAGCATCCTTCTGAAGTGCTCAATGTCGGTGACGAGATCGAGGCCAGGGTGTTGAAGTTCGATCGTGAGCAGTGCCGTGTCTCGCTGGGCATCAAGCAACTGGGAGAGGACCCGTGGCTGGATCTTTCACGGCGATATCCGGTGGGAACCCGCCTGTTCGGCCGGGTCACGAACCTGACCGACTACGGCGCATTCGTGGAACTGGAAGAAGGGGTGGAAGGCCTGGTGCATCTGTCGGAGATGGACTGGACCAACAAGAACATCCATCCGGCCAAGTTCTGCCATGTGGGTGACGAGGTCGAGGTCATGGTGCTCGATATCGACTCCGACCGCCGCCGCATCTCCCTTGGCATGAAGCAGTGCACGCCCAACCCCTGGGAAGAGTTCGCCGCGCTGCACAAGAAAGGCGACGTGATGACCGGAAAAATCCGCTCGATTACGGACTTCGGCGTCTTCATCGGTGTCGAGGGGGGAATCGACGGACTGGTGCACCTGTCCGAACTTTCCTGGGACCGTCCGGGGGAGGAAGTGGTCACCGAGCTCAAGAAAGGTGATGAACTCACCGTGGTGGTTCTTGCGGTGGATGCCGAAAGGGAGCGGATCTCCCTTGGTCTCAAGCAGGCGATCGAGGATCCGTTCGCCACCTATGTCAGCGAAAACGGCAAGGGCCGCACGGTGCAGGGAACCGTCAAGGACGTCACCGCCAAGGGGGCGACCGTGGAACTTGCGCCCAGTGTCGAGGGATACATCCGTGCATCGGAAATCACCCAGGACCGGGTCGAGGATGCGCGTACCGCGCTGAACGTGGGCGATACGGTCGAAGCCAAGATCACCAGCATTGAACGCAAGGATCGGAAGATTTCCCTTTCCATCAAGGTCAGGGAAATGGAGATCGAGGGCGAGGCCGTGCAGGAATATTCCCGCGAATCAGCTATCGGCAGTGCGACGCTGGGTGACAAGCTGAAAGAACAACTGAACAAGCAAAGCTCCTGATATCCGAGGGTACCGGTATGGCTTCTGATGACGCGCAATCTACTGATCAGCCAACTCTGACCAAGTCGGAACTGGTTGCCTATATCAGTCAAGAGCAGCCGCAGTTGTTGGGACAGGACGTTGAATTGGCAGTCAACAGTATCCTTGACTGCATGTCGCGGGCACTTGTTGGCGGCGAGCGTATCGAGATCCGCGGATTCGGCAGCATGACGCTGCACTATCGCCCGCCGCGCATCGGCAGAAATCCGAAAACCGGTGAAAAGGTCCAGGTGCCGGAGAAATACGTCCCGCATTTCAAACCGGGGGCCAACCTGAGAAATCGAGTGGACGAGAATTACAAGGGAAAATAAACATGAAAAAACTGCTGTATGTAGCTGTAATTGTGGTTTTTTTCCTGTTGGCCCTTTCGTTTTATCTCAACAATCCGCAACTCGTGACACTCAGTTACTACATGGGATTCGAAAAGGAGATGCCGTTGTCGCTGCTGCTTTGGATTACACTGTTCATCGGCGTGGTCATCGGCTGGCTTGCCGGCGTGGTACGCAACCTGAGACTGCGTCGCCGTCTCGCGCAGGCCAACCGGACACTCAGAATCGTGGATACCTGATCATGCGGGAGAGAGGATAGACACCCAATCGGATATCCTATGGAGTAGATCGGACGCATTATGGTAGACCCCTTCTGGCTGTTGATTCTCCTGCCACTGGCTGCCGCCAGCGGCTGGTACATGGCGCTCAGGGACCGTGACGGCCGCGAAGGACGTCACAGCCATGAACCCAGCAAGCCGCCGGTTCCCGACGCGTATTTCAAGGGACTCAACCTGCTCCTCAACGAGCAGCCGGACAAGGCGCTGCAGGTATTTCTGCAGGCGACGGTGCTGGATGAAAGCACGGTGGAGATGCATATCGCGCTCGGCAACCTGTTTCGCCGCCGGGGTGAAATCGAACGCGCCACGCAGATTCACCAGAATCTCGTGGAGCGTTCCGATCTGGAGGACTCGCTGAGGTCACTGGCCCTTTTCGAACTGGCCCAGGACTATTTCAAGGCGGGTCTGTTCGATCGTTCCGAGAGCCTGTTTCAGGAACTGCGGCAGTTGTCCGAGTACAAGGAGCAGGCCTGCCGTTTCCTGCTGCAGATCTACGACCAGGAGAAGGAATGGCACAGCGCAATCGTGATCGGAGAGGAACTTGCGGGGATTTCCCGGCAGGACTATTCCGAGACGTTGTCGCAGTACTGCTGCGAACTCGCGGAAAGCGCATTGCAGGAGGGAAAGCCCGGCAAGGCGGAATACTATCTTGAAACGGCGTTCCGGTACGATGAGAAATGCGTCCGGGCGGCCATACTGTCCGGGAGCCTGGCGGCGATCAGGGGCAACCATGGCGGTGCAATCGCGATCTGGCGCGGACTTGAACTCTGGGCCCCGGAATCCCTGGGGGAGGTCGTGGACCTCGTCTCCGGCAGTTATGCCGCATTGCAGGACAAGCAGGGATATCGCGAGTTCCTTGAGTCCGCCTTGGAGAAAAACCCGGATGCCCGGATCATCTCGGCCCTGGTGGAGATGTCGCAGCATCAGCACGGGGAGCTTTCCAGCACCCGGATCCTGCTTGATATCGTTCACAAGTACCCCTCGCTTGAGGGTTTGTACCAGTTGCTGCGGAACAGCAACTCGCCCGAACTGCTCCGCGGCGAATCCATCGACATGGAGCTCATTGCCCGTCTGCTTTCAGAAGCCATGGGTCATGCCCGGGAATATCAATGCCGGCAGTGCGGATTCAGCAGCAATACCCTGCACTGGCAGTGCCCCGGCTGCAAGGCCTGGGGGGCGGTCCAGAAAAGCTTCTTCGGACGCGAGCGCGGCGAGTCCTCGGCACAGGGAAAGCTGCCGATCTGAACGGTCAGTCGGCTGGGGATGCGGCCATGCACCGCGGCGCGGGCCAGATTTTCATTATCTGACGAAGGTCCATGAACATCACTGTAGTGGGTGCCGGCTACGTCGGCCTAGTGACAGGTGCCTGCCTTGCCGATGTCGGCAACCATGTGGTCTGTGTGGATACGGACCGGGACAAGATCGACGGCCTGAACCGGGGCATCGTACCCATTCATGAGCCGGGTCTTGACCAACTGGTCGCGGACAACCGGGAAGCCGGCAGGATAAGGTTCACGACGGATATCGCCCGTGGCGTCGCCCATGGAGAGGTCATATTCATTGCCGTAGGAACACCGCCAGACGAGGACGGGTCCGCGGACCTCGCCCATGTGCTGGAAGCGGCGCGTTCGGTGGGCGAGCACATGGATGGTTACCGCGTCGTGGCCACCAAGTCGACAGTTCCCGTGGGCACTGCCGAACAGGTGCGTACCGTGATTGGCGAGGCTCTGGCAAGCCGGGGGCACTCCGTGGAATTCGGCATGGTCTCCAATCCGGAATTTCTCAAGGAAGGGGCTGCCGTGGATGATTTCATGAAACCGGACCGGATCATCATCGGATCCGACGATGAAGGCGCCCTGGAAGTCATGCGCAGTCTCTATGCGCCCTTCAACCGGAACCATGAGCGTGTGATCGCGATGGACATCCCTTCTGCAGAGCTGACGAAATACACGGCAAATGCCATGCTCGCAACGAAAATTTCGTTCATGAACGAGATGGCGAATCTGGCGGAAAGGCTTGGCGCCGATATCGAGGCGGTCCGGGTCGGGATCGGGGCTGACCCCCGCATCGGCTACCACTTCATCTATCCCGGCTGCGGGTACGGCGGTTCCTGCTTTCCCAAGGACGTCAAGGCGCTGTATCACACCGCCGGGGTGGTGGGATACGAAGCCCGGATCCTGGCTGCCGTGGAAGCCGTGAACAACGACCAGAAGCGAGTGCTCGTGAACAAGCTGATGGGCCACTTCAATGGCACCCTGCGGGGAAGAACGTTTGCACTATGGGGGCTTTCATTCAAACCCGACACCAACGACATGCGGGAGGCGCCGAGCCGGGTCGTGATCGAATCGCTGTGGGAGCAAGGTGCACGGGTGCAGGCGTTCGATCCGCTTGCAACCGCCGAGGCCAGGCGGATTTACGGCGAACGGGATGATCTGGACCTGAACGACGAAGACCCGTATGCGGTGCTGGAAATGGCCGATGCCCTGATCGTGGTCACGGAATGGAGGGCGTTCCGCGCCCCGGACATTGACCGCATCCGCGACACGATGCGGGGAGACGCGATTTTTGACGGAAGGAACGTCTTTTTACCGGAAGCCGTCCGGACCGCCGGCCTGCACTATCATGGCATCGGTCGCTGACCCGGCACCTGCTGCCCGGCCCGGGGGTGTCGTATGAGAGGTCTGATCCTGGCGGGCGGGACCGGCTCCCGGCTCTGGCCGCTGACGTGGGCCGTCTCAAAGCAGCTGATACCGGTCTACGACAAGCCGATGATCTATTATCCGCTGTCAGCCCTTCTGCTTGCCGGAATTCGTGAAATACTGTTGATATCCACCCCATGGGACACACCCCGGTTCCAGCAGCTCTTGGGCGACGGCAGCCGCTGGGGAATCAACCTGTCCTATGCCATCCAGCCGTCCCCGGACGGCCTGGCGCAGGCATTCGTTATCGGCTCTGAATTCATTGGCGCCCACACCTCGGCGCTGGTACTCGGGGACAATATCTTCTACGGGCAACGGTTGCCCGAAACCCTCAGGAACGTGGCGACCCTGGAGCGAGGTGCCCATGTGTTCGCGTACCAGCTCGAAGATCCGGAAGGGTACGGGGTGATTATGTTCGACCAAGATGGCAGGGTGAACGGACTGGAGGAGAAGCCCTCGGAGCCAGGGTTGATGTATGCGGTGCCGGGATTGTACTTCTACGACAATACCGTGGTGGAACGGGCCCGTGACCTGGTGCCGTCCGCGCGGGGCGAACTGGAGATCACGGACCTGAACCGCACCTATCTGGCCGAACGTAGGCTTGAAGTGACGGAGTTGGGCCGGGACATGATCTGGCTGGATGCCGGAACGCCGGATTCACTTTTCGACGCCACGAAATTTGTCGAAGCCGTTCAAAGAGGTCAGGGCAGCAAGTTTTGGTGCCCGGAGGAAATCTGCTGGCAGCTGGGCTACATCGACGACACCCGGCTGGAGGAACTGGCCGGAGAATTCGGGAAAGCCGACTACGGGCAGTACCTGAAACGAATCCTGGACGAGGGCAGGGGAGGTCCGGATTGAAACGAAACCGCCGGAAAATACGGATCGCCCGCGGTCTGTCCAGGCCAGGTTCAGGTTCGGGGTAGTTCCACATGGTCCACACTGCGGTAATCGGGGGTACTGGATTCGACCAACTGGAAGATCTTCAGGTCATTGACCGGCGCACGGTCGATACGCCCTACGGCAAGCCATCGGATGAACTGGTCACCGGGCGGCTCCATGACCGGGAATTTCTCTTTTTACCGCGCCATGGTGCGAGCCATACGATTCCGCCACACCGGATCAACTACCGCGCCAATATCCATGCGTTGAAATCAGCGGGGGCGGAGCGGATCATCGCCTTCAGCGCGGTGGGGGGGATCGGGGCGGCCATGCGTCCTGGTGATGTGGTCATTCCCGACCAGATCATCGACTACACCTGGGGCAGGGAGCACACTTTTCATGACGGGACGGGGGATTTCCTGGATCACGTGGACTTCACCCACCCGTATTCCCCGGCCCTGCGCTCGCAGATCATCCGGGCGGCGAAGCGGGCCGGCGTCGAGGTTCATGCCTCGGGGACCTATGCGGCCACCCAAGGTCCGCGGCTTGAGTCGGCGGCGGAAATCGACCGCCTGCAAAGGGATGGCGGGGATATTGTCGGCATGACCGGAATGCCCGAGGCCGGACTTGCCCGTGAGGCGGGGATCGACTACGCGACCATCGCCATCGTGGTGAATCCCGCCGCGGGAAGGGGCGGTGGGCCCATCACAATGGATCAGATCCGGCTGCATATGGAACTCGGCGCCCTCCGCGGAATTGCCATATTGCAGTACTGTTAGACCAGGGACACCAGCCTGGCCTGACCATTTGGGGAAGCTGATCTCGGCTACGGACCGGCAGTGTCTGGCGCGACCAGAAAATCCTCGTCGACAGGGACTTTCATACCCGTCACCAGTGCGTTGGTCTGGGACGCCATGCTCACGACAGCGAGGAGTTCCGCATATTGGGTCTCGGTCATGCCCTTGGCCCGGGCGGCGGCGGTATGCGAATGGATGCAGTACTCGCAGTTGTTGGCAATGGAGACGGCGATATAAAGCATCTCCTTGGTAAGCGGGTCAAGGGCGCCGGGCTTCATGACCTGCGACAGGCTGTTCCAGACACGTCGCAGGGTCACGGGGTCGTGTGCAAGTGCTTTCCAGAAGTTGTTGACATCAGGAATATCCCGGGCTGCCTTGATTTCGTCGAATACCTTTTGGACTTCCTCCGGGGCTTCGTCGTAGTTCAGCAGTGAAACTGTAGCCATGCGGCTATCCCTCCACCGGCCACACGGTCACCAGGGCGCCGAACCTGGGGTGGTCGAAATAATGCACCTCCTTGAACTTCACGCGCCGCTTCTCGTTGATGAAATACAGGGGGAAATCGGGGTCCAGAAGACTATCGGTCAGGCCAAGCGCAATGTCCACGAATATCAGGGATGTCCTGTACACCCGTACGGCGCCCCGGATGCGGGTGTCCAGTGTGCCCACAGGTACCACCGGCGCGTTCTGGTAGACCTCGGAAGGCTGTTGCCAACGGGCGGCATGGAGAACCCGGTATCCTGAACTCAACAGTTTCGACTGGTGTCCGGCCAGATGTGCAATCCCTTCCCCGATCGGGTGGTCATCCACACGGTCGACCAGCGACTGGAGCTTCTCGAGGTTGGTCAGTTGGCTGTTGGAACCCGGATTCCATTGTTCCTCGACTTCCGTGGATACTTCGGTTCGCTCGAATACCAGTACTTCCACGGCGTAGTCCCGTGCCTTTGCGGTGGATGCTGCCATGATGCCCAGGCAGAGAATCAGCAGCCGCAGTGTACGGTTACCGGTCAGGTTCGGTATTGCGGGAGTTGGCATGTTTCCGATGCGCAGATGATCCTGTTGCAGGGACCGGTAGCATAGCACCATGGAGCGACTGCTTCGAACCTGGCTCCGATCGTTGACGATCCGCCCCGAATCGATTCCAGGCTTCCGGTTTCCTTGGGGGCCGCAGCGTAAAATCCAGGCATGCCACGCCGCATTCCCGTGGCTTCGGCAGATAACGGAAATGTCGGCAAGATATCAAGAATTGCCTCGATCGCCTGCCGGACTACGATTCATGCGCTATCTGGGCCGCCAGCGTGTCCAGAAGCTTCTCGCAGATTCTTAATCTGATTTCCGGTTCGTCCATTTCACCTTTCAGCCGCAAAGAACCCGGCCCCCCGAGCTGATGGCGGGCGGGGTCTTCATGGACCAGGGTCAGGATCACCGACGGGTCCACGTTGATCCGCTCATGAAACTCGATCAGACCGCCTTGCGCGCCAAGATCCATCTTGCGGATACCGATCCGGTCCGCCTGCAGGCGCATGGCGGTCAACCGGAACAGGTTCTTGCCGGCATCCGGCAGCAGCCCGAAACGGTCAATGGTTTCGATCTGGATCTCTTCCAGTTCCTCCAGGGTGGTTGCGTTGGCAATGCGCTTGTACAGGACAAGCCTGGTGTGGGTATTGCCCAGGTAGCTTTCAGGAAACAGCGCGGGCACATGCAGTTCCACCGTGCTGGAGGATTCCGGGAGGGCGATTTGGTCGGGTATTCGTTCTTCCCGGATGGAATTGACCGCCTGTGAAAGGTATTCGCTGTACAGGTTGAATCCCACGTCATCAATGCTGCCGGACTGTGTTTCCCCCAAGAGTTCTCCGGCGCCCCGGATTTCCAGATCATGTGACGCTAGGGCAAATCCGGCTCCAAGATCTTCCATAGAATCAATTGCCTCTAGGCGTTTTCTCGCGTCGTTTGTGATTATCTTCAGATCGGAAACCAGGAGATAGGCAAAGGCCTGGTGGTGGGACCGGCCCACCCGGCCCCGAAGCTGGTGCAATTGGGCCAGACCGAACCGGTCCGCGCGGTTGATGATGATGGTGTTGGCGCTGGGGACGTCGATGCCGCTTTCGATAATGGTGCTGGTGACCAGCACGTTGAAACGCTGGTGATAGAAATCGCGCATCACCCGTTCGAGTTTCAGTTCTCCCATCTGGCCGTGACCGGAATCGATCTCCGCTTCTGGAATGAGCTCCCTCAACTCCTCCACGATCCGTTCCATGGTGCGCACCTCGTTGTGGAGAAAATAGACCTGGCCGCCGCGACGGATTTCCCGCAGGCAGGCTTCCCGGATCAATCCCCGATTCCATTCACGCACAAATGTCTTGATGGACAGACGCGATGTTGGCGGCGTTGCGATGATGGAAATCTTGCGCAGGCTGGCCAGTGCGATATTGAGCGTGCGCGGAATGGGGGTGGCAGTGAGGGTGAGGATGTCCACCTGGCTTCTCAGGCGCTTGATCCTTTCCTTCTGGCGCACACCGAATCGCTGCTCCTCATCGATGATCAGGAGTCCGAGGTCGCGGAAGCTGATGTCCTGCTGCAGCAGTCGGTGGGTGCCGATCACGATGTCGGGATGCCCGGTTTTCATGGACGCGATGATTCGCTCCTGTTCCCTTTTTCCGCGAAACCTGGACAACAGCTCCACCGAGACCGGTAGATCGGCAAAGCGATCGGCGAAGGTCTGGAAATGTTGCTGCGCCAGCAGGGTGGTGGGTACCAGAACCGCCACCTGCTTGCGATTCTGCACCGCCGCGTACGAGGCCCGGAGGGCTACTTCGGTCTTGCCGAAGCCCACGTCTCCGCACACGAGCCGGTCCATGGGCTCGGTCGAAGCCAGGTCCGCCAGGACTTCCCTGATGGCGCGGTCCTGGTCAGAGGTCTCCTCGAACGGGAATCTGCTGGTAAAGGCAGAAAAATCCTCCGCGTCCACCGGCATGGCGAAGCCCTGTCTGGCCAGTCTGAATGCTTCGACTTCCAGCAGTTCCGCAGCGACATCGTACGCCTTTTCCCGGGCCCTCTTCTTGGCCTTTTCCCATTGATCGCTGCCGAGCCTGTGCAGGGGTGCCGATTCCGGTGTGCCGCCCACATATCGCGAAATCAGGTTCAGGGAGAGAACGGGGACGTACAGCCGATCGTTGTTCAGGTACTCGATGACCAGGAATTCGGTTTCCTCCCCGTAGATGTCCAGCGACCTGAGCCCCCGGTATCGCCCGACTCCATGCTCGATATGCACCACGGGATCGCCCTCGGCCAGTTCGGACAGTGAGCGGATGATGCTGGCGGGATCCTGGACACGGTTTCTTCCCCGGCGGCGACGCTGGTAAACGCGTTCCCCGTAGAGCTGATTCTCGGTGATCACCTGGATGCCGATTCCCGGGAGGTGGAGGCCGCGCTCCAGGTCGGCGATGCAGATACAGGGCGTGTCGGCCGCCTGCAGAAAGGACATGAAATCCGTGCAGTTGGCGACCAGGAGGTCATGGTTCATCAGCATGGCATCCATTGCCTCACGACGACCGGCGGTCTCGGTGACAATCAAGATGCGGTCTTTCGAAGTATTCAGATGATCCAGAAAGATATCGTAGGGCGAGGCGTGACGCGTGTTGACCGGGAGTTCCTTCCCCGGCCGGGTCCGGGCCGACCAGTCCGCCTGGCGCGAGTTTCCGGGGTGATGTTCCACCCTCGGATAGCAGATATGGCGTGCCCTGAACTGATCGGGATTCAGGTACAGCATCTCCGGGGGCAGCAGTTTGCGTCCCGGATCATAGCCGGCGTTCTCATACCGGTCGTTGATCTCGGCCCACCGGGTCTGCACGGTATTTACCAGTCCCTGTTCCTGTACACAAAGACAGTTTTCGGGCAGGTAGTCATACAGGGTGGCGGTATGGTCGAAAAAAAGCGGGAAGAAAAATTCGATGCCGGGCGGTGTATTGCCTTCGCTGACCTCTGCGTAGACTGACTGCTTTCTGGGGTCGCCCTCAAAGGCGCGCCGGAAGGCCCGGCGGAATGTCTGGATTCCCTCATCCGTCATCGGAAACTCCCTGGCCGGCAGGAGCTCGATACTGCCGGTCCGTTCCGAGGAGCGCTGCGAATCGGGATCGAAATACCGGATGGATTCCACCTCATCGTCGAACAGGTCGATCCGGAAGGGGGATTCCGAGCCCGTGGGAAAAACATCGACAATACCGCCCCGAACGGCGAATTCCCCCGGCGAGACCACCTGGCTGACGCTGAAATAGTGGGCGTTGGCGAGGCGGTCCCGGAGTGCGTCCAGGTCAAGCCTGTCGCCGACGTTCACCGAAAAACTGTGACCCAGGACATAGTCCACGGGCGGCAACCGCTGCATGAGGTTCTCACTGCTGGTCAGCAGGACGCCGCGGCGCATTGCCGAAAGCCTTGCAAGCAACCGCAACCGCTCCGAGATGATGTCCTGGTGAGGGGAGAACACGTCATAGGGAAGACATTCCCAACTGGGAAAATGAACCACCGGTACTTCCGGGTCGCCGGTTCCGAGAAAGAACCGGACCTCCCTCTCGAGCAGGTGCAACTGCCTCGGGTCATCCATCACCACGAGGAGGAGCCCTTCATGGGCGATACAGGCCTCGGCGACGGCCAATCCGAAGGCCGCCCCGTGCAGATTGCTCCAGCCGACCGATCCGGTGTTTCCGGGCAGCGGGGGATTCAGGAGCGTGGTCGGCATTCGGAATGGCGGGCATATGGCATAAAATCGGGGCGCGAATTGTAACTGTCGTCCCGGTGTCCAACAAATCAGAAAACTTGTGGTGTGTCATCCCGGCAGCCGGGTCCGGAAGCCGGATGCGGGCTGAAATTCCGAAACAGTACCTCGATCTTGGCGGGGTACCGGTGCTGGCGCACGTGCTCAACGTGTTTCGCCGAATCCCGGGCATGCACGGTATCGCCGTGGGGCTTTCGCCGGACGATGTCCACTGGCGGGATTCCGTCATGGCCGGTCTTGACAACGTACGCACCTTCGAAGGTGGGGAAACCAGGGCGGAGACAGTGCTCAACGGCCTTGACCACCTGCAATCGACCCTCGGCGCGGACACCGCGGACTGGGTCATGGTGCATGATGCCGCAAGGCCGCTGGTGGAACAGGTGGATGTCGAGCGCCTGTTGCGGGCTTGTCGGGAACGGGATTGCGGCGGAATCCTCGCTGCTGCTATGGTGGACACGGTCAAACGGTCCGACGGGGATGGAATGGTCATCGAAACCGAACGGCGGGAGCGTCTCTGGCGTGCCCTGACACCACAGTGCTTTCGCCTGGGGCCGCTCAGTTCGGCACTGCGGGACGCACTGGACAACCGGGCCGCCGTCACGGACGAGTCGATGGCCATGGAACGCCGCGGCCATCGGGTTCAACTGGTCCCCGGGTCTCCCGGAAACATCAAGATCACGTCGCCCACGGACCTCGAACTTGCACGGCACCTGTTACGATCATGAATTTCCGGATAGGCAATGGGTATGACGTGCACCGCCTGGTTCCGGGACGACCGCTGATCATCGGCGGGGTCCGGATTCCGTGGGAAAAGGGCCTTCAGGGCCATTCCGACGCGGACGTTCTGCTGCATGCTCTATGTGATGCCCTCCTGGGCGCAGCTGCCCTGGGTGACATCGGCCATCATTTCCCGCCCTCGGGGGATACCTGGCGTGGAGCCGACAGCCGGCGCTTCCTGACCCGTACGGCCGGACTGCTCAGGAACGAGGGCTGGCTAGTGCAGAACATGGACGCAACCATTGTGGCCGAAAGACCGAAGATGGCGCCGTACATCAGTGCCATGCGCGGTGTCATCTCGGAGGATCTCGGAATCGACATCAGTGCCGTCAACATCAAGGCCACCACCACCGAGGGGCTTGGTTTCTGCGGCCGCGAGGAGGGTATTGCCGCCTGGGTCTCGGTTCTCATCACGAACCTGGAACTCTGAACAATCCAGTTCCGATGGAGTCGGACCGCTACGGCAACCCTCTCGGCAGTGCATCCGCCGACGCCAGGCTGGCCTATCAGGCCGGACTGGATCAAATGCTGGCTTCGACGGACGGAGTGGAGGAATCCTTTGCAAGGGCGGTATCGGCGGACGAGGGATTCGCGCTGGCGCATCTGGCCCTGGCCCGCAGCCGCCGTATCATGGGGCAGGGAGGCGACATTGCCACACCGCTGTCCCGGGCAAGGCACCTGGCCCGGAATTGTTCCGAGCAGGAACGGGGCCAGATACATTGCCTCGGTCTGCTTCTCGAGGGGAACAGCCAGGCAGCCTGGAGGGCCATCCAAGAACATGTGAAAGCGTATCCCCGGGATGCCCTTGTCGTTCAGCCCACGACCGGCGTGTTTGGCCTGATCGGGTTCAGCGGCCGTCCCGGGCGGGAAGCGGAGCATCTTGCGTGGTGTGACGCGCTGTCGCCCCATTATCCCGATGACTGGTGGTTTCTGGGACAGCACGGTTTCGCCCGCATCGAGACCGGTCGGCTCGGACCGGGAAGAAAGGATATCGAAAGGTCACTGGCGATCAATCCCGGAAGCGCTACCGGGGCGCACTATTTCAGCCACCTCCTGTACGAATCCGGCCGGCACCGGGAGGGTTTCGAATATCTCGCAACCTGGATCGACGATTGCGACAGTCCCGGGCCGCTGCACTGTCATCTGAACTGGCACATGGCGCTGTGGGCGCTGCACCTCGGATGGCCGGACCGCATGTGGGAAATCTGGCGAACGGGAATCGCTCCGGACCATGCGATCGGACCGCCCATCAACGTGCTGACCGATGGCGTCTCGCTGATGTTCCGGGCGGAAATCGCCGGGGTTTCCGTTCAGCGGGACCAATGGGCCGGTCTTGCGGAGTATGCCAGGACACACTTTCCGACAAGCGGAATATCCTTCGCGGATGCGCATGCGGTGCTGGCGCACTCCAGGGCAGGGGACGGTGAAACGGTGGCGGAAATCACCGGCAGCACGGCCGGGACTGCTGCCGGTCATGTGGGCACGCTGGCACGCGCATTCGAGGCAATGAATGCCGGGGACTGGCCGGCCGCAACTGCTGAGCTTTCGAAAATCCTCCCGGATCACGAGCGGTTGGGCGGCAGCCGGGCGCAGCGGGACCTGATCGAATTCTTCCTGGCGCTCTCCCTGGTGCGCCAGGGCAGAGCGGAAAAGGCCGGGAAAATGCTGCGGACCCGGCGCCCGCAGGTTGCCTTCCGGCCACCCGTACAGGGACTTGATGGCCTGGATGTCCGGCCGGGGACAGTCCCGGAAACAGGATAGAAGTGCGGACAGGATGTTGGCGGGAGAAGCCCCGCGTCTGGCCTCACAACACCCCACATACGACTCAGTCAGTCTTGATCATTCCCATGGATT
>VYFG01000038.1 GCA_009842505.1 Gammaproteobacteria bacterium
GCCTCAGTCAGTTACATCGGGCGGGGTGTTCACGGCCGCGAACATGAACGTTTGAAGAGGGTAATTGGAATCTCTTGTGAGCCGCCCGACCAAACACACGGCTCTTCGGAAGACATGGTTTATGCCGAACAGATATCCTGGACCGAAGAAGAACGAATTCAGGTTAGGGAAGAGTGCCGGAAGTTCGGAATACACCGAACCGGCATGGAAACCCGAAACTGGTCTGACAAGGAATATCCTGATGTCGAAACAATCACATTCACTTTACCGACGAGATCATGATACCCAGACAAAACCAAAATCCCTAATTCGGAGGTCGAGACAAGCGAATCCTTCATGCCTTCGCCTAAAATGTACTAAACAGGTTATGCCCTTCCAAACAACGACCAACTACTTCCCTCATACACCCAAGCTTGCCGTAATATTATCAGCAAATTTATCATAAGAGAGATTGCCACCCATCATTACCCAACCTACAGGGTCATCAGGACGAAACTCGTAAACACATCGATCTGTGTCGCTCGAATCAATCTGGCAAACAATCTGAAAATCATCTTCTGGTTCTATCAGAATACAGGGAATTGCAGCAGAAACCGGTGACAGCATGTCCGATTCTCCAACAGTCAGACGGCCTCTCCCCTTGTCCAAAGCGTGAATCGAGCTTTCCAGGGATGCGTATGCAAGATCAATGCTCTCAATATACTTGCTCCATGCAATCTCCGAATTCCGCTCATCTTCCTTTGTCTTTTCTATGTTGTTGATTCTCTCGATTCGTACTGATGACACCCTTTGAAAGCCATGCTCTTGAATCAGAACCAGGTTCGTAAAGATCAATAGATTTTTCACAAATCCAGCAATTTGGCCATCGTCGACATCAGTGATTGCCAAATGTATCACCTTGTCGCAAGCGATCTTGATACATCCCCATTTGTCTTCTTTTTTCCATGGTTTCTGAAGCGCCAACTTTCTCAATAAAGTCACCGGATCCCGTCCTGGAGCATGAACATGGAAGTAATACACCGCCTTGCGGAATATTTCTACCTCCTTATCCGGCCAAGTGGAGTCGTGCATGAAGGGTGCAAGGACAGTGCCGTCGATCACTTTTTCTCCTCGTATGTGACATCCAAAATTCAAAGGAGGCTGGCGCAATAATCTGACAATGCAATCACGCGAATCTCAGACCACATTCGGAAGAGCTCACCACAGTAGGTTTCTATCCGTCACTAGCGGAACATGCAGGTTTACTTTACCGCTGGCCGCGAGCCTAACCTATGTCCACACCTTGGGAAAGCGCTACGTAATCCGGCTGAGTGCCGGCCCATCGCAACCTCAAGCACTCAGTGAATTACGGCGACCCGGCAGACGGATCGAAACGGCAGCAGTTTCATTCTTCGTGTCCCCTGGCCCTGCGTACCGTCGCCCCCCAGTTCGCGGATCTCATACGCTTCCAGTCCTCCCGATCATCGTCCAGCTTCCGGAGTGGCCCCATGGCAGCACGGTTGGCGGGATCTCGCTCCCATTCGAGACGCCACAGGTACTTCAGCCAGATTCTCTCGTAAACCGTCTCCGGCTTGCGCATGCCATTGACCGCTTCAACGAAGCGACGACCGGCCTCGCTGGCGGGAAGTTGGCGGCCATCGGCCAAGGCTTCGAGCCGTTTTCCATGTTCCTCAAGCACTCTGATCTCCTCTTCGGAGAAAACCTTCCGTGAGCACTGGATGAGGAATCGATCTGACGACATCGTTCAAATTGCGATGGCTTCCAGGATCGCTGACATCAAGACCTATCCGGCGTGAGATAACACACGGAAGACAGCAGAACACTGATACCATCCGGGAGCATGGTATCATTTCTACAACCTCGTCTCCAGTTATGGACAATGGCCCGCCGCCAGCTTCCCATTGGTATCCAGTCCTTCCGAAGAATCCGGGAGCAGGACTGCTACTACGTCGACAAGACCCCCCATATCCAGCGGCTGGTCGACATGGGAGATTTCTACTTCCTGTCTCGCCCGCGCAGATTCGGGAAGAGCCTTCTGGTGGATACCCTGCGGGAACTGTTCGAGGGCAATGAACCTCTTTTCCGCGGACTCGACATACACGAACACTGGGACTGGTCCACCAAGCATCCGGTGGTACGGCTGAGCTTCGGTGGGAAGTACGACGAACCCGGGGACCTCGAGCAAAGCATCACCAATCAACTGGCGATCATTGAGAGAAATGCCGGTCTCGATCCGGCGAAACCGCCCTGCTCAGGACCGGAACGTCTGAGAGATCTCCTGGACCGTCTGCACCATGCCACCGGTCGACAGGTAGTGGTGCTGGTGGATGAGTACGACAAGCCGATCCTGGACGTCATCGACCACCCCGAGATGGCCACCGCCAACCGGGACTATCTGCGGGGGTTCTACGGGATCATCAAGGATAGTCCTCAGGACGTCCGCTTCGTCTTCGTCACCGGGGTGAGCATGTTCTCCCGGGTGAGCCTGTTTTCGGGCCTCAACAACCTCCGGAATATCAGCCTCGATCCGAACTACGCCACCATCTGCGGTTACACTGACCGGGATCTGGACACGGTGTTCGCCCCGGAACTCCCCGGGCTCGATCGGGACGAGATCCGGGAATGGTACAACGGCTACCACTGGCTCGGCGACGAGAAGCTCTACAATCCGTTCGACCTTCTGCTGCTGTTCGAAACCCGAAATTTCGAGGCCCACTGGTTCGAGACCGGTTCTCCCACCTTCCTGTTCCGGATGATGATGGAACGGGGGATGAGCCCGATGGAACTGGAACAGCGAACTACGGATGCCAGGAAGTTGTCCAGGTTCGATGTCGGGGATATCGGCATCGATGCGCTGCTGTTCCAGACCGGGTACCTGACCATAACCTCTGAAGAAAGGCGAGGGCACCGGACTCTCTACACACTGGATTATCCCAATTTCGAGGTGCTCCAGAGCCTGAACGACGGGCTCCTGGGATACATCACCGGGCCGGAGAACGGGGTTGCGGACCAGGGCGACGAACTCGGCCGCCTGCTGGTTGACAACGACTTCAACGGGTTCGCGGATCGCCTGAAGTCCTTCTTCGCCGGCATCCCCTACCAGTGGCAGGGCACCAACAGTCCCGCCCGCTACGAGGCGTGGTACGCCGGGATGCTGTACGCCTGCTTCCGGACCATTGGTCTTGACCTCCGGGTGGAGGATTCCTCCGGCCGGGGACGGGCGGACATGGTGGTGCTCCACGGCGGCCAGGTGTTCGTGTTCGAGTTCAAGATGACGGACGGGGAAGGCAACGGCAAATCAGTAGCCCAATCGGCAATCGAACAGATACAGTCAAAGGGTTACGCTGAAAAATACCGGGACCGGGGCGAGCCGATCCATCTCGTCGGCGTAGCTTTCAGCAGGGATGCCCGGAACGTGTCAGCGGTGAAAGTGGTGTCGGCCTGATCACCCGGCCCAAGGAGTGGTCAAGCTTGCGTGGAATCCGGCCGGTCATTGGAACGCTTGACCACCCTGTAGGGGCTTGAAACCCACCCATTCGAGGGGCCTTGGAACGTCCTCTGACGCCAGAACGGAATCCCCCGGTGACCATGTTCGACCCGGGCGCGATTTCGCATCCCCGGCCGCGTCCCGGGGTGAGTACCTGACGGCCCACGGTTTCGCCGTCGACAAACCGCAACCAAACAAGAGAAAAGCCGGGACATCTCCAGCGCATCATTGTCGGTTGGCCTGGCGATCCGGCATGGACAGCAGGCGGGCGATGGAACTTCGTCCCGGTCCATTCGGACGCCCCAACGTAGATCCCGTATAATTTTCCCCGGCAGCCGGGGCCGGTCCATGGGCATTCGCACTTTTCCTGATCGGCCGTGCATAGCCCCGGCGGCCATTCGAACCGGTTTCTCCCCCTGATTCCCTGATAAGGCATCGGCCGTAACCCGGCAAGACCAACAGTTGCAAGGGATTCATGGGAAAATGGAGGTTCTGCAGAACGCACCCGGCGGGTGAACATGAAGAAGCATCGGAACCGGGGCGGGAAGAGCGGAAAGAACCGTGGGGGCAAGCCCCGGAAAATTCGTCCGCCGAGGGTGCAGTACGAGTTCACGAACCTGGACCTGACGTCGTTCGGCGGGGCGTCGGTGCTGGCCCGGACGGCCCGGGAGTTCGGACTGTTCGAGCTTCTGGAAGGGGCGACCTCGGTGAAGGTCAGGAGACGCGGAGCCACGGACAGGGAGATGATGTGGTCGATGATCGCGTCCTTCGCCTGCGGTCACGGTTCGCTGTCGGACCTGGACGCACTGCGTGCGGACCGGGGGGCTTGCATCCTTCTGGGCCTTGAACAGGCGCCGGAGGCGCGCCGTGCGGGGGAATGGCTGTCCCGGCTGAAGACGGGGGACGTGAAGGGTCTGTGGGATGCGGCGGTGGAATTCGCCGGGCGGGTGACGCTGAACTGGCGCAGGCACCTGCACTGGACCGCGGGGATTATCCCGGAGGGCACCCCGGTGTGGCTTCGGGGGGACAATGCCTATTACCAGGGTGACCTGGTCCGGGAGTGCGGCCGGCGGGGCTGGGACTACTCGGTCAGCCTGACCAACGACCGGTGGAAGGGCCCCGTGCTGGAGCAGCTCGAGGGACTTCCCGACTCGGCGTGGACGGACATCGGCAGGGAGGAGGAGGCGATCTTCGCCACGCACCACCCGAACGGATGGGACCGGATGCAACACTACGTGGTGATCCGCCGGCGGACCCAGGGGGGCCAGTTCCTGCTGACCCCGAGCCACACGATGATCCTGGTGTCCCGGAACGACCTGCCCCTTGGGGAACTGGTCCACCGTCACCGGGGCAAGCAGGGCCAGGAGAACGCCTTCAAGGGCCCCCTGGTGGACATGGACCTCCACCATCCGCCGTGCCGGGGGTATCGTGCCAACCAGGCCTTCTACGCCCTGGGCCAGATCGCCCAGGTCCTGCTGCGGGCGGTGCAGTACACGGCATTGCCGAAGAAGGCCCGCCGTCATGGCATCCGTCCGGTGATCCGCTTCGTGATGCGGACCACGGCGCACCTCACCCGCTCGGCCCGCCAGTGGTGTGTGCGTTTCGCCAAGAGCAACTTGCGTCTGGATTGGCTGTACCACCTCATGGTCACGCTGGAATCGGGGATTCCCTCCACCTGCCGTTCCCGCGCCCCGCCCTGCCGGGCCGCGGCCTGAGCAGGCCGCAATCACCACGGAACGACGAACGCTTCCAGGCGGCACGGATCCACTCGCCCGGACCGTGGAATCAGGAGACGAAATGTACAGTTGGGGGGCGAAACGGTACGTCGTTCATGTCGACCTGGCCTCTTGTTCGAGTCCCGGAACCACCGCCACGCCAACAACAGCCGACCAACCAGATAAAACCCTCTCAGGAACCCCTTATCAGGGGATTGGGGGTTGCTCCGAGGAAGCCCGATGATCCGTTACCCTAGCATCATGATTGCAGTAGCCCTGACCCTTGCCGCCACGATGATTCTGGTCGAATACACCACCTCCTCACGGAATTTGCCCCTGAAGAACTGCAGGCGGAACAAAAGGCTCCAGCGGACTTTCTCTCCCGCATACAAGCGATGGTGGAAGTACAAGCCGCCCGCGCCAAAGCTCAATGTGCCCGGGAGTGGCAGGATTTCGAGTATTCCTCAACATGGAATGAAATTGCACAATCAAAGACCATCTCTCAACAAGATATTTTCAGGCAGCAGTTTGTAGAGACCTGCTTCTGGGAAGCGATGGAGGATTCTTCATAGTCAATCACAACTCCGATCGTTTAATGGCCGGGGCATATTTGAACTCAGGAAAATACGTTAAGCCGGATAAGCGAAATTCGGATAGGCAAAAAATGACCATTGTGTGCCTCCGTCTGATTAACTCCCCGCTGTTAATTTAATTCTTGGCACACTGAATTAGCGACAATATAGTGCCCTGAGTAATTATTGGATTTCAATTTACCAATGTCCTTCTTTCGGAAATCTAGTGTGCAGCGTACTTTCTTTTCAGATCCGTAGGCAATGTCCAAAGAAAAATCAACAATGACCTTATCGCTGGCAACAATGCTGTCAGTAAGTTTCTTCCACGTCATCGTCATTGGTTTTTCGTTCGTAATCTGACCATGAATAAATTCCACTTCGATGTTTCTCAGGTCTCCATAATTTAATATTACCCGCCCAGTGTTGCCTTTTTGGCTATTTGCATTGTCGACTATTTCTGTAAAGTATTTCCATATAAAGGGAAAGGCTCTATTTTGATTTAATTTAACGGTTGCAGTGATTTTTTTCAGAATTTGCGGCTTCGTGCTGATTATGGAATTATTCCAAATACTAAACAGGTCCGCTACTAATTTTACGTTGGAATTAGGTATGCAACGAACTTCATTATTTTTCCGATTGCAACCACTTTCCTGAGCCTCAATGTTGTCGTACGATATACAATTGAATTGGATTTCTTCAGGATAAGAGACATCAATACGTGGATACAAGTAGCGAGCAATTCCAGTCCCAAGAAGCCCTACAACGGATAGAATAAACGCGATAATCGCAACCCAATCCGTTAACTTGACACCTAGCGGCCTTGCCCACTTTGGATATTGGGTGGTCATCCTGATCAGCTATAGTGCACACATCATCGACATGGAGGAAGACCATCAGCACATGACCCAAACGCCTGGCAGCATGGAGGTGCTGGGGGTTCATTTGTGCACGGAGGTAAATCTCTTTCACAGCTCCCTTTCAGAGGGCAACATTGAAGGTTCATGACGATGGACGCACCGCCTCCATTGAGGTAGTAATACCCGTTAAGCTGACCATCGATCAGTTCGTATTCGACTTTCGCACCGTTGCCCAGTTTCATCTTGAGGATATCGCCCGTGTCGTGCACCTGGACGTGCTCCCGGCCTGGGGAATGGATATTCCATTGGGCTGACCTTCCCCATGCGTAGACTGCGTGATGGTTGCCATCGGATCCCTCGACCGCCAAACAATGGGGAAGAATGCCGTCCCATTTCGCTTCGCCCCATACGCCGCAGAAGTCCGACCCTTCGCAGGCCTTGATCTCGTCCGGCAGGAGTTTTTCGCACAGTGCCTGAGCGTGCGTAGGGCTGACCAATGCTGCAAAGGCAACGAGTGGTACTGCCAGAAAGAGGAACCTGGTTCTACTCATCTTTCTCTGCGCCGAAGGTGCCCCAGATAACCTGCCTCGGAGTGGTGCCGGTAGCTGCCCGACTGCCGTTGAACAGGCCCGCCGCTTCCTCGGCATTCGGGCCGTAGAAATCACCGACGATATGGCCTGAGAAGCCCCGGGCACTGCTTTCCGCCGGGTTGCCCGGATCCGTATCCTGTCCCGCCCATGTCGTGACGAACCGCCCCCCGGCTATGCTGCCTTCCGATATCGCGATTGACGTCGTGTCCGGCAATTCCGACCATTCGCCGGGTGAGACATTATCATCGTCAACCCGTGTTCTGGCAGATTGCATCCAAAGGGTGTCAACGTTCCCGCTAACCGTGAGATCGTCAAGGTCTGCTTCGAGGTGTATCCTGCCCCAGAGCGCCCGGCGATTGCCGGTGGCTCCCGGTCCGAATCGTTCGGGAGGAGTCCAGCTTGGATGCCCGGCGGTTGAATGAAAGCGCCCGAAGAAGTTTCCCGCATAGCTGGCCGTTCCCGTCGGGAGATCGGCACCTGTCCTGGGCCCGTACACGATCTGTCCATCATACCCATAGGACACATCGTCCTCGAAGAAACCCCAATAAGCAAAGCTGTAATAATCCTCGTTCAAGGGGTTGTTGTCGGAACTGAGTGAGTCTGCCTCCAAGGTGAATTCAATGCCTCCCTCCACAACCGAGTTTTCAGGCCATCTGCTATTGAATTTTTCCTGTGGCCAATTGATTTGATACTCCTGCCCATCCACCACGAAAACGGCGGTGGCTCCACCATCTGCATGTTCGGTAATGGTGGATACGTGGGCTCTTGTGCTAAGTGAAGTGGTTCCGTCATCGCTCCCAGGTTGACCGTCGGTATCTATCCATACCCGCCTTATGGCTGTACCGAGAGCCGGGAACGGCGTGCCTTTCAGGCTGTCCACCGTGTCGGATGCACTTTGTGCGTACACGGGTGCTGTGGAACCCTCCCTGAAGGTCCCGGGGAGGGCATGTATCGGGGCAGTGTCTCCCCCCATACTTGCATCCTCATCGATCCGGAAGCTGGCCACCGCCGAATAGGATTCTCCAGGGGTTCCGCCAGACAGCCGGACGATCACATAGTTTCCCTTGTCCAGAATGGATTGGTCGATGACCACGATCCAGCTTCCGGCCATGCCGGGTATTTCCACGCCCCCGGCGTCGTAGACCCGTATGTCCGGGTCGGCGTTCCCGGACGTGCGGATCGTCAGCGTGCCCTCGCTTTCGATGCCCAACCTGAAATGGTCGACGTCGTCGGCCGAGTCGATTGTTCCCGATATGGCGGAATCGAGCGAAATGGCCGTGGCTCCGTCCGGCGTGTCCGAGTGGTCGTTGTTGCCGTCACCCCCATCGTTGTTCCCGCCTGAATTGCCACCATCATTGCCGGAGCCCGACATCGGGCTGCCGTCGTCACCATTGTTACTGTTGCCTCCACCTCCACCGCCACCCCCGCAGGCGGACAGCAGCAGGCCAAGGGCCAGGGCGGCAAGGGCCGACCGGATCATCGGATAATATTCTTGGTGTTTCATGGCCTCATCTCGTATCGGTTCTGGTAATTCGCTTTTCCGGAATTAAAACGGCGACGCCGACCCATCCATGGACGCCCGATCACGCGGCGGGAGGCCCGGCCGCTGATGCCCCCACGGGATTTGACATCGGCCAGTCCGGCCAGTATCTTTCAGTCACACGGTCAGGCGAGGATTCCCGGGCCTTGGGAGGAGAACCTGCAAGGCAGGCCTTCCGCAGGGTCGTGGAATCCGCCGTTTTGACTCCGTTAGAGCGAATTCCCGGAGTCAAACTGTTTTCGGCACATGGTTCGGCGCATGGACCGCCCCCCGCATCCCGGCCCGGCTCTTTCCTGGCCTCCCCGTTTTCCTTTTCTGCACTCGCAGGCACAGGCAGGTCTCCGACCTCCAGAGGATCAGCGGCCGCCGGCCTCCTTCCGTTTTCCTGCCCGTGCCGGAGCCTGGCCACCGGGCCACGGCGTGCCGCCTCCCCTCTCGTATAAAGTGCCGGCATCGCCGGGGATTTCCATCGCCCCGCCTGCTGGAGTTCCACCAGGCTCGCGCCCGCCCTCGCCAAGGATATGGCCGAACCCACGCGCAATGAATGTCCGGACACCCGGCCCGGTATGGATAACCCGCACCGTGCGGTCACGATGGCCCGGGCCGAGCGGTCCGAAAGCTTGCCGCCGATGGCCCCGCCCTTGCGAACCGAACGGAATACCGGATCATCAGGGTTCCCTCCATCCCGTCCGATCCCGGCGGATTCCATCCAGGCGTCCAGCACGGCCATGGTGTTGGGGCCGAGATAGCAGGTGGCGCCCATCCCCTCCTGGTCAGTCTTCGACTTCTGTATATGAAGAACGGCGGAACCGTCCGGGTCCCGTTCGATGTCATCCGCGTTGATCGCAACGACTTCGGACACGCGAAGAAGCCCATCTGAGGCCACCGAAATCAGGGCGGCGTCCCGCAATCCCCGCAGAGTGTTTTCCTCAACGGCTTCGGTCACCGCCTCATCCGCCATCTCCCAGATCACCCCGGCCACCTGTCCACGACCCCGGCCAATCGAACTCCGACGGATACCGGCCAGGGTTCTCCCGGTCACGGGTCCGGCAGGATCTTCCCGCCCGGACATTCTCGAGCGGAACCGGGCAGCGGCCACTGCCAGCGAGGCGGTGGCCGCGGAAAGCCCCTGTCCATGCAGGTGGGCAATCCAGTCGGCGAGGGTTCCGTCTTCCACGGGACGACCATTCAGCCATGCATCCAGCCTGTCCAGCGCCCCCCGGTAGGCTCGCCGGGTGTTGGACGAGATGGACGCCCCGATCAGCTCCGAGATGGCCGGGTCATTTATACCGGGTGCTGGATGGTGCGGGGCTGCGGCGGGGACGACGGTGATGGCGCAAGAGGATTTGGTCATGGAATGCGGTTCTCTCGGGATGTTCGGAATGCGAACATGGATAATGCGAGAATCGCGTGGCTGGGCAAACAGGGCCGGCACTGGCCAACAGATTCACCCTTCTGGAAGATAAATTAGCCTAATGGATTGTCCGAATGACCAGGGTCGGCACGGGTGAGATTGCGCACCATCGGTCGCGCTCCAGGCTGATACCTTGTTGATCTCGAAGCACCACGCAAGCGAACTGACACCAAGGTAAAGTCAAGCTGGAACATCTCCAGCGCATGACTATCGGCTGGCCGGGTAATTCGGTCAAATCTCTAACTTGGCCGGTTGGCAGGTGGCAGAACCCCATGCTGGTCTTAACGGGAGATAACCGGGGTAAACATGAACAGTACAAGCACCCGCTTCGGCATCAGAAAAGCCAGCCCAACCCGTCTGTGCTATCTTCCCCGCCTGCCAATCACACCCAAGCGGCCCATGCCGAGCCATTCGTGGAATGAAACAGTTCTTGCCCGACCCCCGGCCCGTACAGCCAGGTGAAAGGCGAATGCGCGGGAGTCCTCAGCGTTTCTCCCTGGGAGTGATCGGCGTCTGACCCGACACCAATCGCCGGGGACGTCATCAACCGTCTTTCCGAAAATCCATGAACAACAAAACCCTCATCATTGTCCTGGCTCTCGTCTTGGGACCTGTGGCCCTATGGGCGAGCGAAGATACCATTGATCTGCCTTCTGAATCGGCACATGGTTCATGGAGTCCGTCCGAAAATATCCTGAATGAATGCTCCCGGGGTTGCATGCATGAACGCCATCTGCACGGGCAGCGACCCATCAGCCCCTACAGCGTGCTATGTCTGGTCCGGGCGATGCGCAGTCACACTCCAATTTGTCTGTCCCAGAATGTTGAGGGTAGCCAGGCCACCAACGAGCGTTATTACAGCCAGGTATGGGATTACATCGAGGAAGCCAAGGATTCGGGGGATTGGTGGACGGCAAAGGAAGGAGCAAGCAAGGTGCGCAGCATGATCCTGAAACGCCAGGCAGATGAAGCGCAAAGACAAAGGGACGAACAGAGAAGGATATCTGAAGAATATAACCGGCTTTGGGGCATCGAAACTAATCGTCAGCTTGAAGCAAAGAGGGAATGCGGCAATAAGCCTTACGATCCATCCGGCGAATATCAGGCAAACAAAAGGGCTTGCGAGGAAGCGATTCGTATTGAAGCCTATCGTTGGGATAGGGATATCGGCTGCGGCATCTACAAGGTCAACTGCCAGGACTTCGATGAAGCGAGCGAAAAATACGAAAAAGAACGAAGGGAAAGGGTCCGCAAAAATATTGAAGAACTCCGCCGTAACGCCAGGGCAGCCGAAGGTCGCCGCCGGACCGAGGAAGAAGCATTCAGAGAAGCAGAACGCAGAAAGGAAGAGCGCAGGGCAGAATTACAGCGTCAAAAGGAAGAACGAGAACGTGCCTTTCATGCGTGCGTGGACGCCCTTCCCGACAGGCATGACCTAAAGAGCATCCGGGAGTGTGGAAAGCAAGTTCATGGAAATTAATCCATCTACAGCTGATGCAGGAGTATGCCGAACCGACACGAGAACACCCTTCGGTCATTACCGATCCCTAATAGGCGCCCCTCTCAACACAATATTCTGATGCTCATCTGTAGAATCGGACAACGACTAATCGCAGTACCTTTCGCCATATCCCAAACGAGAGTCCTGATATGAACGATTCTGAATTCGTAGCTCACTTCACCAAAGGCGAAGGAGATACCCCATTCAATAACTTGGTAAATATACTTGAGGAAACTACAGTAAAGTCTGGCACATTACCTTGGACAAATAGTTCTGCCGCCTGTTTCACTGAATGCCCTTGGTCGAGCCTGATCAAACATGTTAAACGTTACTCCTCATTCGGTTTGGGTTTCACTAAACCACATGTTTTTGCAGCTGGAGGTGGGCCCGCTTACTATGTCCGTGCTGACTATTGGCCGAGACAGCAATGGGAGAACCACGTAAAAGCCTTTGTGACACCCTTCTGGCCAGCATATCGACCCAACAGAGAGGATTTTAATAAACTACTCAAAGGTCAGACTGTTGACTACACACATGAACGAGAGTGGCGCGTACCCTATGACTTTACCTTTAAACACGATCAGGTTCAGTTTGTCGTACTCCCAAACTACGAAACAATGGCAAAATTTCCTAAAGAGTTGAAAGATGCGGTCGGCCGTGAAAAGTTCATTCTCGTCGACGTGTACCAACACGTTGAAAAGCTCTGGCCAACACACTTGGTAGAATGACCGATTCATTTGGTAATCAACCATACCCATAAAATGCAACGTCGCCAGTCTATGTCTAACTGATTCAATTTTAGGCATCCCTATGAGGCTAGCTCTCTCCCTGGACGAGAGCCTGCCGATGATCGGCAAGTTCCTCGGCTACCTTGCGGCTACATATCCACAACCAATCCCTATGCCGGTTTTCGTCCGGGTGTTCGTGTGTGCAAACGTACAGGTCAGGCAGGCCGGATCGCCAGCCTTGCGCCGGGATGTTCCGGGGGGTGTCTGGGACCGGCGCCGTCGCGTTTTCTGCTGATTTCGCCTACCGGCCACGGGCGGTATTCCATTCGGCCATCACGTGGTCCCCATTGCTTCGATTGCATGCGCCGCAAGGCAGTTGCGGGTTGTGTCGGGGTGATCAGTGCCGCTGTTGGTCCTGGTCAAAATGCGGTCCGCATCAAACGCCCAGAACAGGAATGCGGCAATCGCTCCAAAGCCAATCGCCGGTATTCGTTTTCCCATGGTTCTCGTGTGACCGACCAAGCTGGTTTGCGGATGCGATACGGGCCGCAGGATACCATCCCCGGAGCCGGTGCTGAAGCGGAAGCGGAAACCGGAGCAGAGCCGAACAACATGTTGCGCACAAACCCAGAAAATTCTTTGTTATCGACACCCGAATCGACTTCGTCAAGATAATCCAGAGTGCTGCCGGTTGAACACGCGATCCAGCCGGACCCCTTCATGAACCACGCCGGCATTCGCCCTGCTGACCGCGCACCGGGGTGATCTCGGTTCAGCCCTGATTGAGTCCGTCATCAATCTGAAATCGAACCAGAAGAAAGGCCTGACGGCGCATTGATGCGCCTGTCGTCGGTGCTGCAAAGATCCCGGATTTGGGCACCGGGAAATGGCCATGCCCGCAGATGGGTAACAGACCATGCATCGGGACCCCCGTGGTGTTTTTTACAGAGGCTACCGGGGATGCCCCACTGAGAGTGATGGATTGACCGGAACGGGATGGTCGGGCGGCGGGTGGCGGGAGTCTCTCCCGGTCGCAGCCGTCCGGTTTGCTTCTTCCCTTTTCTCCAGGAGATCCATCATGCCGATGACCATTCCGGCGATCCGGGCACCGAGACCCGGCGCACAGACCTTTCTCGTACATCTTACCGGCGGCGGCCTCGTCGATGGCCGCTATGCCGTCCGGTTCCTGCGTTCCCGTGCGGACGGCGACATCGTTCCCGTCCATCCCGGCGGCGAGGGCAGGGGCAGGCCGAAGCCGTCCATCATGACGCTCGACGAGGTCCGGGAGCTGACGCCGGACCGCGACGGGATCATCATCGCCAGCGGGATCGATTCCCGGGACTGCGGGTTGCAGATCTGGGATGCCCGGGCCACCGGCCTGTGGCACGACCGCCGCCTCAAGGGCTGACCGCGGAGATCCACGGTGGCCATCCGGGACATCGATGAAAGGCGCAGGAAAGACCGGGAGCGTTACCACCAGAGGACGGAAAGCCGCCGCGCAGCAAATTTGTGCTTACGCTGCGGCAAATCCCCACCCGTGGCTGGACGGTCCAATTGTGATAGCTGCGCAGAAAAGGATCGGAATCGGGAACGGGCCCGGAACGAGCGGCTGAAGGCCGCCGGCCAACCGAGGAGGGACCAGGGCCGCCGTCGCGCGTATGATCGGGAACGGTATCGCCGAACCGTGGACGACCGGCTGGCCCGGTGCCTGTGTCCCCGGTGCGGCGCCCGGGAACCGGAGTCGGGCAAGAAACTCTGCGCTCCCTGCGGCGAGCGTGTACGGGAGATGGCCAGGGCCAGATACCACAAAAATCGGACAGCGGGTCTTCGATACGGCGGGCGCGGGGTTGCATCAAGAAGACGCAGCGCGAGGATCCGGTCCGAACGCCGGCGAAGGGAATGGCAGGCGGCCTCGATGTGCACCAGGTGCGGCTCCCGTCCACCGGTCGAAGGCGGCACCACCTGCGCCCCGTGCCGGGCGCGCCGCCAGGCCCGCGAGCGGGAACGATACGCGAGTTTGCGCGCCAGCAACACCTGCGTCAAATGTGCCGACAGACCGGCTTTCGACGGCACCGCGATGTGTATGGCGTGTTCGGCCATGGAGGCGGAAAGCGGCCGGATGGAGCGGAAAAATGCCGCCTCCAGGGAACGGTACCGCACCCTGCGCGCCCGGAACCGCTGTACCACATGCGGGGCCTCGAGCCATGGAGCCAGCCGTTGCCCCCCGTGCGCGGAGCGCAGTTACACCCGATCCGCCCACTTCCGGGGAATGCCCGAGTGGGGCCCCGAGTTCACCGTCGTCGACCTGGCGACCATGGAGGAGCACGGCCCCTTCGCCAGCCGGGCGGACGCCGACGTCTGCGCGGCGTTTCTCAAGCTCCCCCCCGGGCGGTTCGAGGTCGTCGCCGGGAACCACCCGCTGGGCGCTTCGGTGGGGTGGTCCTGACCGGCCTCCCCGGAACCCCGGACGGCGCGGCGGCCCACCCTGCTTCGCAGACGGCCGGCAGCCGGCCAGGGAGCCGCGTGGCCTTCGGCGCCGGCCGGACCGGCACCGCTGCCGGCCCGGCGATGTCCGAGGGGCGCGAAGAGCCCTCCGTGCCGGCGTGCCCCCACCCGGGAGCCGTCATTCCGAAATCAAGGAGACAGACCATCTCGACCGCCCCCGGCAAGATACCGGCACGGGAGGGCTGTTCCGAAGCTTACCATCATTCCCCGGGGCAATGTAACCGGCCATTCCAGGGCGTCATTCCATTACCCGACCTGAGGGATTAGGTT